>NZ_PSVF01000002.1:0-240184 GCF_002931975.1 Rathayibacter sp. AY1F3 | reverse complement strand
CCGCCGCCGGTGACGCGGCGCCCGGCTGCTCCACGGGCTCGCCGTCGTCGTCGACCGCGCCCTCGATGCTCAGGCGGGAGCGGAGCACCGGACGCTGATCGGCGCCGGCGACCGCCTCGTACGCGGCGCGCACCGGTCCGCTCAGCTCCTCCACCAGGGTGAGGCGCGACTGCATGATCTCTGTCCCGAGCGCGATCAGGCGCTCGTCCCAGATGTCGAGGGTCCCGAGCTTCGAGGGGTCGCGGACGCCGCTCGCCCGTGCGGACTTGAGCAGCGAGTTGCGCTGGCGCAGCACCCGCTCGTAGTCGGCCTGGACGGCGCTCATCCGCGGGGAGCGGAGGATCACCAGCTGGTCGAGGAAGCGGCGGCGGGCCGACGGGTCGCCGCGGATGAGGAGGAGGTCCTCCGGCGCGAAGAGGACGCTGGAGAAGAAGCGGGGGAGCTCGCGCGGCTTGATCCCGCCGCGGTTGATCTGCGCGCGGTTGGGGGAGGAGCGGTTGATCTGCACCTCGGCCAGCAGGTCGCGCTCGCCGTTGCGGAGGCGGGCGCGCACCACGGCGCTGTCCCGGCCGGCGCGGATGAGCGCCTGGTCGCTCGACACGCGGTGCGAGCCCAGGGTGGAGAGGTAGCCGAGAGATTCGACGAGGTTCGTCTTGCCCTGGCCGTTGCGGCCGACGAAGAGGTTCGGTCCGGGCACGAGCTCGACATCGACCGACTCGTAGTTCCGGAAGTCGCTGAGCGCCAGCTGCGTCACCTGCACGTCGCGCTCCTCTCCTCCACCCGTCGTCGCGGGCCTTCACTGCACCCCTGCGGGCTCCTGGCCCGTCTCGCTCGGCCGATCCACCCGCTCCGGCGCCTGCGGCCCGCTGTCCCACGGTCGGCCAGGCCTTCGCCCCCGGTCTCGACACACCCCTGCGGGCTACTCGACCAGCACGGCGGCGGAACCGTCCGGGACGCGGATCCCGATACGCCCGTCCGGGGCCACTACTCGCTCACCATGATCGGCGGCGCCCCGTCCCCGCCCGTGAAGGCGGCCGCAGGCTCGCCGCCCGACGCCGGTAGCAAGGTGGAGGCGGCCGGAGGCCCGCCGCCTCCATGAGAGCATCCCTGCCTCACGGGGGCGGCGGGCCGCAGTCCGCCGCCCGTCACCGGCCCTGCGGAACGCGCCCCCCTCCGGAAGCCGACCGCCGTGAGGACTGCCGGAGGCAGTCCTCACCAGCCGACTCAGTCGACGGCCTTGACGGAGTGCCCGCCGAACTGGTTGCGGAGCGCTGCGACGGCCTTCATCGCGGGGGAGTCCTCCTGACGGGAGACGAAGCGGGCGAAGATCGAGGCGCTGATCGTGGGCACCGGGACGGCGTTGTTGATGGCCTCCTCGATGGTCCAGCGGCCCTCGCCCGAGTCCTGCACGTAGCCCTCGATGTTCTTGAAGTCCGGGTCCTGCTCGAGGGCGCGGACGAGGAGCTCGAGCAGCCAGGAGCGCACGACCGTGCCGCGCTGCCAGGCCTTGAAGGTGCCCGTGACGTCCTTGATGATGTCGCTGCGGGTCTCGAGCAGCTCGTAGCCCTCGGCGAACGCCTGCATCAGGGCGTACTCGATGCCGTTGTGGACCATCTTCGCGTAGTGGCCGGCGCCGACCTCGCCGACGTGGACGAAGCCCTCCTCGCGGGGGCCCTCGGGGCGCAGCGCGTCGAAGACGGGCATGGCGTACTCGACGAGCTCCTTCGGGCCGCCGACCATCAGGCCGTAGCCGTTCTGGAGTCCCCAGACGCCGCCGGAGACGCCCGCGTCGATGTAGTGGATGCCCTTGGGCTTCAGCAGCGCGTCGTGCTTGAAGTCCTCGGTGAAGCGGGAGTTGCCGCCGTCGATGACGAGGTCGCCCTCGCTGAGCTTCTCCGACAGGTCCTTGACGACCGCGTCGGTGATCTCGCCGGCCGGCACCATCACCCAGACGATGCGGGGCGAGGGGAGTGCGGCGATCATCTCGTCGAGAGAGGCCGCGTCCGAGACGTCGGGATTGCGGTCGTAGCCGGTGACCTCGAGCCCCTTGGAGCGGAGGCGGGAGCGCATGTTGTCGCCCATCTTGCCGAGGCCGACGAGTCCGATGTGCATGGTGAACCTTCCTGGATTCGTTGTCCGGCGGGCGGGCGCTCGTCGGGAGCGGGGCGGTCGCGGCTCTGCGATCCGGGGAGTGGTCAGCGCAGCAGCAGGTTGGGCTGGAGCAGGTAGCGGTAGCTGTCGCTGCCGGGCTGCTCCCGCGAGGTCTGCGCGGTGATCAGGACGGGGCCGGGCTTGTTGGGGTTCTCGGTCTTCGTGAACGCGATGCGCACGAACTCCGAGTGGACGGCGGCGAGGCCGTCGAGCAGGAACTGCGGCTTGAGCGAGACGACCACGTCGTCGCCGGTCACGATCGCGTCGATGCTCTCGGACGCCTGCGCCTGCTCGGAGCCGATGGCCTCGAGGGTGAGGCCGTCGCTGCTGAAGCTGAAGCGGAGGGCCGCCTCGCGCTCGAGCACGAGCGAGACGCGGCGGGTGGCCTCGATGAGGTCGCTGGTCGACATGACCGCGTAGTTCTCGACGGAGGCGGGGAAGAGGCGCTTCACGGGCGGGAAGTTGCCCTTGATCAGCAGCGAGGTGACGGTCTTGCGGTCCGCGGTGAAGGCGATCAGCTCGCGCTCGTCGCGGTTGGTGATCGCGACGGAGACGGTGCCGGAGTGGCCGAAGGTCTTGCCGACCTCCTGCAGCGTGCGCGCGGGCACGAGGGCGGTGAGCGGCTGGGTGGGCGCGGGGTTGTCCCCGTTGTCCCAGTCGATCTCGCGGACGGCGACGCGGTAGCGGTCCGTCGCGACGAGGCCGATCGTGTTCTCGGTGATCTCGAGCTGCACGCCGGTGATGACGGGGGTCACGTCGTCGCGGGAGGCGGCGACCGCCACCTGCGAGACGGCGGCCGCGAAGGCGTCGGCCGGGACGAGGCCGGTGGAGGCGTCGATCTCGGGGATGCTCGGGTACTCCTCCACGGGCATCTGCAGGAGCGTGAAGTGCGCCGAGCCGGCCGAGACCGAGACGCGCGACTCCTCCGTGGCGATGCGCACGGGAGCGTTGGGGAGGCGGTTCGCGATGTCGGCGAGCAGACGGCCCGAGACGAGCACGGTCCCCGTCTCCTCCACGTCGGCCGCGATCTGCGTCTGCGCGGACACCTCGTAGTCGAAGGAGGACAGCGTCAGACCCTCGGAGGTCGCCTCGATGAGGACTCCGGAGAGGATCGGCAGGGTCGTGCGCTGCGGAAGCAGCTTGACCGCGAAGGACACCGCCTCGCTGAAGACATCGCGGTTGGCTTGGAACCTCACGAGTACACCCCTGACGAGTCGCGGACGAAGACCGTCGCCCATCGTACCCGCCGGGCTCGGCGAGCTCGGAAGGGGGTGGACCGCCGAGCACTCCCGAGCCGCTGTGGAGAGGTTGCCGGTCGAGGCTTCATTAAAGAGAGAACTGCGTTAACAGTGTTAACACGTGTGGAAACTGTGGAAAACGCTTCGGACCCCTACTCCTGGGTGGGATCGGAGGGACCCGCCCCTGTGGAGGGAGTGTGAGCGGGCCCGTGGACGCCCTGTGGAGGGATCCGAGCCGACCGGTCGCCCTCCACAGGCGGGCTCTCCCGGCGCACAGTCCCGAGGCGGTTGTCCACAGTTATCCACAGGTTCCTCACACTGTGGAAATCGGCCCTCCGAGGCGCGCGAGGCGGCGTGTCCGAGGCCCGCGCGGAGGGTCGAGGAGTCCGTCGACGACTTTTCCGGGTCACGACGGAGACCGTCGAACGCGGCTCGCGCCGTCCGAGCGGCGCGGAAGACGATGCGCGCTCCCTCTCCCCTGCGCTGCTCTCCTGGCCGTCGCACGGCGGATCGACACCGTTCGATCGCACGCCGGCCGCTCAGCCGCTCACCCGGACCCCTTGAGAACGTGCGGTTCATGCTGGTCGAGTAGCCCCAGCGAGCCGTATCGAGACCCCCGCCAGCGCCTTCGCCTGATCTCGACGCGCGCCGACACCGACGTCCTGCTGCTCGCGCCGCGATCCCCGTCGCTCCCTCCCCTCACACGAGGAAAGGGGAGCGACTACCCGACCACCGCGCACGGACGCCGATGGACCCCGGGGCACGCCACCCGGAACAGGTGGTCCCGGGGACCGTACGACTGCGGGCTAGCGGTTCGTCTTGATGCGGGTGGTCAGCTCGGTGACCTGGTTGTAGATGCTGCGGCGCTCCTTCATGAGCTCCGAGATCTTCTTGTTCGCGTACATGACCGTGGTGTGGTCGCGGTTGCCGAACAGCTGGCCGATCTTGGGCAGCGAGAGGTTCGTCAGCTCGCGGCACAGGTACATGGCGATCTGGCGCGCGGTGGCGACGGCCTGCGAGCGCGACGAGCCGTAGAGGTCGTCGACCGTGAGCTTGAAGTAGTCCGCGGTGTGGTTGATGATGTCGACCGGCGAGATGACGTTGTCCTCGTCGAGCGTGATCAGGTCCTTCAGCACGGTCTGCACGAGCGACATGTCGACCGGCGTCCGGTTCAGGCTCGCGAACGCGGTGACGCGGATGAGCGTCCCCTCGAGCTCGCGGATGTTGCTCGACACCTTCGACGCCATGAACTCGAGGATGTCGTCGGGCACGAGCAGCTTCTCGCTGACCGCCTTCTTGCGGAGGATCGCGATGCGGGTCTCGAGGTCGGGAGCCTGCACATCGGTGATGAGGCCCCACTCGAAGCGCGAGCGCATCCGGTCCTCGAAGCCCGTCAGTGCCTTCGGCGGCAGATCGGACGTGATCACGACCTGCTTGTTGTGGTCGTGCAGCTGGTTGAAGGTGTGGAAGAACGCCTCCTGCGTCTCCGCCTTCCCCTGCAGGAACTGGATGTCGTCGATCAGGAGGATGTCGACGTTGCGGTAGCGGCCGTGGAAGGCGTTGCCCCGGTTGTTCGCGATCGAGTTGATGAAGTCGTTCGTGAACTCCTCGCTCGAGACGTACCGCACGCGGATCCCCGGGTAGAGGCTCATCGCGTAGTGGCCGATGGCGTGGAGGAGGTGCGTCTTGCCGAGCCCGGAGTCGCCGTAGACGAAGAGCGGGTTGTAGGCCTTGGCGGGAGCCTCGGCGACGGCGACGGCCGCGGCGTGCGCGAACCGGTTGGAGCCTCCGATGACGAAGTTGTCGAAGCTGTACTTCGGGTTCAGCCGGGTGTCGGTCGCCGGCACGGTCCGCAGCTCCTCGACCCCGCGGGTCGGCGCGACCGTCGCCGAGGAGGCGGTGATCGGCTCGAACGGGTTCATCGACTCCTGCGACGACGGGGAGCTGAGGGGCTCGTGCTCGATGTCGGGGTTCACCACGAAGGCGAACGTCGTGACGCCGAAGGAGTCGTCGAGCGTCCCGATCGCGCTGAGCAGGGGCACGCGCACGCGCTGCTCGAGCATCCCGCGGGTGAACTCGTTCGGGACCTCCAGGTAGAAGGTGCCCGCCATGATGCCCTTGGGCTCCACGAGCGAGACGAACCCGTAGAGGGGAGCGGTGATCCGCTCGTCCTGGGACAGTGCGCCGAGGATCACGTTCCACGCGTCGACCATCGACGTGTCGTCTGCCATCTGTCTCCGGTCCTGGGTGCTGTCGCTGTGAAGTCGCTGCGGGATCGCCGTCTCCGCCGGACCCGTCGCCGCCCGCTGCAGGGGCGTCGCGGACCGGGCGCGGAGCCGGGTCTCGAGTGCCGCTCTCTCCACAGGGTTGTCCACCGGCCTCGAGCGATGCCTGTGCGGGCGCGGGAGGACGCGGATCCCACCTGTGGATAACTGCGGCTCAACACCGTAACGAACGGAGTCGACGGGAGACAAATCCACCACAGCGACACCCGCGTGTCAATGCGCGGAACCCCGTGTCCCGTGTGCATGATCGAGGTTTCGCGCCGTCCACATTTGACCGGTGGCGGAACAGGCCGTAGTTTAAATCAGTTGACGCCTGCCCGGTGTCGTCCGTGCGGCCCTCGCAGGCCGAGCGGATTCCGCAGCCGGGCACCCCTTCTTCCCGGAGGATCCGAGTCTCCGCCCGAGCGGGTGGTGCCGGTTCGCGCCGCGGAACACGTACGTGGAGATCTGATTATGAGCAAGCGAACCTTCCAGCCGAACAACCGTCGTCGCGCCAAGGTGCACGGCTTCCGTCTGCGCATGCGCACCCGTGCCGGCCGCGGCATCCTCAGCGCGCGCCGCGCCAAGGGGCGCACCGAGCTCTCCGCCTAGCAGCGAGCGGTACCGACCAGCGGTGCTGGCCAGAGCCAATCGCATCGTCCACGGAGGCGAGTACCGGACAGTCGTCCGTCGCGGTGTGCGGTCCACAGGACCGCACACCGTCACGTATGTCCGCCGGTCCTCCGCGGGCGATCCGGCGCGGTTCGGGTTCATCGTCGCCAAGACGGTCGGCACCGCGGTGACGCGCAACACCGTCCGCCGCCGGCTCAAGGCCGTGGCGTTCGAGCTCGTCCCCGAGATCGACCCCGGCACCCAGGTCGTCGTCCGCGCGCTGCCCGGCAGCGCCGACGCCCCCTGGTCGGAGCTGCGCTCCGAGGTGTGGTCCGCGATGGCGCGAGCCGCGCGGAAGAGCGGGGCGTCCTCGTGACCGCCGTGCTCCCCCGCCGCGAGGCGCCGTTCGCCCGGCTCGGGTGGGCGATCATCCTGCTGCCGCGGAACATCGGCGTCCTGCTCCTGATCGTCTACCGGGCGGTCGTGTCCCCTCTCTACGGGGACGTCTGCCGTTACTACCCCTCGTGCTCCGCGTACGCGCTCCAGGCGGTCCAGCTCCACGGGCTCGTCCTCGGCTCCGTCCTCGCGGCCCGCCGTCTGCTCCGCTGCCACCCGTGGGCGGCCGGCGGCATCGACGACGTCCCGACCTCGATCCCCCTGCACCGACCGGCTTCCGGCCGGACCCGCTTCGCCGTGACGCGAGCCGGGTTCGTCGTGGGCCCTCGAAAGGACTGACCCCACTCCATGGACCTCCTCGGCACGATCCTCTGGCCCCTCAAGTGGGTGGTCGAGCTGCTCCTCGTCGCCTTCCACCAGCTGCTGACCTTCACCGGCATGGAGGCGGCCGCGGGAATCACCTGGGTCCTCTCGATCGTCGGCCTGGTCATCGTCATCCGCGCCGCGCTCATCCCGATCTTCGTCAAGCAGATCAAGAGCCAGCGCCGGATGCTCGAGGTCGCGCCCCAGCTCAAGAAGATCCAGGACAAGTACAAGGGCAAGCGCGACCAGCTGTCCCGCGAGGCGATGTCCCGCGAGACCATGGAGCTCTACAAGAAGACGGGCACCAACCCGCTCGCCTCCTGCCTGCCCCTTCTGATCCAGATGCCGATCTTCTTCAGCCTGTTCTCGGTGCTGAACGCGGCTCAGCACAGCCAGAAGGGCGTGGGCCCGCTCGACGAGACGCTCGCTCGCCAGTTCGGCGAGGCGAACCTCTTCGGCGTCGCACCGCTGCACCAGTCGATCCAGGGCGCACTCGCCGAGGGCGGCCAGGAGCCGGTCATCATCATCGCGGTGATCATGGTCGTCCTGATGACCGCGTCGCAGTTCATCACGCAGCTGCAGATCGTGTCGAAGAACATGTCGCCCGAGGCGAAGGCCTCGCCGACGTTCAAACAGCAGCGGATCCTGCTCTACATCCTCCCCCTCGTCTTCGCCTTCTCGGGCTTCGCCTTCCCCCTCGGCGTGATGTTCTACTGGCTGACCTCGAACATCTGGACGATGATCCAGCAGTTCATCGTCATCCGGAACATGCCGACCCCGGGCAGCGAGGCCGCCAAGGCCCGCGAGGAGCGCCTGCGCCGCAAGGGCAAGCTGGTCGAGGAGACCACGGCCGCCGGCGACGTCACCCTCGTCGAGAAGAAGGCCGTGCAGCGCACGCAGCCCGTGAGCAAGAACCGCTCCAAGAAGCAAGCCGGAAAGAAGTAGAGCCGCCATGACCGATCCGATGCAGACCATCACCGACGACGCGTCCGCACCCGTGGACGTGGACGCGTCCGCCGTCGACGAGGCGCCCGAGTCCACGCTCTCTCAGCTCGAGGACGAGGGGGACGTCGCCGCCGACTACATCGAGGAGTTCCTCGACATCTGCGATCTCGACGGCGACATCGACATCGAGGTCCGCAACGGCCGCGCCTACCTCTCGGTCACCGCCTCCGGCGACACGAACCTCCGGGTGCTCTCCCGTCCCGACGCCGTCCAGGCGCTGCAGGAGCTGACGCGACTGGCGGTCCAGACGAAGACCGGCGCGTTCTCCCGCCTCATCCTCGACATCGGCGGCTCCCGCGACGCCCGCGAGGCGGAGCTCGCCCAGCTGGTCGACCGCGCGATCGAGCGGATCGAGGACGGCGCGACGTCGGCCTCGCTCCCGCCCATGTCGTCGTACGAGCGCAAGCTGGTCCACGACATGGTGGGCGAGCGTGGCTTCGTGTCGGAGTCGCGCGGCGAGGCGCGCGAGCGCCACACCGTCATCACCCGCGGCTGAGCAGCGTGGAGTCGAGCCTCGAGGCCGAGCCCGCAGCCGCTGCGGCGATCGCCGGCGACCGCCTGCCCCTCCTGCGGCGCTTCACGGAGGCTCTCGCCGACCAGGGCGAGGAGCGCGGCCTGATCGGGCCGCTGGAGCTCCCCCGGCTCTGGACGCGGCACGTGCTCAACAGCGCCCTGGTGGCCCCTCTCCTGGGTCCTGGACTGGTCGGTGATGTCGGCAGTGGCGCGGGCCTTCCCGGGCTCGTCCTGGCCATCGTGCGGCCCGACGTCCGCTTCGTGCTCATCGAGCCGATGGAGCGTCGCGTCGTCTGGCTTCAGGAGCAGGTCGACGGACTCGCACTCGAGAATGTCTCAGTTCTTCGAGCCCGTGCTGAAGAGGCGGAGCTCGCGGAGCCTCTCGACCAGGTGACCGCTCGGGCGGTCAGCGCCCTCTCGAAGCTGATCCCGCTGACCGCGCCGCTGCTGCGGCCCGGAGGCGAGCTGGTCCTGCTGAAGGGCATCAACGCCGAGAAGGAGATCGAGGCGGCGGCCAAGCAGATCCGTCGTTTCCGGCTCTCCCCGCCCGAGGTCGTCGTGCTCGGCGACGGCGTGCTCTCCGAAGTGACGAGGGTCGTCCGGGCTACAGTGGGTTGATCGCCACGACGCCGCAGTGAGCCCCCGACTCCTCGTCCGTCGACTCCTCGGTGCTGATGTCCGTCCCACTCGCTGAGCGAAGGTTTCACGTGAAACAAACCGATTCCGCCGGTCTGACCGGAGGCTTCGATTCCTCGACTCCCCTGGCCCGGGAGATCGCGGACATGACCCGTCGGCGCGCACTGCTGAACGCCCAGCCGCTGCCGAAGCCCGAGTCGACGCGCGTCATCACGATCTCGAACCAGAAGGGCGGCGTCGGCAAGACGACGACGACCGTCAACCTCGCCGCCGGGCTCGCCCGCGGTGAGGCGAAGGTGCTCGTCATCGACCTCGATCCGCAGGGCAACGCGTCGACGGCCCTGGGCATCGAGCACCGCGCCGAGACGGCCAGCGTGTACGACGTGATCGTCAACGACACTCCCCTCGCGGACGTCGTGCAGAAGAGCCCGGAGTTCGCCTCGCTCTACGGTGTGCCGGCGACCATCCACCTGGCCGGCGCCGAGATCGAGCTGGTCTCGCTCGTCGCACGCGAGCAGCGTCTCCGCCGTGCGCTCGACCGCATGCTCGACACCATGGACGAGCCGTTCGACTACGTCTTCATCGACTGCCCGCCGTCGCTCGGTCTGCTGACCATCAACGCGTTCGTCGCCGCTCGCGAGGTGCTCATCCCGATCCAGTGCGAGTACTACGCGCTCGAGGGGCTCAGCCAGCTGCTCAAGAACATCGACTTGATCGAGCGGCACCTCAATCCGAACCTCGGTGTCTCGACGATCCTCCTGACGATGTACGACGGCCGCACGAACCTCTCCCAGCAGGTGGCAGCGGATGTCCGAGAGCACTTCCCGAAGGAGGTGCTGCGCGCGGTGATCCCGCGCAACGTGAGGATCTCGGAGGCGCCGAGCTACGGACAGAGCGTGATCAGCTACGACCCGCAGTCGTCCGGTTCGCTGGCGTATCTGGAGGCGGCCGCGGAGATCGCACGACGCGGAGCCCGGAAGACACCCGAGACGGCACACGAAGGAGAGGCACGCTGATGGCGACCAAGCGCACGGGACTCGGCCGGGGGATCGGCTCGCTCATCCCGACCAGCGACGAGTCGCGCTCCCGGCCCGTCGACGTCTTCTTTCCTGATCAGGTCGGCGATTCGGCCCGTGCCGAGGAGCTCCTCGAGGTCCCCGGAGCGCGCTTGGCGCGACTCCCCCTCGCCGACATCACCCCCAACACGGCGCAGCCGCGGTCGGTGTTCGACGAGGACGACCTCGCCGAGCTCGTCCACAGCATCCGCGAGTTCGGAGTGCTGCAGCCGATCGTCGTCCGGCCCGTGACGGCTCGCGGCGGAGCGAAGTACGAGCTCGTCATGGGTGAGCGCCGGTTCCGCGCCTCGAAGGCCGCGGGACTGACCACCATCCCCGCGGTCGTCAAGGACACGGCCGACGAGAACATGCTCCGCGACGCGCTGCTGGAGAACCTGCACCGCGCCGACCTCAACCCGCTCGAGGAGGCGTCCGCCTACCAGCAGCTCCTCAGCGACTTCGGGATCACCCAGGAGGCCCTGGCGACGCGGCTCGGACGTTCGCGGCCGCAGATCTCGAACACGCTCCGTCTCCTGCGGCTCCCGGCCGATGTGCAGGCCCGCGTCGCTGCCGGCGTCCTGACCGCAGGACACGCGCGTGCAGTTCTGTCCCTCGACGACGTCGAGATGATGCGCCGCCTGGCCGACAAGATCGTCAACGAGGACCTGTCCGTCCGTGCCGCCGAGGCTGCCGCCGCGCAGATGAAGGCGCCGCGGACGACCGTGCGTCCCGTGGTGGAGGAGCAGGGCGGGCACTCCGGACACCTCTCGTCGATCGCGGATCACCTCGGCGACCGGTTGAACACGCGCGTCAAGGTCACCCTGGGCGCACGTAAGGGCCAGATGGTCATCGACTTCGCCACCATCCAGGACTTGAACCGCATCCTCGCCGAGATCGGGGAGCCGACCGAGGTGTCGCTCGCTCCGTAGTGGGCCGGCCTAGCGGCTGCCACTGATCCGCCGTGGGGTGGCGAGGGCGCGCTCTTGCTGTGGTCTAGGCAGTAATGGCTGATGAGGCGGTATCTGCTTCCCTCGTCGGCATCACGATCACAGAGATCAGTACGCTTGAGGTGACCTACGAGCTGCCGTGCGAGCTCGGCACTCTCGGTCGTCGCCATTTCTCTGATTGTCAAGCCCTTATGACCGGTAGAGCCTGATGAGGTGGCCCCAGGATCTGCGAGGCCCCGCTGACTCCGGGCCTGGTCGCGAATACGGCCGGTATTACCGATCGGCGACAATCGCCGGGTGTCGGGGGCATTGATTTCTGGATAGAGCAACTCACGATATGCCTATGTGCGGTCGAGTAGGCGTGGAGCGCCGGATCGAGGGTTGGCGTAATTCAGACATCGTCGCCCTCCGGAGTTGATATCGCGTGCGGTGACTCGCTGGCGGGCGCAGGACGGGCGCCTGGACGGGTCGTACTCGTTGGCGCTCTCCGCTACCCAGGGCGACGTCATCGTCGCCGATAGTCGCGTACGCAATGTTTCACGTGAAACAGCCCTCCATTCACCGCTGCGATGAGGACCCCCTTGGCTGACCGTGCATCCCATGTTCCTCGGGAGGAGCGCTTCCTGGGCCTCCAGGCATTGGCCAGCGGGCGGGCAAGTAAGACGAAATGCAGTATCCCTCCATTTGCGGATCGACGCCGATGTGATCAGTGGGTTCGCCGATGTCCTACGGAGGACCCCGTCGGCGGTCGCCCCCAGAGAGCACTGAAAGACACATTGGAAGGGCCGTTTCACGTGAAACGGTGCGCTCTAGGGCGGCCTGGCCATTGAAGAGCTACGAACTCGTCAGGTCAATCAGGAGGCCCTCGTCGGCTTGACTCGCTCCACAGGGCGCATCTCTTCCGATTGAAGTTGCTCAACGGCCGCGGAAGCATTTCACGTGAAACGCCCCTGCCGAGAACCTTAGACGCACCTGCGGATCATCGTGGGACGGACTTCGACCGCAGTGTTTGAAAGAGATCGCTCACCTGACCAACGAATTTCAGGCACCACCCCCCCGAGGCGGAGTTGAGGTCGGAGAACCAAGCGAGAGGGGTCCCTTCGGGCCGCGGGTCCCGATACGTCGCGTCGTGGCCACTCGACCAGCATGGCCGTGAGTGCCTGGTGTCGATCAGTGTCGATAGAGCAGGTCGGTTCTTCCCAGAGATGGCGCGGGTGGCGATCGTGGTGAGCCTCGATTCGACACACTACCGCTCTTCACCGGTATGTCTGCGGATAAGGGCGAATGATGGGCGTGGATATATTGCTCCAGGCAATGCCTCACCTGGTACCCACTGAGGGGTGTCCGGGTTTCGATACGCGGCAATGCGGTTCCTCGACCAGTATGACGATGAGGACCAGGTGGCGATCGATGCCCGTGGGCCAGGTCGACTCTTGGCGGGCTTAGCGCGGTGGAAGGCGGGATCCCCGCGCTGATCTGCGGTTAGTCGACCGGCACGGCGACATACGTCTGGCGTTGGTGGGAGTCGATACGCGGCCGTGGGCAATCCCCCGAGTTGGCACTGACGGTCTGCAGATGAAGACCAGGACACGTAGTTGCGCGGCTACTCGACCCGCGTCATAAGAGAAGGGAGCGATCGCGGGTCTCGATCGGCCGAGACGCGTCTACTCGTCGGGTTTGCTTTGAAGCATCTGATCAGAACGACGTCGCAGCCACTCGACCAGGAGCGGACGCGCAGCGGACCGTTTCACGTGAAACGGTATGGAGTCAGAAGGCTGCGAGCTTCGCGAGGGTGGAGTAGACGTCGCCGAGGTAGCGGCCGGACGCCTCGATGGCCTGGGGAACGAGCGACGTCTCGGTCATTCCGGGAAGGACGTTCGCGTCGAAGAACCAGGGGAGTCCGGCGTCGTCGATGATGAAGTCGAGCCGCGACAGGTGGCGGAGTCCCAGCAGTTCGTGGATCGCAACGGCCACGCGGGACACCTCCTCCGTGATCTCCGGCGAGATCCGGGCCGGCGTGTAGAAGTGCGTCTCCCCCGCGTTGTAGCGCGCCTCGAAGGTGTACTGGCCCGCGACGGGTGCGATCTCGACAGGCGGCAGGGCGAAAGGTCCGTCACCGAGGTCGAGAACACCGACGGAGACCTCGGTTCCCTGGATCTGCTGTTCGATGAGCACGACGTCGCCGTAGGTGTACGCCTCGACCATCGCTCGCGGGAGCTGCGACGACTCCGTCACGATGCTGACGCCCTGGGCTGAACCGCCCTGAGCGGGCTTCACCACGAGGGAGCCCGGCAGGTGCGCCTCGACCTGCTCCAGGATCCCAGCGGCTCCGAGCTCGCGGAAGGTCTCGCGGGGGAGGGTGACGGAGCGCGGGGTCGAGAAGCCGGCGCGAGCGACGAGCGTCTTCGCGGTCGGCTTGAACCAGGCGAGGCGCGCCGCGTCCGTCTGCGAGCCGACGTAGGCGAAGCCCGCCGCCTCGAGGAGCCCGAGGAGTGCACCGTCCTCGCCGCTCGCTCCGTGCACCGCGGGCCAGACGACGTCGGGACGCTTCTGCAGGAGCGTCGAGAGGAGGCCGGCGTCCGGTTCGTGCAGGGAGACGCGGTGGCCCATGGCGGACAGACGGTCCGCCACGCGACGGCCCGACCGCAGGGAGACGTCGCGCTCGTGGCTGATGCCACCGCTGATGACGACGATGTCGAGTGTACGGTCGAGCACAGAGAAATCGGTCATGACCAGGGCTTTCTTATCGAAGGAGCGGTGTCAGGAGACGTTCGGCGGCAGGACGGCGTCACGCTTGCTCGCGTCGGCGCTGCTCAGCCGGCCCGTGCCCGCGAAGGTCGACAGCAGATCGAGCTCTCCGTTGATGACCGTGGCGAGGCGGCGGATGCCGTCACCGATGCGCTCCGGCGTCGGGTAGCAGAACGAGAGGCGGATGTTCTGACGTCCGTCTCCGTTGCCGTAGAACGCAGTGCCAGGCGTGTACGCGACGAGCTCCTTCACTGCGCGCGGCAGCATCGCCTTGGAGTCGAGCTCCTCGGGCAGCGTGACCCAGACGTAGAAGCCGCCGTTCGGGTTCGTCCAGCTGAGGCCGGGCAGATGGGTCTGCAGGCCCTTCAGCATCGCTTCCTTCCGCTCGCGGTAGACGCCGCGGAAGGTGTCGATCTGTCCGCGCCAGTCGGCCGTCTCGAGGTACTTCGAGATGACCAGCTGGCTGAAGGACGACGGGCTGAGGACGGCCGCTTCGTTGGCGAGGATCAGCCGCTCGCGGATCGCGTGCGGAGCGAGAGCCCAGCCCACCCGGAAGCCGGGAGCGAGCGTCTTCGAGAACGTGCCGAGGTAGATCACTCCGTCCTCCTCCAGCGAGCGCATCGCCTTCGGCGGGACGTCCTCGAAGTAGAGGAGGCCGTACGGGTTGTCCTCGAGCACGAGGATTCCTTCGGACTTGCAGATCTCGAGGATCTCGACCCGGCGCTCCCAGCTGAGGGTCACGCCCGCGGGGTTGTGGAAGGTGGGGATCGTGTACAGGAACTTGATCGTCTTGCCGGCGGCGCGCACGCGGGCGATGTGCTCGCGGAGGGCGGCGGGGATGAGCCCGTGCTCGTCCATCGGGACGTGCTCGACCTCGGCCTGGTACGACCGGAAGATGACCATCGCCGTGACGTAGCTGGGGCCCTCGGAGAGGACGACGTCCCCCGGGTCCAGGAACAGCTTGGAGACGAGCTCCAGGGCGTGCTGAGAGCCCGTGGTGACCACGATGTCGTCCGCGCTGGCGGAGATGCCCTCGAGGGCCATGACGTCGAGGATCTGCTCGCGCAGGACGGGCACGCCCTGGCCCGACCCGTACTGCAGCGCGACGGGTCCCTGCTCCCGCATCACGGTGTCGATGGCACCGGTCACCAGGTCCTGGGGGAGCGCGGACACGAACGGCATGCCGCCGGCGAGCGAGACCACTTCGGGGCGTGACGCGACGGCGAACAGGGCTCGGACCTCGCTGGCGGCCAGACCGGCCGTGCGCTCCGCATAGGAGTTGTACCAGGGGTCGAGGTTGGTGCCGCGGTTGGTCACGATGGTTCCGCTTCGCTCGGTGGACAGTGTCTCTCCGGCCGGAGCCGGGTGGATCCACAGTACCGGCCGGTCCTGTGCTGCGGCGGGGCGGTCGGGCGCCACCGCAGGGAGCGTGGCCTGCGTCCCAGCGGGGCTGTTTCACGTGAAACAGCCCCGGGAACGAGGAGAGCCCCCGTCACGACGTGACAGGGGCTCTCGGAGACCGCAGAGGGCGGTCAGGGGTGCGAACTCAGAGGAACGCGGCCAGGTCGGCCTCGAGGGCCGGCTTCGGCTTGGCGCCGATGACGGTCTTCACGACCTCGCCCTTCTGGTAGACCTTCATCGCCGGGATCGACGTGATCTGGTACTTCGCAGCGGTCTGCGGGTTCTCGTCGACGTTCAGCTTGACGATCTCGATCTTGTCGCCGTGCTCGGCCGAGATCTGGTCGAGGATCGGCGCGACCATGCGGCAGGGGCCGCACCACTCGGCCCAGAAGTCGACCAGGACGGTCTTCTCGGAGTCGAGGACGTCGGACTGGAACGATGCGTCGGTGACGCTCTTCGCGGTGGACATGGTGTTCTCTCCTTCACGAGTCGGCGGGCTGCCGGCTCCGATGTGCGATGACCGGACGGTCAGCGGGTGATGAGCTCGGCCCGGGGTGAGCCTTCGGTGTGGGCGGTGCCATCGGCGAGCGAAGCGAGGTAGTGCTCCGCGTCGAGGGCGGCGACCGTTCCGGATGCCGCGGCGGTGACGGCCTGACGGTAGGTCGGGTCGATCACGTCGCCGGCGGCGAAGACGCCGGGAACGGAGGTCTGGGAGGAGCGGCCGACCACCGAGATGGTGCCCTCGGTGGTGAGGTCGAGCTTGCCGTGAACGACGTGCGTGCGCGGGTCGTTGCCGATCGCGATGAACAGGCCGTCGAGGTCGAGGTGGGACTCGGTGCCGTCGACCGTGTCGCGCAGCTTCACGCCGTCGACGTGGTTCTCACCGGTGATGCCGGTGACCTCGGCGTTCCAGATGAACTCGATCCTCTCGTTGTCGAAGGCGCGCTTCTGCATGACCTTCGAGGCGCGGAGAGAGTCCTTGCGGTGGATCACATAGACCTTCGCGGCGTGCTTGGTGAGGAAGGTCGCCTCCTCCATGGCGGAGTCGCCTCCGCCGACGACGGCGATGGTCTTGCCCTTGAAGAAGAAGCCGTCGCAGGTGGCGCACCACGAGACACCATGTCCCGACAGGCGGTCCTCATCGTGGAGGCCCAGCTTGCGGTAAGCGGATCCGGTTGCGACGACGACGGTCTTCGCCTCGATGCTCTCGCCGGAGCCGAGGTGGACGGTCTTGACCTCGCCCTCGAGATCGAGGGAGGTGACGTCGTCGTAGAAGGTCTCGGCGCCGAACTTCTCGGCCTGCGCCTGCATCGAGGTCATCAGCTCGGGGCCGAGGACGCCGTCGGGGAAGCCGGGGAAGTTCTCGACGTCCGTCGTGTTCATCAGGTCGCCGCCGATCTCGACCGACGAGGCCACGACCACCGGGTGCAGCTCGGCGCGCGCCGCGTAGATGGCGGCGGTCCAGCCGGCGGGGCCGGATCCGATGATGACGATGTCGCGCACGGCAACTCCTCGGGGTCTGTACGAGCGGTGACGGGTGGGGCGGGAGCCGAGCACCCGGAGCCGGTCGCTCGAATCGTTCCGCGGCTCCGTGGGCTACAACACATCCTAGGCGGGCACTATTCCGCGGGCCCGGGAGCGTGGGCAGCGCTACGGTCCGGTCGACTCAGCAGAACCGGAAAGGGCCTCTGACCAGGTTTTTACCAGAGCAGCATCAGTGGCCCAGTCGGCGGAGCACCGGAGCGAGGACGGCGCGCAGCTCCGGCACCCGGAGGAACCAGAGGACCGTGAAGTAGACGAGCGCCATCACGGTGCCGATCGCGGCCATCGAGAGCAGCGGCTCCACGTAGTTCGAGACGGCGAAACCGCCCGCGCGCGTGCCGCCGAGGGCGACCAGGACGCCGTAGCCGGCGGCGGCGGAGGGCAGCGCGGCGAGGACGAACTGCGCGAGCCTGACGAGGATCCGCCTGCCTCCGCGGCCGCCGAGCCGGCGGCGCAGGAGGAGGGCCGCCACGAGGGCCTGCACGCAGATGCCGAGCGAGGTCGCAGCGGCGATGCCGACAGCGGTGCGGTCGGCGGGGAGCCGGAGCACGATCAGGTACCCGGCGACCGCCACGACGACCTGCACCAGGGTGAACAGGAACGGCCGCGCTCCGTCGCTCAGGGCGTAGAACGCGCGCTGCATGATGGCGATCGAGGAGAACAGCGGCAGGGCGATCACGTAGGCCATGGCGATCGCTCCGATGGCCTGCGCGTCCGCGAACGAGTCGGTGAAGACGGAGCCGAACGGCACCGCGACCACGACGATCGCGGCGGCGGCGAAGACGAGCATCATCAGCACCAGGCGGAGCGAAGTGGAGACGTCCGAGCGGAACTCCTTCATCTCCCCCCGTGCGGTGTGGCCGCTCATCTTGGTGAAGTAGGCCATGGCGATCGAGATCGCGATGACCGAGTGGGGCAGCATGAAGATCAGCCACGCCTTCTGCAGCGCCGCGGCCGAGGGCCCCTCGCCGGACGCGGTGGAGGAGACCTGGCTCTCGACGATGCCGGCGACGATGGTCAGCAGCACCGTGGCGAACGACCACAGCGACATCCGCCCGGCCGTGCCGAGGCCGACGCCCCGGAAGCGGAAGTCGGGGCGGTAGCTGAGGCCGACCCTCCGCCAGAAGAGCATCAGGAACAGCGACTGGACGACGATGCCCAGCGTCGCGCTCCCGCCGAGGAGGGTGACCATCGCCGGGGACCACGAGTCGACCGGACGGTTCCCCTCCGGATCGGCGCCGAACAGCACCATGAAGGCGACGAGCCCGGCGATCACCACGACGTTGTTCAGCACGGGCGCCCAGGTGAAGGGGCCGAACGAGCCGCGGGCGTTGAGCACCTCGCCGAGGATCGTGAAGAGGCCGTAGAAGAAGACCTGCGGCAGGCACCAGAACGCGAAGGCGACGGCCAGCTGGTACTGCTCCGGTCCGTAGCCGGGCGCGTAGAGGCGCACGAGCAGGGGAGCGAGGACCGTGGCGGCGATCGTTGTCACCAGGAGCAGGCCGAGCGCCAGGGTCAGCAGGCGGTTGATGTAGCCGCGGCCGCCGTCGGCGTCGAGGCCCGCCCGCACGATCTGCGGGACGAGGACGGCGTTCAGAGCGCCGCCCGCGATGATCGAGTAGATCGTGTTGGGAAGCAGGTTCGCCGTCGTGAAGGCGTCCGCGCCCGGCGCGACCGCGGCTCCGATCGTGTTCGCCATGACGATCGACATGACGAAGCCGAGGATCCGCGAGACCATCGTGCCGGAGGCGAGGACGGCGCTCGCGCGTCCGAGGGAGAAGCTAGCCACGCGGGTCCGATCGCTGGTCGTCGAGGTCGGGCTGGACCTCGAGCACGGCGTTCGGGTCCTCCTCGTCCTCAGGGGTGTCGCCTCGACGGCGACGGCGGATGTTGCGGAGGATGCCGGCTCCGAAGACGACGACGAGCGCGATCCCGATGACCAGGGTGCCGACGGTCTCCCAGTCGGCGCGGACGCTGGTCGTCATGCCCGTGGGGGTGCCGATGGGGACGCCCTGCGCCGAGGTCAGCTGCAGGCCGAGGCTCGTCTCTCCGTTGCCGACCCGGGCCTTCACGGGGATGAGGACGCGGCCCTGCGAGCGGGCGTCGATCTCGGTGGTCTCGATCGCCTCCTCGTCGATGTCGAGGACGGCGTTCGAGGTCGAGGCCTGGATGCGGACGGCGATCGGCCAGGGGAGCTCGTTGCGGACGTACACGGGGATGCTCGAGTCGCGGGAGACCTGCAGGATGCTGCCGGTCGCGTCGATCGACACCAGCGAGAGCGTCCGGTCGGCCTCGGTCATGGCCGCGCCGACGGCGTCGCCCCAGCCGCTGCCGTCTCCGCGCCAGGTCACCGAGAGCAGCGCCAGCACGTCGTTGCGGCTCTTGCCCGACAGCAGCTCCGGCTCCTGCAGCACGGAGGAGAACGCCTCGACCTCGGAGCCGGCGTCGAGCAGGTCGCGCACCCGGTCGAGCCGCGACTCCGACTCCGGCGAGTCGACGACGCTCGCGCCCTCGGTCGCGGGGACGGCGAGGGCGGTGGAGAGGGCGACTCCGCGGGCCCAGGGCAGCGACTCGATCGCGTCGAGGGTCTCGGAGAGGCGCGCGGCGCCGATCGCCGAGCCGCGGCCGAGGGTGAGCACGACGTCCGGCGCGGTCCCCTCCTCCTGCACCTCGGCGAGATCGGTGGCGATCTCGGACATGCGGGCGCGCCACTCGGTGTCGTCGGTGGCGGTGGCGGCCGCGTCGAACGCCTCGGTGAGGCGCGAGTCGGCCACGACCAGGTCCGAGTCGCCGACGGTGGCGCGCGAGGTCGTGGTCACCTCCTCCGGCAGCAGGAGACCGGAGGAGGGGACGACCGTGCGGTTCATGCCGCTGGCCGCGTAGACGTCGAGGTCCGACCCGCGGAGGGTGCCCTCGTCGGGCCAGGCGACGCTGCCGAGGGAGGTGCTCCAGTCGGAGGCGAGCAGCGACTCGGTGCTCGGACGCGCCGGCAGGTCCTCGGCCGGCTGGTCGGAGTCGACGGCGACCGTGGGCGCCGGGCTGGCGGTGCCGGGGACCGCGGCGAAGCGGGTGTCGTCGATCGCGTACTCGAAGGAGGTGGGAGAGAGGAGCGCGGAGAGCCCGGCCTGCGCCTGGGCCGAGACGTCGGCGTCGGCGTACGGCAGGGCGAAGCGCTCGTTCGGCACGGACTGCAGCCGGTCGAGCCAGTCGAGCGCCGACTCCGGAGCGGCGCTGCCGAGGATCCGGATCGAGGCGAGGATGCGCGGGTCGACCCCGATCGTGACGCCCTTCCCCGCGACCGCGTCGAGCTGCCGGGTGAGGGTCCCCGTGCCGTCGGTGTAGTCGGCGAGGGCCTCGGCCGAGAGCAGGCCGTCGGCCGTGTCCGGGACGGTGAGCGGGACGAGGACGCTGACGCCGGTCTCGGGCTCCGGGGCCGCCGCGTCGTCGGTCAGCTCGACGGCCGTGCGGGCGGTCGAGACGACACCACCTGGACCGGTGACCGTGACGAGGACGGCGTGGGTGCCGAGCGCGGTCCGGTCGTTGGAGAAGGGGATCTGGTCGACCGGCACGGTGAGGCCGGCCTCGGCGGTGCTGGAGGGCAGCAGGCGCAGCTGGGCGGTCGCACGGACCGGGTCGGTGTCGTTGTCGGCCTCGGCGTCGAGCCAGTCGTGCAGCTCCGCGCGGGTGTCGAGGGTGGCGTAGGAGAGGGCGACCGTCACGTCGGCGCTGTCGATCGCCTCGGTGGTGCCGTTGCGCACGGCGATCGAGAGCTCGAGGTCCTGGCCGGGCCGCAGGACGCCGTCACTGCCGGCCCCGGCGGTCGTGGTGACGGTGCCGGGAGCGGGCGTCGAGGTCGCCGTCGCGGCGGCGACCGGGGCCGCGAGGGCGGGGGAGGCCACGCCGGTCAGGCCGAGCGCGAGGGCGGCAGCACCTGCCGAGCGGAGCAGGAGGAGGGCCGCCCGCGAGCGGCGGGAGCGGAGGGAGGGGTCGCGCCGATGCATCGGACTCACTCGGCCTCCATGCGGGTGATTCTACGGGCAGCCCTCCTCGGGGCAGGCGGTGCGTCCGCTGTGCAGGCGGTTCCCCGGCGTAACCCCCTGGCACGGTCTCCCGCTGCCGGGACACCCCCCGCCACTAGGATCGTGCGAATGCACAGCGTCCAGACCGCTCTCGAGACCCTCCGCGCGCTCGCGGGGACGCCCACGGTGACGCGGCTGGCGGAGGCGTTCGCAGCCCAGGGCCACGAGCTCGCGCTGGTCGGCGGCCCGGTCCGCGACGCCTTCCTCGGCCACGGCGTGCACGACCTCGACTTCACCTCCTCCGCGCGCCCCGACGACATCGTGCGGATCGTCGCTCCGATCGCCGAGGCGCACTGGGACATCGGCCGGGCCTTCGGCACGATCGGCGCTCGCGTGGCCGGCGAGACGGTCGAGATCACGACCTACCGCAGCGACAGCTACGACGGGGTGAGCCGCAAGCCCGAGGTCGAGTTCGGCGACTCGCTCGAGGGCGACCTGGTGCGGCGCGACTTCACGGTCAACGCGATGGCGCTGCGGCTTCCGGAGGTCGTCCTCGTCGATCCCTCGGGAGGAGTGGAGGACCTGCTCGCCGGCCGGTTGCGCACCCCCTCCCCCGCCGACCTCTCCTTCGGCGACGATCCGCTCCGGATGCTCCGCGGCGCGCGCTTCACCTCACAGCTCGGCTTCCGCACCACCGACGAGGTCGAGTGGGCCATGGCCGAGCTCGCCGGCCGGATCGACGACGTCTCGGCGGAGCGCGTGCAGGAGGAGCTGCGGAAGCTCCTCGCGACCGCCTCGCCCCGCGCCGGCCTGGAGCTGCTGGTCGACACCGGTCTGGCCGGTCGCTTCCTCCCGGAGCTGCCCGCGCTGCGTCTGGAGCAGGACGAGCACCACCACCACAAGGACGTCTACACCCACAGCCTCACCGTGCTGGAGCAGGCGATCGCGCTGGAGGAGTCGCGGCACCCCGGAGCCGCGCCCGACGTGGTGCTGCGGCTCGCCGCCCTCCTGCACGACATCGGGAAGCCGGCCACGCGGCGGCTCGAGCCGGGCGGAGCGGTGAGCTTCCACCACCACGACCTGGTCGGCTCCAAGCTCGCGATCAAGCGGATGCGCGCGCTGAAGTTCGACAACCAGACGACGAAGGACGTGGCCCGCCTCATCGAGCTGCACCTGCGCTTCTTCGGGTACACGGACGGCGCGTGGACCGACTCCGCGGTGCGCCGCTACGTGACCGACGCCGGGCCTCTGCTCGAGCGGCTGCACATCCTCACCCGCGCCGACGTGACCACGCGCAACCGCCGCAAGGCCGACCGGCTCGCACACGCCTACGACGACCTCGAGGCGCGCATCGCGGAGCTCGCCGAGAAGGAGGAGCTCGCCTCCAAGCGCCCCGACCTCGACGGCACGCGGATCATGGAGATCCTCGGCCTCGCCCCGGGCCCCGAGGTCGGGCAGGCGTACCGGTTCCTGCTGGAGCTGCGGCTGGAGGAGGGTCCGCTCGGCGAGGAGGTCGCGACGCAGCGGCTCCGCGAATGGTGGGCGTCGCGCTGAGGCGCTGAGCCGGGCCCCGTGCCCGCCTCGCCCTGCGCCCGGGATGGTGCGCCTCGAGCGGATCCGTCCGGCGCGTCGCGGCGGTCCTGTTGTAGTCTGTACAGGTTGTCCACGACCAGACGCACTCGCGTCCGCGGGAGTGGGCAGATGCTACATACCCTCCTGTCACGGAAATACCGTGGCCGTTCAGTCCGAAGGAGGTGGGTTAGTGACGCATCAGTACGAGATCATGGTCATCCTGGACCCCGAGATCGATGAGCGCACCGTCGCTCCGAGTCTCGACAAGTTCCTCAACGTCATCCGCACCGATGGTGGATCCATCGACAAGGTCGACGTCTGGGGCCGCCGTCGTCTGGCGTACGAGATCAACAAGAAGTCCGAGGGCATCTACGCCGTCGTCGACTTCACGTCGACCTCCGCCGCAGCGAACGAGCTCGACCGTCAGCTGAAGCTGTCCGAGGCCGTCATGCGCACCAAGGTGCTGCGGGCCGAAGAGGGCATCGCCCAGGTCGCGGCCGCCGCGAAGCTCGCCGACGAGAAGGCCGCCCGCAAGGCCGCCAAGGCCTCGGCCGCTCCCAAGGCGTAGCGCTCATGGCCGGCGAGACGATCATCACCGTGGTGGGGAACCTCACCGCCGACCCCGAGCTGCGCTACACGCAGGGCGGGCTCGCGGTCGCGAACTTCACCATCGCCTCCACGCCGCGCACCTTCGACCGTCAGGCGAACGACTGGAAGGACGGCGAAGCGCTGTTCCTCCGCGCCTCCGTCTGGCGCGAGTTCGCCGAGAACGTCGCAGGAACGCTGACCAAGGGCAGCCGCGTCATCGCGACCGGCCGCCTGAAGCAGCGCTCCTACGAGACGAAGGAAGGCGAGAAGCGCACCAGCATCGAGCTCGAGATCGACGAGATCGGGCCCTCGCTGCGCTACGCGACCGCGCAGGTCACGCGCGCCTCCGGTGGAGGCGGACGCGGCCAGGCCGGTGGCGGCCAGGGCAACGGCGGTCAGATCGGCGGCGGCCAGGGCGGCTTCGGCGGCGGCGGTCAGGGGGGCTCCGGCAACGCCGGCGGCAACCGTGGCGGTCAGGCCGAGGAGCCGTGGGCGCCGAGCGCTCCCGCCGGTGGCGACGTGTGGAGCACGCCGGGCAGCTACAACGACGAGACGCCGTTCTGAGCCTCGGCTCGGACGCTCTCCTCACCTGAATCACGCCTCCCCCGCACCGCGATCGCTCGCGGCGGGGCAGGGGCGAACCAGAATCTAAGGAAACCACTATGGCTGGAAAGAGCAGCGGCGACCGCCGCAAGCCGATCCGCGGCAAGGGCGCGAAGAACGCGGCCCCCGCGAAGTCGGTCCGCGTGGGTGTCATCGACTACAAGGACGTCGCGACCCTCCGCAAGTTCATCTCGGAGCGCGGGAAGATCCGCGCCCGTCGTATCACCGGCGTCTCCGTTCAGGAGCAGCGCCTCATCGCCCGTGCCGTCAAGAACGCCCGCGAGATGGCGCTCCTGCCCTACGCCGGCAGCGGAAGGTAGGTAACGGTATGTCCAAGGTCATCCTGACCCACGAGGTCGACGGACTCGGCTCGGCCGGCGACGTCGTCGACGTGAAGAACGGGTTCGCCCGCAACTACCTCATCCCGCAGGGCTTCGGCGTCGCGTGGACCCGCGGTGGCGAGAAGCAGGTCGAGCAGATCAAGTCGGCGCGAGCCGCTCGTGAGCACAAGACCATCGAAGAGGCCCAGCACACCAAGCAGGTCCTCGAGGCCAACCGCGTGAAGCTGACGGTCAAGGCCGGCAAGGACGGCCGCCTGTTCGGCTCGGTGAAGACCTCCGACATCGCGAACGCGGTGGCGGCGGCCGGATTCGGCGAGCTCGACAAGCGCAAGATCGTCATCTCGAACGCGATCAAGCACGTCGGCGAGCACGAGGCCGTGGTGCGTCTGCGCGACGACATCCAGGCCACTGTGAAGCTGCAGGTGGTCGCGGCCAAGTAAGGCCGTGAGAACGCCGCGGAGGGCGGTGCGACGGGACTTCCGAGTTCCCTCGCACCGCCCTTCGTCGTTCCCGTTCTCCACAGCTCCATCCACATACACCCTCCAGCGGGACCAACCTTCACTGTGGTCTTGAGACTCTTTTCCCCACACACCTGTGGAAAGCAGGAAATGCCTGGTCAAGAGCCGGAAAAAACTTGCTGAGGGCCGCTGATCCCACAGGGTTGTCCACACGTTGCCCACAGTGGGCCCGGCGTTTCCCCTCGGTTCTGCACAGATCTCTCCACAGGGCGGTTTGCGTGCCGCGGTCGGCGGTCCGTAGGGTGGCGCAGCGCCCCGCGAGGGGTGCGGGCAGGCGCCCGTGCGCCGCTGTCGGAGGTCGCTGGTAGACCGGATCCCGGCACCGGCTCGACCGGACGCGCAGCACCCGACAGGAGGAGGCGAAGGCATGACGATCGCGCACCTGGCGGTACCCGGCTCGGAAGGACGGGACGGTCGCGGAGACCGCGGCGAGTCGCGCGGGAACGAGCGGACCCCTCCGCACGACCTCCTCGCCGAGCAGTCGTCGCTGGGCGGCATGCTGCTCTCGAAGGACGCGGTCGCCGATGTCGTCGAGAGCGTCAAGGGCACCGACTTCTACATCCCCAAGCACGAGATCATCTTCGACGCGATCCTCGCCCTCTACTCGCACGGCGAGCCGACCGACGTCATCGCGGTCACCGACGAGCTCACGAAGCAGGGCGAGCTGCAGCGGGCCGGCGGCGCCGACTACCTGCACACGCTCACCTCGATGGTCCCCACCGCGGCCAACGCCGGGTACTACGCCTCCATCGTCGCCGAGCGCGCTCTGCTGCGCCGCCTCGTCGAGGCGGGCACCCGCATCGCGCAGATGGGCTACCAGGGCGAGGGCGAGGTGCTCGACCTGGTCAACACGGCGCAGGCCGAGATCTACAACGTCACCGGCTCCGAGACGGCGGAGGACTACGTCCCGCTGACCGACGCAGTGACCGTCGCGATCGACGAGATCGAGGCGGCCGCTCACAAGGACGGCAGCTTCACCGGCGTCCCCACCGGCTTCGCCGACCTCGACGACCTGACCAACGGCTTCCACGCCGGGCAGATGATCATCGTCGCCGCGCGCCCCGCGCTCGGAAAGTCGACGCTGGCGCTCGACTTCGCCCGCGCCGCCGCGATCAAGCACAACATGGCCACGATCTTCTTCTCCCTCGAGATGGGGCGCAGCGAGATCGCGATGCGCCTCCTCTCGGCCGAGGCGTCCGTGCCGCTGCAGCACATGCGCAAGGGCACGGTCGACCAGCGCGACTGGACGACCATCGCCTCCACCCGTGGCCGGATCAACGACGCGCCGCTCTACATCGACGACTCGCCCAACATGACCCTCGTCGAGATCCGGGCGAAGTGCCGCCGGCTCAAGCAGCGGGTCGGGCTCAAGATGGTCGTCATCGACTACCTGCAGCTGATGACCTCCGGCAAGAAGGTCGAGAGCCGCCAGCAGGAGGTCTCGGAGTTCTCGCGTGCCCTCAAGCTCCTCGCGAAGGAGCTGCAGGTGCCGGTCATCGCGCTCTCGCAGCTGAACCGAGGCCCCGAGCAGCGCGCCGACAAGCTCCCCGCCATCTCGGACCTCCGCGAGTCCGGCTCGATCGAGCAGGACGCCGACATGGTGATCCTCCTGCACCGCGAGAGCGCCTACGAGAAGGACAACCCGCGCGCGGGCGAGGCCGACCTCATCGTCGCCAAGCACCGCAACGGCCCGACCCGCACGGTGACCGTGGGCTTCCACGGCCACTTCTCGCGCTTCGCCGACATCCCGGCGGTCTGACGTGACAGGTGCTGCTGCCGTCCCCGAGCCCGTCGACGTCCCGCTGGGCGGCGGGTCGATCCGCCTGGGCCAGTTCCTCAAGTTCGCGGGGATCCTCTCGGGCGGCGAGGCCAAGGAGGCGGTCGCCGAGGGGATGGTGACCGTCAACGGCGAAGTCGATCTGCGCCGCGGGCGCCAGCTCGCCGTCGGCGACGTCGTCGGGTTCGACCGGAACCGCTTCCGCGTCTGCGAGTGAGCGCGGCCGCGCCTCGACGGGTGCGATCGGCCGAGACGCCGCGGAACGGATGAGACGCCGCTCAGAGGCGGGCGCGTCGGCGTGTTGAGCGGTGGCTCGGCGCACACTGGCTCCTGGACATCCCGGGACGACAGGAGACGCGCGTGCAGCTCGGCATTCACTTCATGAACTTCACCCTTCCGGGCGGAAGCGCGGGGATCGCGCCGATCCTCGGAGCGACCGCGCGGACGGCCGAGGACGTCGGCTGCGCCTGGTTCACGCTGATGGACCACTACTTCCAGATGGAGCACTTCGCGACGAGCGAGGATCCGATGCTCGAGGGCTACACCTCGCTCGGCTTCGTCGCCGGCCGGACGGAGCGGATGCGGCTGGGTCTCCTCGTCACCGGCGTGACGTACCGCCATCCGGGACTGCTCGCGAAGATCGTCACCACCCTCGACGTGCTCTCCGGCGGGCGCGCGATGCTCGGCATCGGGGCCGCCTGGTACGAGCGCGAGCACCTCGGGCTCGGCGTGCCGTACCCGCCGCTGAAGGAGCGGTTCGAGCGGCTGGAGGAGACGCTGCGGATCTGCCGTCAGATGTGGAGCGACGACGACGGGCCGTTCGAGGGGACGCACTACCGGCTCGCCGAGACGCTGAACCACCCGGCGCCGATCCAGCAGCCCGGCCCGCCCATCCTCATCGGCGGCGGCGGAGAGAGGAAGACGCTGCGGCTGGTCGCGCAGTACGGCGACGCCTGCAACCTGTTCGGCACCGGCGCGGACGACGTGGCGCACAAGCTGGACGTGCTGAAGCGGCACTGCGACGATCTCGGGCGCGACTACGCGACGATCACGAAGACCATCACCGGGGGCGGCGATCCGATCGGCGATCCCGACGGCTTCGTCCGCGCGATGGAGGAGTACGCGGCGCTGGGGATCGACCACGTGCAGCTGGCGCCGGCCGGGCCGGATCCGGAGGGGTACGTCGCTCGGCTGGGCGAGGCCGTGATCGAGCGGGTGGCGGCTCTCGGCTGAGGGCTTCGGGACGCACGGCACTCCGACCGGTTCGGGTGCCGCGGGCGTCACCGCTGATCCGCTCCGCCGGCCGGGTCCGCCGTCACCGGCGCGAGGACTCCAGTGGCGGCCATGTCCCGGGTCGGGGGACGCCGTCGGCGGATCCTGCCCCCCGTCAGGGTCGCGGCGTAGACGCGGGCGAGGAGCGCGACCTACGGTTCGAGCCTCCCACCTCGGGTTATTGAGCTCACGCTGACGTGGGCAGATCGCTGGCCTCATGCCGCACGTGTCCTCTCGTACCTCGCTCCGCCGTCATCGGCAGAACCGCAGAAGAGGGGCGATCGGGACGGGTGTCGTCCTCGCCGTCGTCGGCGCCGCGCTCTTCGCCGGCGTCTCGGCGCAGGCGGCCACTGCTCCCGATCTCGGCACGGCGGAGGACTACTCGGTCCTGGCCGCGTCGACCGTGACGAACACGGGGTCGAGCGTCCTGGACCAGAGCGTCGGGGTCAGCCCGCTGACCGCCGTCACCGGGTTCCCGCCCGGACGGACGGACGGAGTGATCCACCGCGGAGACGCGGAGGCGGCCCAGGCCCAGGCCGACGTGGGCACCGCCTACGGACAGCTCGCCTCGCAGGCGACGACCGCGCAGATCGGCGCCGAGATCGGCGGCAGCACGCTGAAGCCCGGGGTCTACACCGCGGCCGGACCGGTCGGAGTGACGGGGACGCTCACGCTCGACGCCGAGGGCGTCAACGAGGCGGTCTTCGTGATCCGCGCCGCGTCGACGCTGACGACGGCCTCGTCGAGCACGGTGGCCCTGATCAACGGAGCGCAGGCCTGCAACGTCTACTGGCAGATCGGCAGCTCCGCGACTCTCGGCACCGACTCGGACTTCGTGGGCTCCGTGCTCGCCTCGGTCTCGATCACGGTGACGACGGGCGTCTCCGTCGAGGGCCGCGCACTGGCCCGCACGGGAGCGGTCACGCTCGACTCCAACGACTTCACCGAGCCGGGCTGCGAGCCCTCCGACGGCGGATCGTCGCCGACGGCGACTCCGACCATCACGCCGACCGTGACGCCGACGATCACGCCGACCGTGACGCCGACGGTCACGCCCACCGTGACGCCGACCGTGACTCCGACGGTCACGCCGACCGTGACCCCGACGGTCACGCCCACCGTGACGCCGACGGTCACTCCGACCGTGACGCCGACGGTCACTCCGACCGTGACGCCGACGGTCACTCCGACCGTGACGCCGACGGTCACTCCGACGGTGACGCCCACGGTCACTCCGACGGTGACGCCCACGGTCACTCCGACGGTGACCCCGACCATCACGCCGACCGTGACGCCGACCGTGACTCCGACGGTGACCCCCACCGTCACGCCGACCGTCACGCCGACCGTCACGCCGACCGTGACTCCGACCGTGACTCCGACAGTGACTCCGACAGTGACTCCGACGGTCACGCCGACCGTGACGCCGACCGTGACTCCGACCGTCACGCCGACCGTCGTGCCCACCGTGGCTCCGACGGTCACGCCCACTGTCACTCCGACCGTGACTCCGACGGTCACGCCCACCATCACTCCGACGGTGACCCCGACGATCGCGCCCACCGTGGCTCCGACGGTCACGCCGACGACCACGCCGACGGCGACTCCCACCACCACGCCGACGGTGACCCCCACCACCACGCCGACCGCGACGCCCACGGCCTCGCCGTCTCCGACCGCGACCACAGCGCCGCGACCGGCGCCCTCCCACGCCGCGGTCGTTCCCGTGTCCGGGTCGAACGGTCCCCGCGGTCCGGCTCTCGCCTCGACCGGAGTGGACGCCGCAGCGACGGCGACCGCCGGAGTGCTGGGCCTGCTCGCCCTGGTCGGCGGCGGTCTGATGCTCCTCACCCTCCGACGCCGCGGTGAGCGCACCGGCAGCTGATCCCGGCTGATCACCGGCAGCTGATCACCGCCAGGCCGTGCGCCGGACTCCCGAGGGGTCCGGCGCACGTCTGCGTCCACGATCGCGCTCCGCCCGTCTCTCCGGTGTCCTCGCCGCTGTGCGCAGGCCCGCTCGTGGGTCGAGACGCCGCTCCGAGCGTCGGGGCACCGCTGAGCAGGCGGTGTCTCGGACGTGGGGCGGTGTCCGGGCAGGAGGCGGGTGCGCGTCCGGGTGAGCACGCACTGCTCGTGACACGGGTGTATCCCGGTGCCGTCGGGCCCGCTCGTGCGTCGAGACGCCGCTCCGATCGCCGGGACATCGCGGTAGGGCCAGTGTCTCGGGGCGGAAGGCGCAATGCGAGGAGTGCGCGACCGTTCTGCTCGGAACGCGGGCGTCCGCTCGATGCCGGGGTCCGCTCCGCCCGGCCGTCAGACGCCGGCCAGCTCGGCTCGGAAGGGCGGGTCCGCGCCGATGCGGGAGGCGGTGACTCCCGCCGCCCGGGCCGCCCACCGGCCCGCCGCGAGGAGGGCGTCCTCGTCGAGAGCGGTGGTCCCGCTGTCGAGGAGGGCGTCGATCAGCCCGGCCATCGCCGTGTCGCCGGCGCCGATGGTGTCCGCGACGGTGATGCGGGAGGCGGGGACGACGACCCGGGCCCGGCGGGACGCGAGGACCATCCCCTCGCCGCCGCGCGTGACGATCGCCAGCGAAGGGCCGGCGGCCAGGAGGCGGTCGAGGACGGCGTCGACGGAGTCGCCGGGGTGGAGCCACTCGGCGTCCTCGTCGCTCAGCTTCACCAGATCGCAGCGCCGGAGGAGCCGCTCGAGGACGCGGTGGACCTCAGCGCGCGCAGGGAGCACCTCGGGCCGGATGTTGGGGTCGAGGCTGACGGAGGTCCTGGGCGGCAGACGGTCGAGCAGGTCCGCGACCGCGTCTGCTCCGGGATGCAGGAAGGCGGCGATCGACCCGGTGTGGAGGTGCACGGCTCCGTCGGGATCGATGCGGTCCGGGTCCCAGCTGAGGTCGAACTCGTACCGGGCCGACCCGTCGGCGCCGATGACCGCCGCCGCGGTCGACGTGGTGCCGCGCGCGGGCGCCGACACCGCGACTCCGGCCTCCTCCAGGTGCGCTCGGGCCCGGCGTCCGCGCTCGTCGTCGCCCAGGGCGGTGGCGAAGCGGACGGAGCGGCCGAGCCGGGAGAGGGCGACGGCGACGGTCGCGGGCGAGCCGCCGACGTGCTCCGACCGGCTCCCGTCCCGCTCGACGACGTCGACGACGGTCTCGCCGACGACGAGGACGCGAGAGCCGGAGCCCGCGCCGGGGCCGCTGCCGGAGCCCGCGCCGGGCCCGCTCACTCCGCCGCCGCGCGGACCTGCAGCGTCGTGAACGGCGCCGACGGGAAGACGAGCTGGGTGAGGGTGCTGAGACCCCCGCCGAGGAACACCTCGACCACCGAGGCGTCGACGACGATGCGGACCGGGATCCGCCCCGACTCGTCCGGCCCGGGCAGCGGAGCCCAGTCGACCGAGGGGAAGGACGCCGCGAAGTCGACCGCGCCGCTGCGCGTGCGGTCGCAGGTCAGCACTCCCTCGTCGCCGTCGACCGTGAGCACCACTTCGTCGTCGGTCGTGCCGGTGAGCAGGCGCAGCTCGGTGCGGTCGCCGGGGAGGCGGGACACGTCGACGTCGAAGACGCGGACGTCGCGGGACGCCGGCCCGGTCGGCAGGACCGCCCGCTGCGCGAGGCGGAGACGGCCGTCGGCCCCGCGGACGAGGTCGAGCTCGCGCACGAGCGACATGGACGAGCGCCACGGGCCGGTGGGCGTCTCGTTCGCGTAGTCCCAGTTGCTGGCCCACGCGATCGTGAGGCGGCGGCCCTCGGGAGCGTCGTTGAAGGAGACGGCCGCGTAGTAGTCCCGGCCGTAGTCGAGCCAGTCGTAGTCGGCGGGGTCCTCGGACGCGCTGAGCCGGTCGGCGGTGAACTCGGCTCCGTCGAAGTCGCCGAGGAAGTACTGGCTGCCGGAGCCGCCGGCGATGCCGCCCGGGTTGAGGCTCACGATCATCATCCAGCGGACCTCGTCGGTGCCGCGCACGCGCAACGGGAAGAGGTCCGGGCACTCCCAGACGCCGCCCGTGGCATGGGCGGGGCCGAAGTGGGAGCGCCGGGTCCACGCGATCAGGTCGGGCGAGGTGTAGACCGCGACGCGGCGGTCGACCGCCTCGACGGCGACCATCACCCAGTGGCCGTCGTCCCCGCCGAACCAGAAGACCTTCGGATCGCGGAACTCCGCGGAGCCGATGTCGAGGACGGGGTTGCCCGCGTACCGGGTCCAGGTGGCGCCGTCGTCGACGCTGTAGGCGAGCGCCTGGGCCTGCGAGGCTCCGGTGCCGTCCGGGAGGGCGTCGCGGGCGGCCGTGTAGACCGCGACGAGGGCCGTCTCGCCGGGGCCGGCGAAGCCCGCCGTGTTGCGGACGTCGGCGACGGCGCTGCCGGAGAAGGCCATCTCGCCGTCGAGGACGGGGATCGCGACGGGCTGCTCGCTCCACGACACCAGATCGGTCGAGGTCGCGTGGCCCCAGGACATGTTGCCCCAGGTGCTGCCGGTCGGGTTGTTCTGGAAGAACAGGTGGTAGGTGCCGTTGTGGAAGAGGAGCCCGTTCGGGTCGTTCAGCCAGGTGGATCGGGCGGTGAAGTGGGCGGATGGACGCCAGGCGTCGGTCGTCGTGGTGATGGTCACAAGGGCTCCTGAGGAGAGGGGTTCGGTGCGGCCGGACGAGGGGCGCGGGCGGCTGCCGCCCGCGCCCCCGGGGACTACTCGCCGCCGTTCTGGAAGCGGTCGTAGGCCTGCTGGTACGTCGCGGTCACGTCGGAGGCGCCCATCGACTCCAGCTGCGAGACGTAGGAGTCCCACTCGCTGTCGACGGTCCCGTTGACGATCCAGGCGGCGAACTTCTCCTTCACCAGGGTGTTGATGTCGGTCAGCGCGTACGAGACGCGGTCGAGCTCGTCGTTCGAGAGCATCACCGGCGGGTAGGCGTCGTTCGCCTTGTAGGGGAGGTAGTACTCGTTCACCAGGTCCTGGCGCTCCTTCGCGCGCGGCTCGGGGGCCACGACGGTCTCGAAGTCCTTCTCGGTGGTGATCTTCGGGCCGCCCGGGGCGACCTTCTGGCGGCGCTCGCCCTCGGCCTCGCCGGCGGCGGCGGGGATCTGCACGAGGAGGCCGGTGGCCTCGTCCTTCTGGAGGGTCACGCCGAGGGGTCCCCAGCTGCTCTGGGCGCTCATCTCGGGGTCGAAGAGGCGGTCGGCCCAGCGCATCGTGGCGGCGGGGTACTCGTTGGAGCGGGTGATCGCCATCGCGCCGCGGTTGATCTCCTGGTTGCTGGTGACGCTGGCGCGCTTCTCGCCGTCGACGCCCTCGAGCACGCCGAGGATCGCGTAGTCGCCGAGGCGGTCCTCGCCGACCATCTCCTTCGCCTCCCACCAGAAGAAGGAGCCGAGGACCGGGGTGTCGGCCTTGCCCTTGGAGAGGAAGGCGACGTCGTCCTGCGAGAACGACTCGGGGTCGATGAGCCCGTCGGCGTACCAGTCGGAGAGCGCCTCGACGCCCTGCTTGTAGCCGTCGGTGTCGGCCGTGAACTGCACCTTCCCGTCGACCACGATGCGGTGGTCGTTGTTCTCCGGCTGCCCGCCGAGCGCCGCGACCAGGTCGTGCGGGTTGCCGCAGAAGGAGTCGGTGCGGAAGGACAGCGGGATCTCGTCGGCCTTGCCGTTGCCGTTGGGGTCGCCGGTTCTGAAGGCCTCGAGCGCGGCCCGGTACTCCTCGATCGTCGTCGGCATCGGGAGGCCGAGCGCGTCGAGCCAGGCGGTGTTGATGAAGAGGAAGTTCGGGTACTGGAGGATCCCGAGCTCCTCGACCGAGGGCAGCGTGTAGATGTGGCCGTCCGAGGCGGTGAGCGCGGCGCGGATGTCGGGCCGGTCCTCGAGGATCGCGGAGAGGGTCGGCGCGTGCTCCTCGATCAGGTCCTCGAGCGGGATGAGCGTGCCGTTCTCGCCGTACTGCACGATCTCGGCGTCGGTGAGGCCCGAGTTGAACAGCACGTTCGGCACGTCGTCGCTGGCGAGGAGGAGGTTCTTCTTCTCGGCGTAGACCTGCTCCGGGAGGTTCTTCCAGTCGATCGAGATGTTGGTGTCCTCCTCCCACTGCTGCACGAGCTGCATCGAGGAGTAGTCGGGGGACAGGGCGGACTTGGTGCCGCCGAAGGTCAGCGACAGCGTGTCGTCGACGATCGGCAGGCCGGTCTCGTTGAAGCCGACCTCGCTCGAGCGGTCCTGGACGGGGTCGTTCCCGCCGCCGGTCGTGCAGCCGGCCAGGAGCAGTCCGCCGGAGAGGGCGAGTGCGGTGGTGGTGAAGAAACTGCGGTGTCTCATCGTTCGTGTTCCTCTTGTCGAAAGGGTGGTGCGGGAGGGGTGGAGGGTCAGCTCTTCACGGCGCCGAGAAGGGCGCCCTTGGTGAAGTGCTTCTGCATGAAGGGCAGGACGATCAAGAGGGGGATCGTCGAGACGACGATCATTCCGTACTTGATCAGCTCGCCCAGGCGCTGGGCGGCGGCGTAGGAGTCCATCGCTCCGGAGCCGCCTGCGGAGGTGACCTCGGACTGGATCAGGACGTTGCGCAGCACCAGCTGGAGCGGGTACTTGCTCTCGTCGTCGAGGTAGATCAGGGCGTCGAAGAAGGCGTTCCAGTTGGCCACGAGGTGGATCATGATCATGAGGAAGATCAGCGGCTTCGACAGCGGCAGGACGATGCTGAAGAAGAAGCGGAAGTCGCTCGCGCCGTCCATCTGAGCGGCGTCGCGCAGCTCGCCCGGCACGTTGTTCTCGAAGAAGGCGCGGGCGATGATCAGGTTCCAGACGCCGACCGCGCCGGGCAGGACCACGGCCCAGATCGTGTCCAGCATCCCGAGGTCGCGCACCACCAGGTAGCGGGCGATCAGGCCTCCGTCGATGAACATCGTGAGGATGAAGATCAGGAGGAAGACGGTCCGCCCGTAGAGGTCCTTCCTCGACAGGGCGTAGGCCGCGCAGAGGATCGTGCTGACGCTGATCGCGGTGCCGACGACCGTGTACAGGACCGAGTTGCCGAAGCCCTGCCAGATCGCGCCGTCCGAGAAGATCCGCCCGTAGCCCTCGAGGGTGAAGCCGGCCGGCCAGAGCCAGACGTTCCCGTTGAGGATCTGCGACGGCTCGCTGAACGAGGCGATCACGATGAAGTACATCGGGTAGACGATCGCGACGATCGCCAGGAGCAGGACGGCGATCGCGATCGTGTTGAACACGGGGTCCGCGTACCGTCCGGTGCGCTTCGCCGGCGCGGTGCGGCGAGGGGGAGTCGGTGCCGACGGCTCGCGGACGGCGCGGTCGGGGTGGATGGTCTGTGTCATGGCGTCGTCACCAGAGGCTCGATTGGCCCGCACGGCGGGCGACCTGGTTGAAGGTCGCCAGCAGGACGAGGTTGATCAGGGAGTTGAAGAGGCCGATGGCGGCCGAGTAGCTGAACTGCGCCTGCTGCAGCCCCGCCTTGTAGACGTAGGTCTGGATCACCTCGGAGGTCGGGAGGTTGAGGTCGGTCTGCATGAGCAGGACCTTCTCGAATCCGAGGTTGAAGAGATTGCCGATCGCCAGGATGAACAGGATCGTGATCACCGGCAGGATGCCCGGGATGTCGATGTGGCGGATCCGCTGCCACTTGCTCGCTCCGTCGACGCGGGCGGCCTCGTGCAGAGCCGGGTCGATCGCGGTGAGGGCGGCGAGGTAGACGATCATCGAGAATCCGGCGTTCTGCCAGATGTCGGAGCCGATGTAGAGGGGCCGGAACCAGTCCGGCGAGCCCATGAAGAACACCGGCTCTCCCCCGAGGGCGACGATCGCGCTGTTCACGATCCCGGACCGCGGCGAGAAGAGCAGGTGGATCATGCCCACGACCACGACGACCGAGATGAAGGACGGCGAGTAGAGCACCGTCTGCGTGAACTTCTTGAACCGCTCGCTCTGCAGCTGGTTGACGATCAGCGCGAGCACGATCGGCACCGGGAAGGCGATGAGCAGCCCCAGGGCGTTCACCGTCAGGGTGTTCTCGATCAGGCGCCCGAACTGGAACGACGAGACGAAGCGGGTGAAGTTGTCCAGGCCCACCCACGGGCTGCCCGAGAAGCCGAGCGACGGGTTGTAGTCGCGGAAGGCGATCTGAGCGCCGTACATCGGCCAGTACTTGAACAGCGCCACGAAGACGAGCGCCGGGGTCAGTAGTACGTATAACTGCCAGGAGCGCAGGGCGCGCCTCGCAGCGGAGCCGAGGCGCTGCCTCGGGCTCAGGAGGCGCCGTGGCCGGGGGATCCCGGGGGCGGACTTCATCGTCGTCATGCGCGCACCTCTGCACTCGTCACCGATCCGCGGAGGACCGGTGAGCAATGGATGGGATGGGGTCGGGGCTCCTCGCGCGGTTCCGCGAGGAGGAGGGAGACGGCGTCGCGGGCCATGCGCTCGTGGGGGAGCGCGACGGTCGTGAGGCCGGGGTCGAGGTAGGAGGCGAGGGTCTCCTGGTCGTCGAAGCCGACGATGGAGCAGTCCTCGGGCACGCGGAGGCCGCGCGCCTCGAGAGCCCGGTAGGCGCCCCAGGCGGTGCGGTCGTTGCCGCAGAAGATCGCGGTGGGGGGATCGGCCTCGTCGAGGAGCTCCGCGGTGAGCGCGAGGCCGTCCTCGACGGTGCCGCCGGAGCCGTGCCGGACGAGGCGGGGGTCCACGGTGAGGCCCGCCTCCTCGAGGGCGCGGCGGTAGCCCGCCCGCCGTCCGACACCCGCGGGGAGATCGCTGTCGGCCGGCTGGATGTCGATGTAGGCGATGCGGCGGTGGCCGGCGCCCGTCAGCTGGCTGGTGGCGGTGTACCCGCCCTCCTCCTCGTCCGGGAAGACGCTCGAGAAGCGCCCGCCGGCGGACTGGGCGTTCACGACCACGGTGGGCACGTCGCCCAGCGCCTCCGGCACCTCGACGACGCGGTGGTACATCGAGGCGTAGATGACGCCGAGCACGCGGTACGACAGCATCATGTCGATCGCCGACTCCTCGAGGGCGCGCTCGCCGAAGGTGTCGACGCTGAGGATGATGTGGCCGCTCTCCCAGGCCCGCATCTGCGCGCCCTTCAGCAGGCGGCCGGCGAAGGGGGAGCTGGCGACCTCGTCCGAGACGAAGCCGATCATGCCCGACTGCCCGCTGCGGAGCGACTTCGCGAAGGCGTTGGTGCGGTAGCCGAGATCATCGACCGCCTCCATCACGCGGGCTCGGGTGGCCTCGGTGACGCGGTTGCCGGGAGCGTTGTTGAGCACGAGGGACACGGTGGCCTGGGAGACGCCGGCGCGCTCCGCGACCTGCCTCATCGTCGCCGTCCGTCCGGCCATGACCCACCTCCTCGTGGTCTCGGTTATTCGTATAACTGGAAAGTACACATCCGAGAGCGCGGCGTCAACATCCGATTCCGCGAGCCCCGATCGGCAGGTCGCGAGAACGCAGGAGTCGTCGTTCCGGAGCTCGAGTGCGACGACGTCCGCGTTCTCGCGGAGGGCGGGGGCGTCAGCCGGAGGACTCCCGCGGCACGAGGCGGACGGGCATGGCCTGCACGCCCGCGGTCGGACGTCCGTGGATCGCGTTCGAGAGCTCCTCCGCGGCGGCACGGCCGAGCGTGTCGAGCATCATGTCGATGCTCGAGAGCGGCGGGCGGGCGGCCTCGACGAGGAGGTCCCAGTTGTCGAAGCCGACGACGGCCACGTCCTGCGGCACCCGCCGGCCGGTCTCGCGCAGGTGGTCGAGGGTGCCGCGGGCGATCTGGTCGCTCGCGCAGATGATCGCGTCGAGGTCCGGATGCGCGCGCAGCAGCGACTCGGCGCACTGGCGGCCCCAGCTCTCGGACCACTGCCCGAAGAGGACGCCGCCGCCGACCAGCGGTAATCCCGCCTCCGTCAGCGCCTGCTCGACGCCCCGGGCACGGTCGTGGGCGGCGGTGTAGCTCGGCTCGCCGTTGACGAGGGCGATCCTCGTCCGTCCGCGCTCGATCAGGTGGCGGGCGGCGAGGACGCCGGCCTGCACGTTGTCGGGCGTGAAGGAGGAGTCGCGCGGATCCTCCGAGGGCGCGTAGGCGTAGACGACCGGCACCGGGATGGTGCGGGTGATCGAGGGGCGCGGGTTCGTCGTCCGACCGAGCACCACGATCCCGTCGACGCGCTTGGCGAGCAGGTTCTTGATGTGGTGCTGCTCGCGGATCGAGTCGCCGCGGGCGTCGCAGAGGAGCACCGACGTCGATCCGGCGCCGAACGCGTCCTCGGCGCCGAGCAGCACGGGGAGCACGAAGCGGTTGTCGAGATCGTTGGTGAGCATCCCGATGGTGCCCGTGCGCCGGGAGTTGAGGGCCTGCGCGAACGGGTTCGGGGTGAAGGAGAGGGCCTCGGCGGCGTCCAGCACGCGCTGGCGGGTCTCGGCGCGCACCTGGTCGCGGCCGTTGAGCGCCTTGGAGGCGGTGGCGATCGAGACGCCGGCGGCGGCCGCCACGTCGGTGAGCGTGATGGTGCCGGTGGGCTTGCGTGGTGGCACCGCGTCTCCGTTCCGGGCCCGACGGGCCGCCGCGATGATCCTCGCACGACTCGGCGTAAAAACCGAAAAGACCGAAAAGGTCGCATCTCTTGACGGACTGACCTGCTCTGCCTAGGTTTACCCGACAGAAAGTAGTTTCGGCCCGGCGTAGACGATCGGGACGACTGCCGAGGAATCCGTCAACGACGAAGGGATCATCCGTGAAGACGAGGAAGCACGCTCGGGGCCTCGCCGCCGCCGTCCTGCTGGGAACGGCCGCGGCCGCACTGACCGGCTGCGCGAGCGGCACCGGGGGCGACTCCGGCTCCGCCGCGGGAGGCAGCTACACGTTCTGGGACCCGTACCCCCAGTTCGACGAGTCGTCCGACTGGGCGAAGCTCATCGACTCCTGCGGGACCGAGGCCGGCGTCACCGTCGAGCGCACCGGCTACGACACCACCGACCTGACCAACAAGGCGCTGCTCGCCGGTCAGCAGGGCAACTCGCCCGACCTCCTGCTCGTCGACAACCCCGTGGTCTCGACGCTCGCGGAGTCGGGCATCCTGACCACGACCGCCGAGTCCGGGCTCTCCACCGAGGGGATCGACGCGAACATCCTCGCGGCCGGCCAGACCGGCAGCGACACCTTCGGCGTGCCGATCGGCGCCAACACGCTCGCGCTGTACTACAACAAGGCCGTGCTCGAGAAGGCCGGCGTGGACGCCGCCTCCATCACCGACTGGGCCGGGCTGACCGACGCGCTCGAGAAGGTCACCGCCTCCGGCGGCAAGGGCATCACGTTCTCCGGCATCGGCACGGAGGAGGGGACCTTCCAGTTCCTGCCGTGGTTCTGGGGCTCCGGCGCCGAGCTGACCGACCTCGACTCGCCCGCCGCGGTCGACGCCGTCTCGCTCTGGAGCGACTGGCTGGAGAAGGGCTACGCGCCCAACTCCGTGATCGGCAACACGCAGACCACGAGCTGGCAGGAGTTCGAGACCGGCGAGTACGCGTTCGGCGAGAACGGCACCTGGCAGCTGGCCAACGCGAAGGCCTCGGGCATCGACTACGGCGTCCTGACCATCCCGTCGAAGGACGGCGGAGCGGCCCCCGCACCGACCGGAGGCGAGTTCCTCACCCTCCCGGTGCAGTCGGACACGGCGCGCTACGAGACCTCGAAGAAGATCGCCGAGTGCCTGACCTCGACGAGCAGCCTGGTCACGACCGACAACACGCTCTCGTACATCGCGCCGACGGCCGAGGCGCAGCAGGAGCAGGTCGCCGGCAACGCCGACCTCGAGCCGTGGGTCACCGCCGTGCAGGCCGCGAAGGGCCGCACCTCGGACGATCTCGGCACGAAGTACCCGAAGATCTCGGAGCAGCTGTGGGGCGCGGTGCAGACCGTGCTCAGCGGCTCGCAGTCTCCCGAGGACGCCCTGAAGGCCGCCCAGTCGGCCGCCGAATCCGCCACGAAGTAGGACGACCGGGGGCTCCCGCTCCCCGAACGAGGTCCTTCCGGCCGGTGCTCCGCGCACCGGCCGGGGGGACGGGAGAGACCATGACCACTGCCACCGAGACCGCCCGCCTCCTGCGGCGCGGCACCGAGCCGCCGGCCCCGCCCGCCCCGGCCGCCGAGAGCCGTCGGCGCCGCCGGCGCCCCGAGGGCGGCCGCCTGGTCGCGTGGGCGTTCCTCGCCCCGCTCGTCGCCTACCTGCTCGTCTTCTACGCGTTCCCGCTCTACCGCAACCTCGAGCTGAGCCTGAAGGACTACACGGTCCGCTCGTTCGTGCAGGGGAACGCGCCCTTCGTCTGGTTCGACAACTACGTCCAGGTGTTCCAGGACGCGACCTTCGGCCCGGCGCTGCTGCACACGGCGGTCTTCACCGGCGTCTCGCTCCTCTTCCAGTTCACGCTGGGGCTGGCGCTCGCCGTGTTCTTCTACCGCCGCTTCCCGCTGGCGAGCACGCTCCGGGCACTGTTCCTGGTGCCGTGGCTCCTGCCGCTGATCGTCTCGGCCTCGACCTGGTCGTGGATGCTCAACAGCGACTCCGGCATCGTGAACGCGTTCCTGGAGTCGTTCGGGATCGGCCAGATCAACTGGCTCACCTCGCCGACCACCTCGCTGATCGCGGTCCTGATCGCGAACATCTGGATCGGCATCCCGTTCAACCTGGTGATCCTCTACTCCGGCCTGCAGAACATCTCGCAGGACCTCTACGAGGCGGCCTCGCTCGACGGCGCGACCGGCGCCCAGCAGTTCTGGCGGATCACGCTGCCGCTGCTGCGCCCGGTGTCGGCGATCACGATCCTGCTCGGCCTCGTCTACACGCTGAAGGTGTTCGACATCATCTGGATCATGACGAAGGGCGGCCCCGCCGACTCCTCGACCACGCTCGCCACCTGGACGTACCAGCTCGGCTTCGGCTCGATGCTGCCCGACTTCGGACCGGCCGCGGCCGTCGGCAACCTGCTGATCATCCTGGCCCTCGTCTTCGGCCTCGTGTACATCCGGGTCCAGCGGAAGCAGGCCGACTCGTGACCGCCCGCCGCCCCTGGTATCTCACGGTGGTCGGGATCGCCCTCACGGCGGTCATGCTGTTCCCCGTCTACTGGATGATCAACGTCTCCCTCACTCCGACCGGCTCGATGCGGAAGGATCCGCCGGACTGGTTCCCGTTCTCGCCCACGTTCACCGGCTACCAGGCGGTGCTGAGCGAGCAGCTGCCCTACCTGGGCACCAGCCTCGTCGTCGGCCTCGGCACCGTGCTGCTGACCGTGGCGATCGCCGCTCCCGCCGCCTACTCGCTGGCGAAGCTGCGGCCCCGCGGCGGGCAGGCCCTCTCGTTCGTGCTGCTGATCGCGCAGATGATCCCGGCGATCATCATGGCGATGGGCTTCTACGCCATCTACCTCAACCTGGGGCTGCTCAACTCGATCCCGGGCCTGATCGTGGCCGACTCCACCATCGCGGTGCCGTTCGGCGTGCTGATCTTCACGGCCTTCATGTCGGGGATCCCCGACGAGCTCACCCAGGCGGCCCGGATGGACGGAGCGAGCGCCTGGCGCACCTTCACCTCGGTGATCATGCCGATCAGCCGCAACTCCGTCGTCACCGTCTCGCTGTTCGCGTTCCTCTGGGCCTGGTCGGACTTCATCTTCGCCTCGACGCTCGACAGCGGCGGGAAGCTCCAGCCGATCACCCTCGGCATCTACAAGTACATCGGCAACAACAACCAGGAGTGGAACTCGATCATGGCGACCGCCGTGGTCGCCTCGCTCCCGGCCGCCGTCCTCCTCGTCGTCGCCCAGCGGTACGTCTCGGCGGGAGTCACCGCCGGCGCCGTCAAGGACTGACCCGTCCCTCCAAGGAGACACCGTGACCCTCACCGCCCCCACCGCCACCGCCCTCGGCGGCCCGGTCGCCCCCTCGCGGAGCGTGCTCCGGCCGCTCCGCCAGGACGAGATCCGCCTCACCGGCGGCTTCTGGAAGCACTACCAGGACCTCAACTCCTCCGCCGTCATCGAGCACTGCCGCTCGTGGATCGAGCGCGTCGGCTGGGCCGGCAACTTCGACCGCGCGGCCGACGGCTCGATCTCGTCCGCCGAGAGCGGCGACGCGCACGCGGGCATCGAGTTCGTGGACTCCGAGGTCTACAAGCTCCTCGAGGCCATGGCCTGGGAGCTCGGCCGGAGCGACGACACCGGGCTGCAGGAGCGGTACGACGACCTCGTCGCGCGGGTCGCCTCCGCCCAGGACCCGGACGGCTACCTGCACACGAGCTTCGGCCGGCCCGGCCAGCGTGCGCGCTACTCCGATCTGGAGTGGGGCCACGAGCTGTACAGCTTCGGGCACCTGATCCAGGCCGCCGTGGCGCGGCTCCGCACCGGGCACGACGACCTCCTGCCGCAGGTCGCCCGACGGCTCGCCGACCACGTGCACCGCGAGTTCGGGCCCGAGGGGAGGGTCGCCGTGTGCGGCCACCCCGAGATCGAGCCGGCGCTCGCCGAGCTGGCGCGGGCGACGGGGGAGGAGCGCTACCTCGAGCTGGCCCGCCTCTTCGTGGAGCGGCGCGGGACGGGGACGCTGAAGCCGATCGCGTTCGGCGCCGAGTACTTCCAGGACGACGTGCCCGTGCGCGACGCGGAGGTGCTGCGCGGCCACGCGGTGCGGGCCCTCTACCTCGCCTCCGGGGCTCTCGATGTCGCGGTCGAGACCGGCGACGCCGAGCTGGAGGAGGCGGTCAGGCGCCAGTGGGAGGCGACCGTCGAGCGGCGGACCTACGTCACGGGCGGGATGGGCTCGCACCACCAGGACGAGGCGTTCGGCGCCGACTACGAGCTGCCGCCGGATCGCGCCTACGCCGAGACCTGCGCGGCGATCGGCTCCACGATGCTCAGCTGGCGGCTCCTGCTCGGCTCGAACGAGCACCGCTACGCGGACCTGATGGAGCGGACGCTGCTGAACGCGGTGCTCCCCGCCACCCGCGAGGACGGCCGCGCCTTCTTCTACACGAACACGCTGCAGCAGCGCGTCGACGGAGTGGCTCCGGACGAGTCGCGCGAGACCGACCGCGCGCAGTCCAGCCTCCGCGCGCCCTGGTTCTGGGTCTCGTGCTGCCCGACCAACACCGCCCGCACCCTCGCGAGCGTCGAGCTCGGCTTCGCGACCGCCACCGACGACGGGGTGCAGCTGCACCAGTACGGCGCGTACGAGGTGCGCACCGGAGGCGTCGCGCTGCGCGTCGAGACGGAGTACCCGGCCGACGGCGAGATCGTCGTGCGGATCCTCGAGGACGCGGAGTTCGCGTTGACGCTGCGGGTGCCGCCGTTCGCGCGGGGCTCGGCGCTGCTCGACGGCGAGCCGGTCTCGACGCCGACTGTCACCGTCCGCCGGGCGTTCTCCGCCGGCGACACCGTGCGGCTCTCGCTGCCGATGACGGCCCGCTTCGTCGCCCCGCACCCCCGGATCGACGCGGTGCGCGGCCAGGTCGCCCTCGAGCGCGGGCCGTTCGTGCTGGCGATCGAGTCGCTCGACCTGCCCGAGGGCCTGGACACCGAGCACATCGCGGTCGACGCCTCGGTGCCGCCCGTCGTGACGGCGGAGGGAGCGCGCGTGTCCCTCGTGGCGCGCGAGGCGGCTCCCGGCTGGCCCTACGGTTCCGTGCCGGTGGAGGAGGGGCGCCGCTTCGAGGTGGAGTTCCGGCCGTACCACCGCTGGGCGAACCGCGGACCGTCGACGATGCGGATCTGGACGCCGACGGCCTGACCCGGCGGCGCTCGCGAGAACGCAGAAGTCGTCGCACCCGAGTGTGAGTGCGACGACTTCCGCGTTGTCGGCGGGGGACCGGTGGAGGGGAGCCGGGCTCCCCTCCGACCGGCTCAGCCCTGGGGCGAGGAGAGACTGACCTGGCGCGCCTCCATCGCGAACATCGAGAGGTTCGGGTGGATGCCCGCCGCGGACGAGTCGCCGTAGGGCTGCGCGATCCAGCGCGTGCTCTGCGGCTGGCAGATCCCGTGGTCCTCGGACTGCGAGCGGATGTCGACCAGCCGCAGCTGACCGGCGGGGAGCCCGAGGTCGCTCGAGATCGCGGTGAGCGTGGAGGCCTCGGTGGTGGTCAGCGTGTCGAGCAGGTTCTGCAGATACGTCGACTCCGCCGCGGTGTAGCTCCAGGCGGGATCGCTGCCCGATGCCGCGCCGGAGCAGGAGACCGAGGTCCCCGGCCTGCCGAACACCGACGGGTAGCTGATGAACCGGATCTGCACCGACGAGGTGCCGTCCTTCTTCGTGGCGGCGAGGATCTGCTCGACGATCGGCTTGAGGTTCGCCTTCATCGCCGCAACGGTGATGTCGCCCTTCCGAGTTCCGCCCTTCGTTCCGTTCCAGTTCGGGACGCCGTTGCCGTCGACGCACGAGGTCGTCCTGTCGCAGGCGTACATCGCTCCGGTCACCGTGCCCTCGTACCTCTTGCCAGCGGAGTTCGTGCCGGAGTAGACGTCGTTGCCGCCGACCGAGACGGTCACCGTCTTCGTCCCCCAGCCGAGCGCTCCCGCTCCGCGCCACGGGTTCGCGGCGTAGCCGGTCGCGGCCTCGGCGAGCTCGTCGCCCTGACCGGTCGACGTCGCGATGGACTGGCTGGTGTCGGAGGGGCAGGACGCGTCGTAGAAGGTGTCGCGCTGCCCGAAGCGGTCGGCGAGGTACTGCACCTGGTTCCAGCGGGAGCGCTGGCAGGCGCCGCGGTCCACTCCGCCGCTCTTGATGAACTGGCGAGCGTTCTGGTCGGTGAAGGTCGAGACGCCGGGACCGGCCGCGTAGGAGCTGCCGAAGCCGACCGTCGTGGCCCAGCCCATCCCGGTCGGGACGACGGTGAGGCGGTCGAGGTTGAAGCCGCCCTTCTTCACCAGGACGTAGAGCGCGTGCGTCCCTGCGGGGATCGGCACGTTCTGCACGACCTGGGTGCGCCAGGTCTGCCAGCCGTTCGTGTTCGGGATCGTGGTGTCCGCGGGGCTGACGATGTTCGACCGGTCGTCCAGCGCGTAGGCGATCACTCCCGAGTCGAAGCCGCTGGCGACGCGGGCGCTGATGTCGAACGCCCCGGCGCTGTCGGCGTGCACGTCGTAGCGGAGCCACTCCCCGTCGTCGGTCCCGCCGACGTCGAAGTTGTCGCCCTGCGAGGACTCGACCGACGAGGACTCGAGGTCGACGTCGCCGCCGCGGTAGTAGCCGACGAGCGGCAGGCCGCGGTACGTCGTGTTCCCGTTGCCCGCCGTGGTGTCGTGGTAGCCCGTTCCCTCGCCACCGGCCGCCCAGTCCTCCGCCTCGATGGTGCTGCCGGCGGTGATGTCGGTGATGCGCGACGCGGTGAGAGTGCGCAGGTCGATGAGTCCGCTCGCGACCACGGTGAGGGTGTGGGTGCCCGCCGGAAGAGTGACTCCGGAGACGGACCGGTCGGCCCAGGCTCCCGCGGTGGTGGATGCCGGGAGGGTCGCGAGCGGCTGCCCGTCGAGCAGGATGCTCGCCCCGCCGGTGAGGTTGTTCGTGGTCCGGAGCCGCAGCGCGAGGTCGTAGCGGCCGCCGGCGACGACGTCCACCGTGTAGTTCAGGCGGTCGCCCGAGGCGAGCCCGACGACGGCCTCGCCGCCCCCGTAGGTGGTGTCCGTGCTGGTCGCCAGGTTCACCGCGTCGGGGCGGTAGCCGCTCGTCGTGCTCTGCGGCTGGGCGATCGAGTAGCCGACGCCGGAGCCGCCGTCGTTGTAGTCCTGGGCGAAGACCACGCCGGGGAGCACTCCCGCGTTCGTGCTGTAGCCGGAGGCGAGGCCGCCGGTCACGGTCGAGCGGTGCGCGTCGCCGGTCGCGGGCAGCGGGGAGACGCGGACGCCGGCGAGCGAGGGCGTACCCTGTCGCGCGACGGTCGCGAGGTTCAGCGTGCCGTCGGAGACGGCGACGACGGCGCTCGCCGTGGAGGCGCTGCGGGCACCGGATCCGGCCGCGAAGGGATCGACGCCACTGAACGCGGTCGCTCCCTCCGCTGTCACGTCGAAGACGTTCTGCCCGGCAGCGGTCCCCGCGTTCTCGCTGAGGAGGAGGGAGACGCGGTAGCGGCCGTTCGGGACCGGCAGTGCGTACGAGACGGCGCCGGTGCGGGTGGTGCGGTAGAGCGTGTCGTCGGCCGTGTTCGCGATGTCGCCCGCGACCTGCGCGGTGGCGCCGCCGGAGACGAGCCCGGAGTCGCCGGTGAAGTGCTCGGAGGCGATGTCGCTGTAGCCGGCGGTCGCTCCGGGCGAGAGCGCGTAGCTGCTCTTCGCCCCGGCCCAGGTGTAGGTCGAGGTCGAGTGGGCCTGCAGCTTCGCGGTGAAGCCGGTGGTCCCCTCGCCGACGGTCGCCGTCGTGGCGGGTCCGCTGTTCACGACGACGAGCACGCGGCTTCCGTCGGGGTTCTCGAACGCGGTCTGAGCGACGTCGTCGCCGGTCAGTCCGCCCTCGGCGCCGATGCGGTGCGCGCCGGGCTTCACGAACTTCGAGAACTGCGCCAGCTCGTAGAACTTGGGCATGTACGAGACCGTCGCCGCGGATCCACTGGTGTCCACCTCGACGAGGGGCTCCTGCGGAGCAGAGAGGTCGGTGACCGGTCCGCCGTTCTGGTCGAGCACCATGTTCCAGTAGATGTACGCGCTCTGACCGTGGTTGATCTGCTTGACGATCTCCTTCGCCCACTTCTCGTCGCGGATGTAGTTGGTGGGCTCCGCCTGGCCGAGGTCGGTGTGCTCGCTCATCCAGGAGGAGTACCCCGGGCTGGACTGGGCGAAGAGGTCGAGGTTGGCGTCGGAGCAGTAGTTCTGCCCGAAGTCGCACTCGTAGGGGTGGAAGTCCGCGCCGGAGGCGTACGGCTTCACGGCCGGGTCGTTGAGGACGTTGGACGGGTAGTACCAGTGGTCCTGGTTGTGCTCGTAGACGCGGATCTTCGTTCCGGTGCTCTGTGCGGCGAAGGTGGGGCCGAGGTAGGAGCCGACGAACTGCGCCATCTGCGAGTCGGTCCAGAGAGTCGCCTCGAATGATGCGGGGTTCTCGGGCTCGTTCTGCACCGAGACGTCGGTGACGTCGATCCCCTGCTGCTTGTAGGCGGCGACGTACTTCGCGAAGTAGTCGGCGTAGGCCTGGTAGTAGCGGGGATCGACGGACGGGGCGACGAGGGAGGCGTCGCCGGAAGCGGTCGGCTTCCCGAGGAGGGACTTGTTGTTCTTGAGCCAGGAGGGCGCAGTCCACGGCGAGGCCATGAGGCGGAAGGGTCCGCCGGCGGAAGCCTGGGCGGCCTTGATGTAGGGGATCAGGTACTGCTGGTCCCGCGCGACCGAGAAGTCGTTCAGGCCGAAGTCGCCGTCCGTCTCGTCGTAGGAGTAGTGGTCCAGCGCGAAGTCGTTGGACCCGATCGAGGTGCGGGCGATCGAGAAGCCCGCTCCGGTCCCGGGGTCGAAGAGCTGGTCCATCACGGCGCCGCGCTGCGCGGCGCTGACGCTCGGGCGGTTGAGCACGTCCCAGCCCGCCTCGTTGAAGGTGGCGCCGAAGCCGTCGATGGCCTGGTGCTGCTGAGCGGCGTCGATGCGGATGTCGGGGACGGCGCCGTTGAGGCTGCCGAAGGTGGTCGCGGTCTTGGTGGCGAGGCGGTCGGCCGCGAGTGCGGTCTGGGTGACCGACACGGTGGTGCCGGAGGGGGCTGCGACGGCGGACGTGGCGAGGGCGCCCGTCGTCAGTCCGGCCGAGGCCAGCGCTGCGATCGCCGCGGCGGCGATCACGATTCTCGGTTTCATGGTTCTCCTCATCGAGTTCCCGCTCGGAGCGGTCTGGGCACACGATAAGGACTTACCAAGTCGTAAGTAAACACCGACCGCAGAAATGGACTGAACGCGGCTGGAGTCCGTCACGGCCCGCAGGACCGCCCGGTGGGCGTCGGCGCGGCCGGCCGGAGTGGCGCTTCGGACGCACCGGAGCGCTCCCGAGAGGGGGTGGCGCGGCGGGGATCAGCGCAGGCGCGCGAGCAGCGACTCGATGACCAGCTGGACGCTGCGCCGCATGGTGACGCGGCGGTCGCTGAGGAGCCACTGCGTCTGCAGTCCGTCCATCGTCGCGATGATGACGGAGGCGGCCTCGGCCACCTCCACGTCCTCCGGATCGCGACCGGTCGCGTCGGCGACGGCCGAGGTGATCATCGAGCGGAGGCCCTCGTAGCGCTGGGCGAAGAAGGCGCGGGCGGGGTGGTTGTCGGTGACGGACTCGCCCAGCAGCACCGTGTAGGTCTGCACGATCCCGGGCCGCAGAGCGTTGGCGGCGGCGGTGTCGATGAGGTGGTCGAGCAGGGCGGCGCCGCGCGGGGCGTGGTGCCCCTCCAGGTCGGCGACGTCCGCGTCGTCGCGGTACTCGAGCAGTGCGATGAGCAGCTGCTCCTTGGAGCCGAAGTGGTGGAGGACGCCGGCGTGCGTCATGCCCACGCGCTCGGCGATGTCGGCGAGGGAGCCGTTCGCGTAGCCGTGCTCCCCGAACACGGCCATCGCCGCGTCGAGGATCTCCTTGCGCCGCTGCCCCGACCGCTTCTGCGGCCTCTGCGCCTTGCCCGCCCCCGATGCGGCAGGCGCCGGCCAGCTCTGCTGTGCCCTCATCCGCGCCCCTTCCGCCGAGTCGATTCTACCTCTCGAAAAATTTACTTACCGGTCTGTCAGTAACTGTGTGATGATGACTCCCATCAGCCCGACCCGATGGAGCGACGACGATGATGTCACCCCCTACTTCCCACCTCCCCGACGACTTCGTCTGGGGTCTCGCCACCTCCGCGTACCAGATCGAGGGCGGAGTGCGGCAGGACGGCCGCACGGCCAGCATCTGGGACACCTTCGCGCACACCCCCGGCCGCACCCGCCACGGCGACACCGGCGACACCGCGTGCGATCACCGACGGCTCTGGGAGGCGGACCTCGACCTGCTGGTCGAGCTCGGCGTCCCCGCCTACCGCCTCTCGCTCTCGTGGACGCGCCTGCAGCCCGGAGGCCGCGGACCGCTGAACCCCGCCGGCGTCCGCTGGTACCGCGAGCTCCTGAGCGGCCTGCACGCCCGGGGCATCCGCCCCTTCGTCACGCTCTACCACTGGGACCTCCCGCAGGAGCTCGAGGACGAGGGCGGCTGGACGGCGCGCTCCACGGCCCGCGCCTTCGCCGAGTACGCCGGAGCGGTCGCCGCGGCCCTCGGCGATCTCACCGGGGACTGGATCACCATCAACGAGCCGTGGTGCGCGGCGTTCCTGGGCTACGGCCTCGGTGTGCACGCCCCCGGCCGCTCCAGCACCCGCGACGCCGTCACGGCGGCCCACCACCTCAATCTCGCGCACGGCCTGGCCACCCGCTCGATCCGCACGGCGGCCCCCGGTGCCCGCATCGGAGTCACGAACATCGTCGCGGACCTGGTTCCCGCCACTCCCGACGACCTCGACGCCGTCGAGCGCCTCGACGCCGTGAACCACCAGCTGTTCCTCGCGCCGGTCTACCGCGGGGAGTACACGCCGCGGACCCGGGCCCTGCTGGACCCGTGGGGGCTCTCGGACGCCGTTCTCCCCGGCGACCTGGCGATCATCGCCGAGCCGACCGACTTCGTCGGCATCAACCACTACCAGCGCGTCGTGGTCGAGGACGACGCGGACGGCGGGGCGGCCCGGGTGCGCGAGACGCCCGCGGGCTCGGAGCACACCTCGTTCGGCTGGTCGGTCACTCCGGAGGCGCTCACCGCCGTCCTGCTCCGCGTCACCTCCCGCTACTCCGATCTGCCCGTCTACATCACGGAGAACGGGGCGAGCTTCCACGACTACGTCGACCCCGAGGGCCGCGTACTCGACCCCGAGCGGATCGACTACCTCGCCGGCTACATCGGAGCGATCGACGCCGCCGCCGCGCAGGGTGTGCCCGCGGCCGGCTACTTCGCCTGGTCCTTCCTCGACAACTTCGAGTGGGGCGAGGGCTACGACAAGCGCTTCGGCCTCGTCCACGTCGACTTCGGCACGCAGAAGCGCACGCCCAAGCAGTCCGCCTCCTTCTACCGCGACGTCATCGCCGCGCACCGCTCCTCCGCCGCCGCCCCCGCGGCGGCCCTCACCCGCTAGCCCCACCCCCCACGAGAAAGCGAACTTCGATGAAGAAGCTCATCACCGCGATCGCCCTGACCGCCGTCACCGGGATCGCCCTGACCGGCTGCGCCGTCGGCAGCGCCGGATCCTCCGACGGCTCGACGACCCTCACCTTCCAGAACCAGTTCTCGGACGCCGAGACGGCCGAGGCGCAGAAGCTGGTCGCGGAGTACCACGAGGCCCACCCCGACGTCACCGTCACCCTGGCGCGTGACAACGACTCCTCCTACTACGACAAGCTCGTCACGCAGATCTCGGCGGGCAAGGGCCCTGACATCGTGCGCCTGGAACCGCCGAAGGTGGCGCAGTACGCGGCCAGCGGATTCCTCGCCCCCGTCGAGGACTCGCTCGGCGACAGCTCCGACTACTTCGAGAACACCATCACCGCAGCCACCCGCGACGGCCACGTCTACGGCGTCCCGCAGGACGTCTCGACGCTCGCGCTGTTCTACCGGAAGGACCTGCTGACCGCGGCGGGGATCGACGCGCCGCCGACGACCTGGGAGGAGCTGACCGCCGACGCGCAGAAGCTCACCGCCGACGGCAAGTACGGCATCGGCCTCTTCGGCGGCTGGGGCGCGTACGAGTTCTACCCCTGGCTCTGGCAGTCGGGCGCCGAGGTGATGGCCGACTCCGGAAGCGAGGTCGCCTTCGACTCGGCCGACGGGGTCCGCGCCCTCGAGCTCTGGACCGACCTGCAGAAGACCGCGATGCCCGCGGGCATGGCGACCGCCACCGAGGACGACGTCCGCGGCCCGTTCACGAACGGCGACATCGCGATGATGACCTCCGGCCCTTACATGACGTCGATCCTCGAGGCCTCGGGCCTCCAGGACGACCAGTGGGGTGTCGCGCCGCTGCCTGCGGACGCGACCAGCGCCTCCGTGCTGGGCGGGATGGACCTGTCGGTCCTGGCGAGCAGCCCGCACCAGGAGCAGGCGGGTGACTTCCTGAGCTGGTGGGCCTCCGACGACGTGCAGTCGCGCTGGGCTGACGACCTGGGCTATGTGCCCGCGAAGAAGTCGCTCTACGAGCAGGCGCCCTTCACCGACGACCCGACCGTCGCGACCTTCGGCACCATCATCGAGGCGTCGAAGTCGCGGCCGACCGTGGCCCGCGCCGCGGACGTCGACTCGGCGCTCGGCAACGCCGTCGCCGCAGCCCTGTCCGGCGCGGCCAGTCCGCAGGAGGCGCTCGACGAGGCGGCGCAGAAGGCGAACAGCGCGCTCGATGAGTAGCCAGACGCTCCTCGCGGCCGCCGTGCGCCCCCGTGCACGGCGGCCCCGCCGCGACGGTGTCGCACCGGCGGTGATGCTCGCGCCGATCTCGATCGCCGCCGTCGTCGTGATCGGCCTGCCGATCCTCTTCGTGATGGTCGAGAGCTTCTTCGACGTGAACCCCAGCCGCCATGTGGGCTGGCAGTGGACCGGCCTGGACAACTACGCCCGGATCGCCGGCGACAGCGAGCTCGGCCCGGTCATGCTGAACAGCGCGGTCTGGACCTTCGGCTCCGTCGCGCTGCAGTTCGTGCTCGCGTTCGCCGCCGCTCTGATCGTCCGCGAAGCCCTCCAGGGGCGGGCGTGGGCCTGGCTCCGCGCCGCGTACGTGGTCCCGTGGGCGACGCCGATCATCGTCGGAGCGATGTCGTGGCGCTGGCTCTACCAGCCGCAGTTCGGCCTGCTCAACGATGTGCTCCAGCGCGTCGGTCTCGGCGACCTCCAGCACGCGTGGCTCAGCGACCCTTCGACGGCTCTCGCCGCGGTGATGGTCACCAACGTGTGGCGCGGCTTCCCGTTCATCATGATCATGCTGCTCTCGGGTATGGCGGCCATCCCCGACGAGGTCTACGAGGCGGCCCGCGTCGACGGCGCCCGCACCGGGCAGCGGATCCTCTGGATCACTCTGCCGCTGCTGCGTCCCGTGATCCTCCTCAGCACGCTCATGTCGCTGATCTGGACGTTCAACAACTTCGGCCTCATCTACGTGATGACGCAGGGCGGCCCGGACGGCGCCAGCGACATCCTCACCACGTTCGTCTACAAAAACGCGTTCCAGCGCTTCGACTTCGGCTACGCGAGCGCCCTCTCGGTGTTCCTCTTCGTGATCGTCGCCGCCGGGTCCCTCCTCTACGTCCGCGCACTCGGGAAGGGCGCCCTGAAATGACCGCCACCGTCGACCGGCCCGTGCTCACTCCGAGCACCCCCGTCCCTCCGCCCCGTCCGCCCCGGCGCGTGCGCCGCCGGCCCCGCCCCGGCATCGTCGCCGTGCGGATGCTCGGCGTCGTCATCGGCGTCTTCGCCGTCGTGCCGGTGCTCTGGACCGTCCTCGCCTCGTTCAAGGACGGCACCGAGATCTTCCGGAGTCCGCCGACGATCCTGCCGGCGAACCCCACCATCGAGAGCTACCTCTACGTGCTCGGGCGGGGAGCCTTCTCGGCCTGGTTCGTCAATTCGCTGATCGTCTCGTTGTCGACCGTGGCGCTCGGGCTGCTGATCGGGGTACTCGGCGGCTACGCCCTCTCCCGCTATCGGATCCGCGGCAAGCGCTTCTTCCTCGTCGGCCTGATCATGACGCAGATGTTCCCGAGCGTGCTGCTGATCATCCCGCTGTTCTGGCTGGTCTCGAATGTGGGGCTGTACGACAGCATCGCGGCGCTCATCATCGCGGGCGTCTCCACATCGGCGCCGCTCGGCGTGTGGCTGATGAAGACCGCCTTCGACGAGATCCCGCGGGAGTTCGACGAGGCGGCGCGGATCGACGGCGCCGGAGCGTTCCGGACGCTCTTCAGCGTCGTGCTGCCCGCGGCCCGGCCGGGCGTCGTCGCGACCGGCATCTTCCTCTTCATCGGAGCGTGGGAGGAGTTCGTCTTCGCGCTCACCTTCACCAGCTCGGACCAGAACCGCACGCTGCCCGTCGGACTCTCGCAGCTCAGCTCGGCGTTCGAGGTGCACTGGAACGACGTCTCGGCGATGAGCGTGCTCGTGCTGATCCCCTCGCTCGTCCTCTTCGTGTTCATCCAGCGCTGGCTGCTGGGCGGGGCGATCGCGGGCGGAGTGAAGGGGTGAGCCTCGTCGAGCCGGGTGCCCTGCCGATCAGCGGTGAGGTGCAGTTCTGGCGCATGGAGCCGGAGGAGTGGGAGCCGGCGCTGCGCGCGGTGCAGGAGATCGGCATCGACACGGTCGCCACCTACCTCTCGTGGCGGCGGCACGAGCCGGTGCAGGGCACGCTCGATCTGCGCGGCACCCACGCGCCGGAGCTCGACGTGCACCGCTTCCTGCGCCTCTGCCGCGAGCGGGGTCTGCGCGTGATCCTCAAGCCGGGGCCGTGGATCTGCGCGGAGGAGCCCAACGGAGGTCTGCCCGACTGGGTGGTGGCCGATGACGCGCTGATCGCCCTCGATCACCGGGGCGAGCAGGTGTCCGGCTACAACCCGCCCTTCAAGCACCCGATGCCCAGCTGCTCGAGCCGCGCATACCGTGCCCTGGTCGAGAGGTGGATCCGCGCCGTCTGGAGCGACCTCGCGGAGTTCCTCGGCGAGGACGGCCCGGTCGTCGGCACCCAGTACGACAACGAGCCGAGCCTGGGGTTCCAGGACAGCATGCACGGCTTCGACTGGCACCCGGACGCACTGGCCGACTGGCACCGGTTCATCGGCGGGACGGTGGAGCCGCCGCGCCCGCGGACCGGGCCCCCCGAATCCGCGACCGCTCTCGAGTCGGCGTGGGCCCACTGGCACCGGGTCTACTTCGCGGACTACCTCGCGTGGCTCCGCGAGGTGACGGCCGACGCCGGCGCCGCGGTACTGGCGGGCACGATCAACCTCAACACCCACCCCGTGCGGGGCTGGCCGCAGGACGGGCGGGTGCTGGTCGAGGCGCTCGAGGGCACCGTGGTCGGCGAGGACCACTACTACGTGCCGCCGCTGGACGACCGCGACCTCGCGGGGCTGGCGCTCGCCGTGGCGCAGGCGCGCGCTTCGGCGACTCCGCTGGTCTGGTCTCCCGAGATGCAGGCGGGCATCTGGCGCTCGCCCGGCGAGGTCGTCGACTACCCGGACCCGACGGTTGAGGAGCAGGTGGCGTGGTGGGGAGCCGCTCTCGCCCTCGGCTACCAGGGCTTCAACCTGTACATGCTGGTCGACCGGGAGAACTGGGAGCACGCGCCGATCACGCGGAGCGGTGTCGTCACTCCGCTCGGACGCGCCCTCCAGCGGATGCTGCGCGAGCTGCGCGGGGTGCGGATCCGTCCGGGCTCCCGCCCGCTGCCGGCCACCGCGCTGGAGTGGGACGACCTCGCTCGGGTCGACGCCTACCGGGTGCGCGGCACGCAATCGGCGCCGGACACCGCCTGGGACTCGCCTGCCGCTCGCCGACGCTACGACGCGGTCGAGAAGCAGGCGCTCGAGGCGGTGCGAGCGGGCCGGCAGTTCGACCTCGGCGGGACCGCTTCGGGCGTCGCGATCGAAGCGCCGGCGGGGTTCCTCGTGCGGGCGCACGAGGACGCGCAGGGGGCGGTGCTGCTGTACGTCGTGCGGCTGCCCGGAGCGGCGGTGCGGGGTCCGGTGGAGCTCGGGGTGCCGCTCGCCTGGCGCGCGGTCCGGCGCGCGGACGCCCAGGTGCGGTGCGAGTCGGGGCGGGTCGTGCTGCCGGCGGCGGCGGACGTGTTCGAGATCTGGAGCGTGGAGGCCTGAGGCGGAGCGGCATCCGGCCGTTCTGGGCGGCGGTGGTGCAGCCGGGCCGTGCGCTCAGATCCAGCCGCGCTCGCGGGCCTCGATCACCGCGCGCTGGCGGGTGTCGACGTCGAGCTTGCGGAGGATCGACGAGACGTGATTGCGGACGGTGCCGGAGGAGAGGTGCAGAGCCGCGCCGATCTCGCCGATCGTCTCGCCGCGGGAGCCGGCGCTGAGCACGTCGAGCTCCCGGTCGGTCAGCGGGCTGCGCGTGTTCGCCAGGGCGTCGGCGGCGATCTCCGGATCGACGTAGCGGCGTCCGCTCGCGACCTGACGGATCACCTCGGCGACGTCCTCGACCCGGCGCGACTTCGGCAGGAAGCCGCTGACGCCCGCTCCCAGCGCTCGCCGCAGGACCCCCGGCCGCGCGTGCCGGGTGACGACCACGACCCGCGTCGCGGAGACCCGGCGCAGCCGCTCCGCCGCCTCGATCCCGTCGAGCCCGGGCATCTCGACGTCGAACAGGCACACGTCGGGCTGCAGGCGCAGCGCCTCCGCGACCGCCTGCTCGCCGTCGCGGCACTCGCCCACGATCTCGAGGTCCTCCTCGAGGCGGAGGAGCGCGGCCAGCGCCGTGCGGATCATGTCCTCGTCGTCGGCGATCAGCACCCGGATCACGAGTCGCTCCCCACCGGCAGGCGCGCGTCCAGCTCGAAGGAGCGGCGGACCGCCCCGGCGCGCAGCGTCCCGCCCGCGCGCTCGACCCGCTCCGCCATGCCGAGGACGCCCGAGCCGGTCCCGTCCGCCTCCTCCGCGTCCGGTGCCAGGTCGTTCACCGCCTCGAACCGCCACTCGTCCTGCTCCCGCGCGAGCCGCAGCCGCGCGCTCGAGCCGCCGCCGTGCTTGAGGATGTTGGTCGTCGTCTCGCGGACCACCGGCCCGAGCGTCTCCGCCGGCGCGTGGGACGCCGCCGGGTCGACCTCGAGCTCGACGCGGAGCCCGGCCGAGCGGAGCAGGTCGGCGGCGTTGGCCAGCTCGTCGACGAGCGGGACGCTGCGGAAGCGCGTCGCCAGCTCGCGGGTGCCGGTGCGGGCGCCGTCGACCGAGCGCTGGGCGGCGCGCAGCTGCTCGAGAGCGGCCTCCGGGTCGCTGCCGAGGAGGCGCTCGGCGAGCTCGAGCTGCAGCGCGATCACCTGGAGGTGGTGGCCCTGGAGGTCGTGCACGTCGCCGGCGAGCAGCAGGCGCTCCTGCGCGGCGGCGAGCCGGCCCTCGGCGGCGCGCGCCCGGTCGAGCTCGCGGACGATGTCCCACCACCACAGCGCGCTGACGACCGTCAGGGGCAGCAGCGTCGCGAACAGCAGGAGGGTCGAGAGCGCGGCCGACGCGTCCGGCGCCGCGCGCGTCTGCTCGAGCACCGCCGCGACCGCGAGGACGATCGTGCAGAGCACCATCACCCGGAGCCGCACCCCGCTCTGCCAGGGCAGCACGGCGACCAGGGTCGCGGCGAGCGAGAGTCCGAGCGCGAGGCTCCCGGCGGCCGTGCCGGTGAGCGCCGCGGCCGCCACTCCGAGGCAGAAGACCAGGGTCGGCACAGCCCGGAGGCGCACCGGGCCCTCGCGGTCGGCGCGCCGGTACGCGAGCGCGGTCGGCGAGAACACCGCGACCCAGGCGGCCGCGCCCAGGAAGTAGGCGCCCTTCCGCCACTCCTCGGCCTCGGCGCTCAGCACCGCCACGGACCAGACGGCCAGGACGATCACTACGAAGGAGGCGGCCGACGCGAGGGTGTACCACCAGGTCACGGCGACGCCGCGGCCCGCGCGCACGGGCGGATCCGCCTCGGTCGAGTTCACCATGCGGCCCAGGCTACGACCATGACACTTGTCACCCCTCGGGCCGTCGATCCTCCCGGGAAGCGGTGACCCGGCGGCACTGCCGCAGCGGGCGCGGACACGGTCGGATGGAGGAGTCCCGAGAGCCGGGGCCACGATCCGGAAGGCACGACCATGACGATCATCAGCGACGCGATCCTCGGATTCCAGGACCTGATCGGCCGCGTTCCCGAGCTCGTGCAGCCCCTCGTCGTCGCCGGGGCCGGGGCCGTCCCCTTCATCGAGGGAGAGGGAGCGGCGAGCATCGGGATCATCGGCGGCATCCACCCGGTCGTCGCCGGGCTTGCGGGGGCGATCGGCAACTTCGTCTGCGTGGCGCTGCTCGTGCTGCTGGGCACCGGCGTCCGCTCGGCGATCACGGGCCGCTCGGAGGCGAAGCGGACGACTCCGCGGCGCGAGAAGTTCCAGCGGGCCTTCACCCGCTACGGCGTCCCGGGCGTGAGCCTGCTGGGGCCGCTGCTGCTCCCGACGCACTTCACCGCGGTGATGCTGGCGGGCGCCGGAGTCGGCCGAGGGCGGATCCTGCTCTGGCAGGGCGTCGCGATCGCGCTGTGGACGACGGTGCTGACGGTGATCGTCGGGCTCGCGGTCTCGGGCGCGACGCAGGCGGGCTGAGCGGGCCGGACACGGTCCTGAAGCGTGCGACCCCGGTGGCGCAGAGGCGTCCGCGCCATCGGTCAGCGCCGGATGCGCCGTCCCGGTCCGCCGTCCGGGTCCGCCGGGCCGGCGGACTGCAGGTGGGTGTGCAGGCGGATGAGGGTGTCGCGCAGCCGGGTCTTGACGGTGCCGAGCGGGATCGACAGCTCCTCCGCGATCTCGGAGTGGCTGTACCCGCGGACGTAGGCGAGGTAGAGGACGTCGTGGTGGATGGCGGCGAGCTGCCGGATCGCGCCGGCCGCGGGCGCCAGGGCCAGCCGGACGTCCGAGCGCTCCCACTCGTGATCGCGCGGCCGGTCGAGGACCGTGTACTGCAGCTCCCGGCGCCGCGCCGACCGGTCCGCCCGGGCGCGGTCCACGGCACGGCGGTGCGCGACCTGGGCCAGGAAGGCGAGCACGGGACGGCCCGGGTCGAGCGAGCGCGCGGTGCGCCAGAGCTCGAGGTAGACCTCCTGCGCGACCTCCTCGGCTGCGGCGCGGTCGTCGAGCACGGCGTCCGCGACGGAGACGACCCGGCCCGCGGTGAGCGAGTAGAGCTGCCGGAAGGCGGTCCGGTCGCCCGCGCAGACCCGCAGCAGCAGGGCCGCTGACCGCGCAGGGCTGTCCCCGGGCTCACGCCGCTTGCCCGTCATCGTCGACACAGGGCTCAGCCTGGCACCGCGGACGCGCTCCTCCCGGGGTCGCCCCCTGTGAGGTGGCCCCCGTTAGAGGCTCACTTTCACAGGAGTCCGCCGATGCGCGCCGCATGTCCGCCGATGCGCGGCCCCGGTCGCGCGCGGGGCCCGTGCGGCGGCGTCGACGGACTCGGCCGCCCGCCCGTCAGGCGGCGACGCGCGCGTTCGACTGCGCGAGGAGCGCGACCGAGCGCAGGCGCGCCTCCGTCTGCAGCGACGCGTGGGCGACGATGACCTCGTCGGCGTCGGCGGAGCGGGCGAAGTCGGCGGTGTAGTCGGCCACCTGGTCGCCGGTGCCGACACCGGTGTAGGTGGTCATGCTCGCGACGTGGGCGCCGATCGGGGCGCTGAGCAGGGCGTCGAGCTCCTCGTCGTCGAAGGTCTGGCCGACGGGGATCTGCCCGCTCTGGCGCAGCAGCATCATCAGGCGGGCGCGCTTCATCTGCGCGAACTGCTCCTGCGCGTCCTCCTCGGTGTCGGCGGCGATGGCGTTCATCCCGGCGATCACGTAGGGCGCGTCGAGCTGCTCGGAGGGGCGGAAGCCGCGGCGGTACTCCGCGACGGCCTGGTGCAGCGCGTCCGGAGCGAAGTGCGAGGCGAACGCGTACGGCAGGCCCAGCGCGGCCGCGAGCTGCGCGCCGAAGAGCGAGGAGCCGAGGATGTAGAGGGGGACGCGGGTGCCGGCACCGGGCGTCGCGCTCACTCCGGGGATGCGGGACTCGCCGGCGAGGAAGGCCTGCAGCTCCAGCACGTCCTGCGGGAAGCGCTCGGAGGAGTCGGGGTCGCGGCGGAGCGCGCGGAAGGTCGCCTGGTCGCTGCCGGGGGCGCGGCCGAGCCCGAGGTCGATCCGGCCCGGGTGCAGCGTCTCGAGGGTGCCGAACTGCTCGGCGATGGTGAGCGGGGAGTGGTTCGGCAGCATGACGCCGCCGGAGCCGAGGCGGATCGTGGAGGTCTGCGAGGCGACGTGCGCGATGAGCACCGAGGTCGCGCTGGACGCGATGCTCGCCATGTTGTGGTGCTCGGCGTACCAGACGCGGCGGTAGCCGTTCCGCTCGGCCTCCTGGGCCAGGGCGACGGAGGCGGCGAAGCTGTCGCGAGCGGTCTCACCGGGGGCGATGGGGGCGAGGTCGAGGATGGAGAGGGGAACGCTCATGGTGAGGGCAACGCCCGCGACGGCTCCGGTGTTCCCGTCGCGGGCGCCTTCCTCACGCCTCGGGGATGTCGCGGCCGTACGCCTCCAGCGTCACGGCCTCGGGCTCCGGTCCGCCGCGCACGCCGGCCTCGAGGGCGTCGATCCGGGCGAGCTCCGAGCCGGAGAGCGCGAAGTCGAACACGTCGATGTTCTCGGCGATGCGCTCGGGGCGGGTCGACTTCGGGATGACCTGGCGGCCCTCCTGCAGGTGCCAGCGGAGCATCACCTGCGCGGCCGTCTTCCCGTACTTGGCGCCGAGCTCGAGGAGCACCGGGTCGTCGAAGCTGCGGCGCGGGGAGTCGCGGTAGGCGGTGATGCCGCCGATCGGCGACCAGGCCTGGGTGAGGATGTCGTTCTCGCAGCCGAACCGCTCGACCCGCCGCTGCTGGAAGTACGGGTGCACCTCGAGCTGGTTCACCGCGGGGACGACGTCGGTCTCGGCGAGCAGGCGGGTGAGGTGCTCGACCATGAAGTTGCTCACGCCGATCGCCCGCACCCTCCCGTCGGCGAGCAGCCGTTCGAGCGCCCTGTAGGCGTCGAGGGTGCGATCGAAGGCCTCGGGCAGGGCCTGGTGCAGGATCAGCAGGTCGATCCGCTCGACGCCGAGCTTGCCCGCGCTCTTGTCGAAGGCGTGCAGCGTCTCGTCGTAGCCGTAGTCGCTGATCCACACCTTCGTCTCGAGGAAGACGTCGTCGCGGCCGGCGATCGCCTCGCCCACCTCGCGCTCGTTGCCGTAGGCCGCCGCCGTGTCGATGTGCCGGTACCCCGCGTCGAGCGCGGCGGCGACGGCGGCGCGGGTCTCGTCGGGCGGAGTCTGGAAGACGCCGAGTCCGAGGGCGGGGATCTCGACACCGTTGTGGAGAGTGAACGTGTTCATGAGCCCACGCTACGTCCGCAGACGCCGAGTCGCCCGAGAAGCCGCGCGCGACTCCTCAGGCGACCCCGTCGCTCCGGCCCTGTTCAGCCGTCGATCGGCAGCAGGATCCCCTTCACCGTCTCGTCCGTGGCGAGGAACTCCTGCACGGCCGGGTCCTGGAAGGCCTGGACGAGCTTCTTCACGTTCTCGGTGTCGCGGTACTTCGAGCCGATGGTGAGCTGCCCGGCGAAGTCGTCGGGGGCCTGCGGGGCGAAGATCTGCTGCTCGATCGGGATGCCGGCGGCGAGGTAGTACTCGGTGTAGCCGACGGCCGCGTCGAGGTCCGGCAGCGCGCGCGACTGGGCGGCGAAGTCGAGCAGGGTGAACTGCAGGTTCTTCGGGTTCTCGGCGATGTCGTCCTGGGTCGCGGTGCCCGGCTCCGTGCCCGGCTTCAGCGTGATCAGGCCGGCGTTCTGCAGCAGCCAGAGGCCCTGCGCCTCGTTGGCGGGGTCGGAGTAGAGCGAGACCGTGCCGCCGTCGGGGATCTGGGAGACGTCGGAGTACTTGTCGCTCCAGAGCCCGAAGCCCCAGCGGAAGACGGGGGTGGCCGCCTCCTCCTCGAAGTCGGGGTTGGCCTCGAGCACCTGTCCCAGCCAGAGCTTGTGCTGGTAGACCGTGGCCGCGACCTCGCCCTCGCTCACCGCGCGGTTGATGGTGTTGCTGTCCGAGAGCCCCTTGAAGGCGACGGTGATGCCGTAGCGCGGCGCCACCTCCTTCGCGACGAAGTCGACCAGGGCCTGCTCGGAGGCATTGCCCTCGGCGGTCGCGACGTAGAGCGTCGCGCCCTCCTGCTCGTTGGCCGAGACGGCGGGGGAGAGGAGCGGGACGGCGATCGCGGAGGCGACGCCGACCACGACGACGGCCGCTCCGGCGATCCAGGGCCAGCGGCGCTTCTTCTTGAGATCGAATCCGAGGTCGTCGGGAGTGGACATGGCGGTGCCTTTCGAAGAGGGGGTGCGCGGGCGCGCGGGAGGGGCGCCCGAGGGCGCAGGAGGAGGAGTGGTGGTTCTAGACGGCGGCCGCGACCCGCGGCGCTCGCCGCGAGCGGGAGGCGCCGGGCGTGGTTGCGCGGACGAGGGCGTCGCCGGTGAGCTGCACGGTCGCGACGGTGGCGACCAGGATCACGATGGTGGCGAGCATGACGGTGGTGTCGAAGCGCTGGTAGCCGTAGGTCACCGCGACGTAGCCGATGCCGCCGGCGCCGATCGTGCCGGCGATCGCCGAGTACTCGATCATCGCGATCGTGTTGATCGTCAGGCCGCCGATGATCTGCGGCACCGCCTCGCTCAGCTGGGCGGTCCGCATCACCTGCAGCCGCGACGCTCCGGAGGCGCGGGCGACGCGGGTGAGCGAGAGCGGCACGCTGCGCAGCGCGTTCTCGACGATGCGGGTGAAGAAGGCGACCCCCGCGATCGACATCGGCACGACGGCCGCCGCGATCCCGATGTTGGTGCCGGTGATCAGGCGCGTGAACGGCATGATCGACGCCATCAGGATGAGGAACGGCAGCGAGCGGCCGACGCTGATGACGGCGCTGAGCACCTGGTGGGCGGCCCGGTTCTCGGCCAGCCCGCCCGGAGCGAGGTTGTGCACGAGAGCGCCCAGCGGCACGCCGACCAGCACCACGATCGCCATGACGATGCCGACCATGATCAGCGTCTCGCCGAGCGCCGGCAGCACCAGCGCGGGGATCTGCTCGAGCGGGACCTTGTTGTCGAGGTGGAGGATCACGCCGCCACCTCCTCGGCGAGGACGCGCACGCCGGCGGGCCGGACCGACAGGCCGAGCTCGGCCGCCGCACGGGTGAGCCGCGCCTCGTCGACCGGGCCGAGCCCGATCGTCGCGTGGCCGACCGCCTGCCCGTCCACCGTCTCGATCGCCGCGCCGAGCAGCGCGACCGGGCCGACCGCCTCCGCGAGCCGGGTGACCCAGTCGGTCGGCACTCCGGAGCGGGAGTAGCCCACCACCCATTCGCCCAGACCCGGGCCGGGCGCGACGGAGGGGCGCACCGGGTTGAGGGCGAGGCCGAGCGGGGACGCGGGGTCGCGCAGCAGGTCGACGAGACGGCCCGACTCCACGATGCGGCCGTGGTCGAGGCGGGCGACGGAGTCGGCCACCTGGCGCACCGTCTCCATCTCGTGGGTGATGAAGAGGATCGAGAGGCCCAGGTCGTCGCGCAGCTCCTTCAGGAGCGTGGTGATCGCGGTGGTCGAGGCGGGGTCGAGGCCCGAGGTGGCCTCGTCCGAGAGCAGCACCGAGGGGCGGAGGGCGAGCGCGCGGGCGATGCCGACGCGCTGGCGCTGACCGCCGGAGAGCTGGTGCGGGTAGTAGCGCGCGCGGTCCGAGAGGCCGACGCGCTCGAGCAGCTCCGCGACGCGCCGCTTCGTCTCGGCGGCGGTGACGCCGAGGTACTCCAGCGGCAGGGCCACGTTCTGCTCGGCCGTGCGGCGGCTGAAGAGTCCGTCGGACTGGAAGACGGTGCCGATGCGGCGGCGGGCGACGCGCAGCCGCTCCTCCGAGAGCTGCGAGAGCGCCTCCCCGTTGACGACGACCGTGCCCGAGGTGGGCCGCTCGAGGAGGTTCACGCAGGCGGCGAGCGTGCTCTTGCCCGCACCGCTCGGGCCGACGACGGCGAAGATCTCGCCGGTCGCGACCGAGAAGTCGAGGCGGTCGAGAACGGTCGCCGGACCGTACGACTTGCTGAGCTGCTCGAGCCGGATCATCGCGTTCCTTCGGACGGGTCGGGCGGCCGCGGCCTCTCCGCGTCGTCCCGGACACGATGATGGAGCACCGCGGTCCCGCCCGTCCCGGCCCGCGTCGCCCGGCGTAACCCTTCGTCGCCGGGCGTAACACGGCGCGGGGCGGAGGGGGTCGCTCACGCCGGTCCCGCCGCTGCCGGGCGCGGCAGGGCGCTCCCGTTCAGCTCGCGGCGGCCGCCGCGCGGGGGCTCTCGGCGCTCGCCTCGCGGTCGAAGCGCTCGCGGCTGAAGACCTGGTCGGCTGTCGTCAGGGCGAGGCCGATCACGCCGGCCAGCTCGCCCAGGTCCGATGTGTGGATGGTCAGGTGCCGCGTGGCGAGCGGGTGGGTGCGCAGGTAGACGCGCTCGCGCAGGCCCGACATCAGCACCTCGCCGCAGTCGCCGAGCTGGCCCGAGATCACGATGGTCCGCGGGTTGAGGATGTTGACGAGGTCGGCGACCGCCTCGCCGAGGACGCGGCCGGCCTGGCGCACGGCCTGGGTGGCGCGCATGTCGCCGCGGAGCACGCGGGCCGTGACGTCGGCGACGTGCTTGATCGAGGGGTCGTCGGCCGAGAGGTCGCGGACGAGGGCCCAGCCGCTCGCGTACGCCTCCACGCAGCCGGCGTTGCCGCAGCGGCAGGGCAGCGGATCCGCGTCGACCGTGCCCGTGACCGCGCGGGTGTGGCCGATGTCGCCGGCCGCGCCGACGGCTCCGCGGATCGTCGCTCCGTTGAAGACGAGGCCCGAGCCGATGCCGGTGCCGAGCTTCAGGCTGATCAGGTTGTCGGAGCCGTGGTGGCGCGACTCGGCGAGGGCGCGGGCGTTCGCGTCGTTCTCGATGACGACCTGCACGCCCTCGTACGGCTCGGCGAAGTAGCCGGCGATGTCGAAGTCGTCCCAGCCGGTCATGATCGGCGGGTTGCGCACGCGCCCGGCGGCGAACTCGACCGGCCCCGGGACTCCGACGCCGATGCCGGCGACCGCGTCGCCCTGCTGCAGCCGCTCGAACGCGGCGATCACCAGCGAGAGCACGGCGTCCGGTCCCTCCCAGACGTCGACGACGCCGCTCTCGTGGCGGAGGGGGGTGCCGCGCAGGTCGCAGGCGGCGGCGACGAACCCGCTCGCTCCGATGTCGGCGGTGAGGAACACCGTGCCGACGAGGTTCATCGCGAACATGCTCGAGGGGCGCCCGCCGGTCGACTCGCCGCCGGTGGTGGGGGCGATCAGGCCGAGCTCCACGAGGGTCGCCAGGCGCTGGTTGACGGTGGAGCGGGAGAGCCCCGTCTGCTCCATCACCGCGTTGCGCGAGACCTCGCCCTGCTCGCGGAACAGCGCGAGGACGTCGGCCACGTGCGAACCGGCCTCGCCGGTGGAGTACGCCTTCATCGCTCCCCCTCTTGTCACGGTCAGCGTACATGCCTGCCGACGGGAAACCTGAAGTTCCCCGACTTTCGTATTGCGATAACGCGAAAGCCCCGGTAGTTTTCACACACCGGCACGCAGTGGTGCCACTGATCCTCAAGGATGACGATGAACCGCACAGCACGCCGCCTCCTCCCGGTTCTCGCACCGGTCGGCGCCCTCGCACTCCTCCTCACCGGCTGCGCCTCGGGTGGCGACACCGCCGCCGGCGGCTCCGGATCGACCAAGGTCGCCGCGGTCATCAAGGGCCTCGACAACCCCTTCTTCCAGGCGATGGAGAACGGCATCGAGGACACCGCGAAGGACGACTCCGTGGACGTCTCGGTGCAGGCCGCCGCCGACATCGGCGACACCACCGGCCAGGCCGACAAGCTCACCACCGTCGCCGGCCAGGACTTCGGCTGCCTCATCGTCAACCCGATCAGCGGCACGAACCTGGTGCAGGCCCTCGCCTCCGCCACCGGCAAGACGATCGTCAACATCGACAGCCCGCTCGACCCCGACGCGGTCGAGGCAGCGAACCTCGACGTCACCACCTACATCGGCACCGACAACGAGGCCGCCGGCGGCAAGGCCGGCGACTTCCTCCTGCAGCAGCTGCCCGCCGGCTCCGAGGTCGCCGTCATCGGCGGAGTCTCGGGAGACGTCACCAGCGCCGCCCGCGTCGACGGCTTCACCGCCGCGATCGGCTCCGACCTCACCGTCGTCCAGGAGGCCGCGGCCGACTGGAAGCGCGAGGTCGCGCTGACCAAGGCGACCGACATCCTCGCCGCCAACCCCGACGTGAAGGCGTTCTTCGCCGCGAACGACGACATGGGCCTCGGCATCGTCAAGGCCGTCGAGAACGCGGGCCTCACCGGCTCCGTGCAGGTGGTCAGCGTCGACGGCAACGAGGACGCGCTGCAGTCGGTGAAGGACGGCGGCCTCACCGCCACCGTCGCCCAGTACCCCTACGCGATCGGCCAGCTCGGCGTGCAGGCGTGCGAGGCCGTCGGCGCCGGCGAGGAGATCCCCGCCGAGATCGAGTCGCCCACCGCGCTCGTGACCTCCGAGACCGCGGAGCAGGCCCTCGGCGCCTTCCCCCAGCCGTTCGAGGAGTTCGACAACCCGCTCGCCGCGCTCGTCCCCAGCAAGTAGGACCTCCCGCCCATGGCAACCCAGGAAGCGACCATGACCTCAGTCACCGCCCGACCCCCGGCCAGCGCCTCCCCGCTGCTGGCGAACCTCCGTCAGCTCAGCTTCTGGGCCGAGAACGCCGCACCGATCGGGCTCGTCGCCCTGGTGATCGTGTTCTCGATCGCGACGCCGACGTTCCTCAGCCTCGGCAACATCAAGGCGATGCTCGTCGCCGCCGCGATCCTGGTCATCCTCTCGATCGGCCAGTCCTTCGTCATCACCACCGGCGGCATCGACCTCTCGATCTCGGCGACGATGACCGTCGGAGCGGTCGGCTTCGGCATCGGCTGGAGCGCCGGCTGGGGCTTCTGGCTCTCGGCGCTCGCGGCCCTGCTCTTCGCGGGGCTGATCGGAGTGATCAACGGCTTCCTGATCGCGAAGGGCAAGGTCACCGACTTCATCGCGACACTGGGCACGCTCTCGGTGGCGACCGGCCTCGCGCTGATCATCTCCGACGGCAAGCCGATCACGGTCGGCAGCCCCGAGCTGCTCCGCCTCACCACCGGCTCGATCGGGATCATCGGCTACCCGATCATCCTGGCCGCGGTCATCGGAGTCGTCGCCTGGGTCGTCATGTTCCGCACCCGCTTCGGCCTGCACGTGCAGGCGGTCGGCGGCAACGAGGAGAGCGCGGTCGCCAACGGCATCAAGGCCGGACGCGTGCGCATCGCGGTGTACATCATCGCCGCGGTCCTCGCCGGAGTCGGCTCGCTCCTCCTCGTCGCCCGCGTCGGCGCCGCGGAGCCGGCCATCAACACGCAGTACCTGCTCAACTCCATCGCGGCCGTCGTGCTCGGCGGAGTGAGCCTCACCGGCGGCAAGGCCAAGATCGTCGGCCCGATCATCGGAGCGTTCCTCCTGACCGCGCTGACCAACGGCCTGACCCTGCTCGGCGTCTCGCAGTTCTACCAGCCCCTCGCCGTCGGCCTGGTGGTCGTGCTCGCCGCCCTCATCACCCGCTACCAGAAGAAGTGAGCCCAGCCATGACCAGCGACATCCTGCTCGAAGCGCGGGACATCAAGAAGTCCTTCGGCGGCGTCCACGCTCTCAAGGGAGCGTCGATGTCGATGCGCCGCGGCGAGATCACCGCCCTGATCGGCGACAACGGCGCGGGCAAGTCCACCCTCGTCCGCTGCCTCTCCGGAGTGCACCCCGCCGACTCCGGCACCATCACCCTCGACGGCGACGTGGTGCACTTCACCACTCCGCTCGGCGCCCGGGACGGCGGCATCGAGACGGTGCACCAGACCCTCGCCCTGGTCGAGGACCTGACCGTGTGGCAGAACTTCTTCCTCGGCCGGGAGCTCACCAAGGGCGTGCCCGGGGTGCGGTTCCTCGACCGGACGCAGATGAAGAAGACGGCCCAGGAGCTGCTCGGCGACCTCGCCGTGAACGTCCCGCCGGTCACCAGCAAGGTCCGCCGCCTTTCGGGCGGCCAGCGCCAGGCGGTCGCGATCGCCCGGGCCGCGGGCTGGGGCAGCAAGATCGTGATCATGGACGAGCCGACCGCGGCGCTCGGCGTCCAGGAGACGGCGCGCGTCGAGAAGATCATCCTCAAGCTGCGCGACGCCGGAGTGGCCGTGCTGCTGATCAGCCACAACTTCGACCAGGTGATGCGCCTGAGCGACCAGGTGTGGGTGATGCGCGCGGGCCTCGCCGTCGCCGGCCGCCGCACCGCCGAGACCAGCGGCGACGAGCTCGTCTCGCTGATCACGGGCGCGAAGGCCGCCTGATGCACCCCGAGTTCCTGCACCGCGGGAGCACGGAGCGCTCGTCGCCGATCGGGGTCCACGCGGGCCTGCTCGTCGGCGACTGGACGCCGGAGTCGGGGCGCCGCGCGATCGGCGCCGCCGCCTCGATCGGCTTCGACCTGATCGAGATCCCGGCTCCCGCCGACCCCGACGCCTCCGCGTGGACCGCCGACCTGCTCGACGAGCACAGGATCGACGCGGTCGTCTCGCTCGCGCTGGACGCCGACTCCGACATCACGGACCAGGCCACGGCCGGCCGCGGCGAGGAGCGGCTCCTGGCGGCCGTGCGGTTCGCCGAGGCGATCGGCGCGCGGTACGTCGGCGGAGTCACCTACTCGGCCATGCGCAAGTACGAGCACGCGGCCGACGCGGCTGCCCGCTCGCGCTCGCTCGACGTGCTGCGGAGGGTCGCCGCGGCCGCCGCTCCCGCCGGCGTCGTCGTAGGAGCGGAGTACGTGAACCGCTACGAGAGCAACCTGCTGAACACGGCCGCCCAGACCGCCGCGTTCCTGCGCGAGCTCGACGCGCCGAACGTGCTCCTGCATCTCGACACGTTCCACGCCCACCTCGAGGAGGTCGACCTCGCGAGCGCCGTCCGCGACGCCGGCGACCTGCTCGGCTACCTCCACGCCTCCGAGAACCACCGCGGAGGGCTGGGCACCGGGAGCACCGACTGGACCGGGCTCGCGGCGGCGCTCGCCGACTCCGGCTACCGCGGCCCGCTCACCCTCGAGAGCTTCTCGCCCGCCGTCCAGCCCCCGGCCTCGGCCGAGGGCATGGGCCTCTGGCGCGAGCTCTGGCACGACCCCGTCGCCCTCGCGACCTCCGGTCACGCGTTCCTCGCGGACCTGCTCGACACCGACCCCGCGGCCCGACGCCGCCCCTGAACCTCTCGAACCAAGGAGCACCACCATGACCACGAACCCTCTCGGAGTGCACGCCCTCGTCTTCGCCGGCGGCACCACCCCCGACGAAGTGACCGCGACGATCGAGCAGACCAAGGCGGCCGGATTCGACCTGCTGGAGCTCTCGCTGCACGACGTGCAGAACCTCGACACCGCCTCCGCCCGCGCCGCCCTCGAGGCGAACGACCTCGGCATCGTCTGCTCGCGCGGCCTCGCCTTCTCGGCCGACGTCTCCAGCGACGACCCGGAGGTGGTGGCGCGCGGCGCGAAGCTGCTCGCCGACTCCCTCGAGACCACCCACGCGCTCGGCGGCACCCACTTCACCGGCGCCCTCTACAGCGCGCTCGGGAAGTACAGCGCGCCCCTCTCGGCCGCGGGCCGCGCGAACGTCGTCTCGGTGCTGACCGACCTCGCCGCCGAGGCTGCGACGAAGGGCATGACCCTCGGCCTCGAGATCTGCAACCGCTACGAGACCAACGTCATCAACACCGCCGCGGACGCCCTGCGCCTCGCCGACGACATCGGCGCCGACAACGTCCTGATCCACCTGGACACGTACCACATGAACATCGAGGAGGACGACTTCTTCCGCCCGGTGCTGCTGGTCGGGGATCGTCTCGGGTATGTCCACATCGGCGAGAACCACCGCGGCTACCTCGGCAGCGGCCACCTCGACTTCACGACGTTCTTCCACGCCCTCGCCGCGATCGACTACCGCGGACCCATCACCTTCGAGTCCTTCTCGTCGGCCGTCGTCTCGCCGACCCTCTCGAACGACCTCGCCGTGTGGCGGAACCTCTGGAACGACGGCCCCGCGCTCGCCCGCCACGCCCACGGCTTCCTGGTGAACGCGCTGGAGAGCAGCCGTGGCGAGGCCTGAGACCGAGGTCGCGCCCGACGCGGTGCGGCCCGGCCTCGACGAGCTGGCCGGGCGCGCGCTCGCGCTGACCTCGCCGGGCCGCCGTGCGATCGTCGCGATCGCCGGCAGCCCCGGCGCCGGCAAGACCACGCTCGCCCGGGCCGTGGTCGCCCGCGCGAACGAGCTCGCGGGGGAGGGGACCGCTGCCTTCGTGCCGATGGACGGCTTCCACCTCGCCAACGCCACGCTCGACGAGCTCGGCCGCCACGACCGCAAGGGCGCCCTCGACACGTTCGACGGCTGGGGCTTCCTCGCCCTGGTGCGGAGGCTGCGCGCCGAGACCGACCACGTCGTCTACGCGCCCACCTTCGAGCGCACCGTCGACGAGGGAGTGGCCGGCGCGCTGGCCGTGCACCCCTCCGCCTCGCTCGTCGTGCTGGAGGGCAACTACCTCCTCGTCGACGAGGGCCCGTGGGCGCTGCTGCGCGCCGAGTTCGACGAGGCCTGGTTCTGCGCGACTCCCGAGACCGAGCGCTTCGAGCGCCTGGTCGACCGCCACGTCTCCTTCGGCCGCGCCCCCGAGGCGGCCTCCGCCTGGGCCTCCGAGGTCGACGGGCGGAACGCGCAGCTGATCGAGGCCACCCGCGACCGCGCCGACCTGATCGTGTCGGGAACGGCGGCGGGGGTGGTCTGACGCCGGACGTGGCGGAGGAGCGGTCGGCTTCGGGGCGCGACGTGGGCTCTCGGGCGTGTCCGGCCGGTCGATCGGTGGGACGACGGAGGACCCGTCGCCCGGCGGATGCGGTCTCGACGGGTCGGGTGCCAGGCTCGAGGGATGGACGACTCGACACGGAACTCCTCGGAACAGCCCGCTCCCACTATCCCGCCGGCCGCTGCGCCCCTCGGAGCCGGGCAGCCGCCCCTCCCCGTCGCTCTCCTCCTCCTGCTGCGGCGGAGCGACGGGCGGCCCGCGGCTTCGTCGGGCGCTCTCGACACCGTCCTGGCCGCCTCCGTCCTCGCGGAGCTCTCCCTCCGGCGGCGCGTCGAGGTGGACGCCGGAGTCGTCGCCCTCGGGCCGGAGCGGTCGGCGCTCGGGGACGCCGTGCTCGACGGGGCACTCGGGTGGATCGCAGCGGAGCGAGCACCGCGCAGCGTCTCCTGGTGGATCGCCCGCCTCACTCGGAGGGAGCTGCATGCCGCCCTCCTCGAGCGGGTCGCCGCCGTGGAGCCGGCGGAGGACGAGCGGCTGCGGATCCGGGTCGCCGAGGTCCTCGCGGCTCGGACGGCGCCCCTTCCGTCGGACGCGGCGCTCATCGGCCTGCTCGACGCGGCCGGAGCGCTCTCGCCGAGGCCCGGCATCCCGGACCGGCAGGCGATCCGGTCGCTCGCGGCGCAGCACTGGGCAGGGCCGGCGGCCGCCGCCGTCCTCGCGGGAACCGCCGCGAGCGTCACGGGAGCCGCGGTGATCGCGGCGACGACGACGGTCACGATCACCGGCATGTGATCCGATGCGTGTGACTCGCTGAAGCCGCGCGCCCCTACTCCGCCGGGTAGTCGGGCGCGACGAAGACGCAGAACGGGTGGCCGGCCGGATCGGCGAGGACGTGGAGCGCCTCCTCCGGGTCCTCGCTCCTGTCCTCGATCAGCTCGGCGCCGAGAGCGAGCGCCCGGGTCTTCTGCCGGTCGAGCTCGTCGGCGTCCGCGACCATGAAGTCGAGGTGCAGCTGCTGCGGGACGGGCCCCTCCGGCCAGGTCGCGCGCGGCAGGGCGGCCACCCGCTGGAACGTGAGCTTCGCGCCGTCGGCGGTGACGATCGCGACCCACTCCGCCTCGTCGTCGGAGCCGTCCGCGGGCGGCTCGTCGCCGGGGCGGTACTCGCCGCCGAGCAGGGCGAGGTAGAAGGCGGAGAGGGCGCGGGCGTCCTCCGTGTCGAGGACGACCTGGCGCAGGCGCATGCGGGCAGGGTACCGCCGGACGAGCACTGGAGGGGGATCACGTGCTGTGCGGAACGGCTGCGGCGGGCCGGGCGTCCGCGGGTCGCGCGCCGACGTCGGCTGAGAAGGGGCTCCCCGCCCCGACACGGCGGGCCGCCTCTCAGCGGAGGTCGTGCAGCTCTCTCGCTCCCGACCGCGCGGCCCTGCCACTCCGCGCCCGCTTCCTCAACCCCTCCCGGCTCCCGGGCTCGCGCCAGGGCCCGGCGCGTACTGTGGCCGCTGACTCACGACGGCTACGAGGGAGACACCATGACGGAGCAGATCGGAATCCCCGAGGCCGCGGCACTGGGGAGCGAGCGGCGGAGCATCGCAATCCTCGGAGCGGGCGGCGACCTCACCGAGCGGCTGCTGCTGCCGGGCCTGGGCCGGGTGGCCGAGCTCGCGCGCGACCTCGAGCTCACGCTGATCGGCGCGGCGCGCACGCCCCAGACCGACGAGGAGTGGCAGGGCCTCGTCCGCCGCAGCCTCGAGGCGGCCGGAGTCGCCGCGCACACGGTCGAGGCCCTCGCGTCACGGGCGCGCTTCGTCGCCACCGACGCCTCCGACCCGGAGCAGCTGAAGGCCCTCCTCGACGCCTGCCCGTCGACCCCGGTGCTCTACGTCGCCCTGCCGCCTGCGATGGGGCACAAGGTCGCCGCCTCGCTCGCCGAGCTCGACCTCCCCGAGGAGCTGGTCGTCGCCATCGAGAAGCCGTTCGGCGAGGACCTCGACGACGCGATCGCCCTCAACGCGGCGTTCGCGAAGGTCCTCCCCGAGAGCCGCCTCTGGCGCATCGACCACTTCCTCGGCAACGCGACCGTGCTGGGGATGCTGGGCCTGCGGTTCGGCAACAGCATGCTCGAGGCGAGCTGGAGCGCCGAGTGGATCGAGAAGGTCGAGATCGTCTACGACGAGACGCTCGGCATCGAGGGCCGCGCGGCCTTCTACGAGAAGACCGGCGCGCTGCGCGACATGCTGCAGAGCCACCTCCTGATGGTGCTCGCGCTGACCACGATGGAGCGCCCCGACGAGGTCGCGCCCGACGAGGTCCACGCGCGCATGGCCGAGGTGCTCGGCGCCGTGCGGCTCTGGCGCGACGACCCCTCCTCCGCCCGCCGAGCCCGCTACACCGAGGGCCGCGTCGACGGCCGCTTCTTCCCCTCCTACGTCGACGAGCCCGACGTCGACCCCGAGACCGGCACCGAGACCCTCGCGCAGCTGCTGCTCCAGGTCGACACCCCGCGCTGGGCGGGCGTCCCCTTCGTCCTCCGCTCCGGCAAGGCGATCGGCGACCCGCGCCGAGAGGTGGCGATCCACTTCCGCGCCGCCACGCCCCCGCGCGGCCTGCAGGCGGTCGAGGGCGACGCCGGGACGGTCCTCCGGATCGGCCTCAAGGGCGGCGACGTCAGCCTCGACCTGGTCGTGAACAGCGCCGACGAGCTGACCGATCTCGAGCGCACAACCCTGACGGCGCAGCCCGGCGCGGCCACGCTCGACCCCTACGCGCAGGTCCTCGCCGGGATCCTGCAGGGCGACACCCTGCTCTCGGTCCCGGGCGACGTGGCCGAGCAGTGCTGGCGCATCATCACTCCGGTGCTCTCCGCCTGGGCCGCGGGCGACGCTCCACTGGACGAGTACGAGGCGGGGAGCGCGGGGCCCGAGGGCTGGTGAGCTCGCGGTGAGGCGCGCGGGCTGAAGCGCGAGAGCTGAAGCGTCGGCGTGAGGCCGTGTCGGCTCCGCCGGCGCCGGACACGTTGCCGCCCGCCCGGCTCCGGTCGCTCCGCTGCTGCCCGCTCCGCTGCTGTCCGTCCCGCGTCGGCACCCCCGCCCGTTGACCCTCCCGCCCGTTGACCCTCCCGCCGGGGGAGACGGGATGCTGGAGGCATGTTGGGCATCGGGGAGTACGCAGGCATCACGGGTCTGAGCGTGAAGGCGCTCCGGCACTACGACGAGAAGGGCGTGCTGGTCCCGGCGGATGTCGACGAGCGGTCGTCGTACCGCCGGTACGCCGACGCGCAGGTCCGGGCCGGAGTCGTGATCAGCGCCCTCCGGAGCGCGGGGGTGCCGCTGCCCGAGGTCGCGGCGGCGACTCGAGCCGGCACCGCGGCGGAGGCGCTGCAGGCGCATCGGGAGCGCGTGCTCGCGGAGCGGGAGCAGGAGGACCGGGCGTTCGAGGCCGCCGAAGTGGCGCTGCGAGCGCTCGCCGTGCCGGTCGAGGTCGCCGAGCGGACGATGCCGGCGCAGCCCTACGTCGGCCAGGTCCTCACGATCGCCCTGGACGAGGCCGACGGGCCGGGCGACGACGAGGCGAACGAGATCTTCGGCGCGCTCGCCACTCGAGTGCACGCGGCAGGGCTCGGGCCGACGGGACGTTTCTGGACGGCGCTCCGGGCGGGCGAGCGGAGTTCGGCGGAGCTCGTCTGCTGCTGGCCGACGTCGGCGGAGGCGGAGGGCGACCTCGCCGATCTCGCCGCGATCCTCCCGGCGCGCACCGAGCTGGTCGCCACCTGGCGGCCTCGCGACGGGGAGGAACTGCCCGAGGGGACCCTGCATCCGGCGATCGTCGCGCTCTTCGACGCCGCCGGAGACCGCGGCCTCCGGCTCGACGGGGTCGAGGTGCGGCAGACGGTGCTGGGGGAGGGGCCCGAGGACGTGGCGGTCGAGGTGTCGCTGACCGTCGCGGGGTGAGCGGAGGGCGGGAGACGCCTCAGGTGGGCCGAGTGTCAGCGCTCGAGGACCGGCTCGGCAGGACCGGCTCCTCAGGACCGAGCGGAGGCGGGTGTGGCGCCGTCCGGCCGATCCCGCGCCACTTCGTGCCGCGGTCCGGGCCGTCTCCGTAGGCTCCGACGCATGACGAGCGGAGTCGAGGCCGGAGTCCATCGCGGTGACGAGCGGACGGTCCTCGACCGCCCGTGGTTCGCGGTCGCGGCCTCCCTGGTCTTCGCCTTCGGCTGGCTGGTGGTCCCCGGCGTCGGCTGGCTGATCGGCGCCGTCGCCGTTCTCTGCAGTTCGGCGTGGACGCGGTCCGAAAAGGGATCGGCGCTGGCGATCCCGCTGGTCGCGGCCGCTCTGGTCGGCAGCGGGGTCGGGCTCTTCTACGGTCTGCACGGCGCGCCGAGCTCCAGCCTGACGACGTGGACGGCGGTGGGTGCCGGGATGCTGGCGGGAGGCGCGGCGACTGCGCTTCTGGGGGTCCGACTGTGCGCTCGGGCACTCCGCCGGCCGGAGGAGTCCGCTGGGGGCTCGCTCTCGGCAGCTGCCCCGGCCTCGGGCGCGCACGACGTCGGCTGAGAGGAGGGGCGTGGGCTCCTGAGGGAGGCCGCCCTGTCTCAGCGGAGGTTGTGCGGCCGCTCGCCGGCCCCGCTCGCGTCGTAGCGGAGCCGCACCAGCTCAGAGCCCGGCAGAACCGTCGCGTCGAGGAGGCGCAGCCCGTGCTGCGGCGCCCCGGAGTAGAGCGGCGTCCCGCCGCCCGCGAGTCCGGCGCCGACGAGGACGATCAGCTCGTCCACCAGGCCCTGCTCGAGGAGCGGATTCCAGGTGGTGCCGCTGCCGAACATCAGCAGGTCGCCCCCGTCGCCCTGCTTGAGCAGCTCGATCTCGGCCGGACCCTGCTTCCGCGGCACGATCCGGGTGGTGGCGGCCCACGGCGCCTCCGGATCGGGAGCCAGGGAGTCGCTGATCACCAGCGCGTCGAGCGACGTGACCAGCCGCGCGGTCTCGTGCTCCCGCTCGCCCGCCGTCCCGTCCGCGGCGACGGCGCTCCAGCTGTCCCAGTTGTCGCGGAACCAGCGGCCGCCGTAGACGAGCGTCCCCGCGCGGCGCAGCAGCTCGAGGTTGTGGTCGTTGAACGCGTCCTCGAACGGCAGCGCCGAGAGGTCGTGCCCGGGCCCCTCGAAGCGGCCGTCGAGCGAGGTGAGGACGGAGACGACGAGCCTGCTCATGCGGGGGATGCTACTCAGGCGGGGGTGCCGGGTGAAGGGGTGCGACCGTGCCCCGCACCCCTCCTCACATCGCCGCTCCTAGCGCGTCCCGCAGCGTCGCCCGCGCCCGCGCGTGCCGACTCCGCACGGTCGCGGCGCGGAGGGACAGGATCTCGGCCGCCTCGGTGAGGGAGAAGCCGTCCCAGTAGACGAGGGTGATGATCTCCTGGTCGACGGGCTTCAGCTGCGCGATCGCGGCGCGGACGTCCTCCGCCGCGTCGTCGGCGGGTGCGGGCGGAGTGATGCGGAGCTCCTCCGCCAGCCGCTCGACGAGCGCGCTCCTCCGGGTCGCGGTGCGGCGCTGGCCCGAGAGCACCCGCCGCGCGACGCCGAACGCCCACATCCGCGCGCGCGTCTCGTCCTCGGGGATCGACCGCTCCTTCCGCCAGAGGATCAGGAGGGTGTCGCTGAGGAGATCCGCGGCGTCCTCGGGGCTCGCCGTCCGCCGTGCGAAGTAGCGGAGCAGGTCCGGCGCCTCCCGCTCGACCAGGGCCGTGATCTCGGCCTCCCGGTCGCGCGCGGGGGAGCGGACGACGCTGCGCGCCATGGACGGCGCCGCCTCGCCGGCGCTCATCACAGCTCTCCCGTGCAGTCGGTGCTGCCGCCCAGGCCGCCGTCGCCCTCGACGATCACGCCCTCGGGGATCGTGTCGAGGATGTGGTCGTCCGCGGCGGTTATCCAGGCCCGCCAGCGGATCGTCTCCTCCGAGAGGCCGGGGCCGTCGCTGTTCATGTCCGAGGCCAGCCAGGCGGGATCGGTCGTGTAGGCGAGCGCGTCGTCGTGGATCCGCTGGCCGACGCCGCTCCAGTCCTGCGCGCGGAGGTAGTCGGTCGCGGAGGTGGTGACCTCGCGGTAGTCGATCTCTCCGTTGAAGTAGTCGATCGAGCACGACACCGCTGCGCCGGAGTCGGTGGTGTAGCTGATCGGGATCGTGAAGTCGGGGACCGAGCGGACGTCGGTGCCGGCGCTGGTCGCCAGCACGAGACCCGGGACGAGGAGGACGGGAGCCGCCAGCCACCACGCCCTCGACCGCGCGGGACGGCGGGGCGCGCGTTCGCGGGTCTCGGCGATCACGGCGCGGAGGGCGGTGCGGACGCCGGGCGCCCGGTCGTCGGTCGCGGGGTCGCTGCGGGAGAGCAGGTCGTCGAGTGTGGGTCGCGTCATCGGGTCCATCCTTCGTCGGTCGGGCGTCTACCGAGTACGTGGCCGGGTGGGGCCCGAGCGTTGCACGGGACTGACGGGAGGAGTGAGCCGAGGCGGTCGCGCGTGCTCACTTCTTAGAACTCCTTCGCGAGGACCCGTCAAAAGGCGCCATATTCGGCTTCACCCCGGTCCTTTTCTCATCGGTTATGGCCCCGACAAGGGGGGCTCACTTCTCTATGGCGAGAGGGAGGCCGACCTATACGTTCATCTTCGGAAGCCCGCGGGGAATGCGTGCTCCCCTCCGGAGTCTGGGGCCTCCGCACTCGCTGCGACATCCGTGTCGTTCGTCGTGTCGACGTTTCGCTCATCTCCACGATCGACAACACGACTGAGAAGCAGAACCATGGCTTTCACGACCCGGCGGCGCCGCCACTCACGGCACCGATCGCCGTCGCGCCTCGGAATGCGGGCCGTCGTCTTCGCGACGATCGGCGCTCTCCTCGTCGGCTCGTGGGGGCTCGGCGACGTCTCCGCCTCGTCTCCCGCTCAGGCCGCGAACCAGGCGGATCCGGTCGCCGGCGACGCCCCCGCCCTTCTCCCGACGCCGGTCGCACCGACACCGCCGACAGCCCCCGAGGCCGATCCGGCACCCGCCCCCTCCGCATCTGCCACCTCGGCACCCACTCCGTCAGCGTCCGCCCCGTCGACGTCCGCCCCGTCGGCACCCGCCGAGGCCGCGGAGTCGCCGAGTGCCACGGCGGAGGAGCCCGCTCAGGACGAGCCCGATCCCGCAGCGCCCCGCAGCGCCGCGCAGACGGAGCAGCCCGTCGAGCCGGCGCCCGCCGAGTCGGCGCCCGCTCCCACGGCGGCCTCGGACGACGTTCAGGAGTCGGACCGCGGCCCGCCCGCGACGGCGCGAGCAGCGGGAGGCTTCTCCACGCTCGCGGCCGGCGTCGCCGAGGCCCCGCGGCAGGTGTGGACGGAGACCTTCGAGCAGGGCCTGACCGCCACCCCGAGCGCGCTCACCGCCTACGCGAACGGCCGCTACACGGCCGCCACCGGCTGGTCGACCGCCACGAACTGCACCGGCGTCCTGGTCAACTACACGGCGCCCTACCCCAACTCCGCCTTCTGCCCGACCCGGCCCCTCCTCACCGTCGGCACGGGATCGTCGGCCGCACGCGAGACCCGCCGCATGGCGGACGTCCTCGGCCAGGTGGCGGCCGGAGTGCAGGGGTCCACCTCCAGCACCGCACCGGCCAACGGCTCGAACACCGGCACGCAGGCGAACCACGCCCTGGTCGAGTACCCGTACGCCACCATCACCGGCGGCACGACCGTCGCCCAGAGCGCCGCGGGGATCGGCGTCTCCGCGCCCGCCGCCCGCTACTACGCCGTCGGCATGAACGCCGCCGGCGGGCAGTGCGGGACGAACAACGCGTCCCTCTCCCTCAACCTGGTCTCGGGCGGGTCCACCGTCCTCACCGGATTCGCCGCACCGGTCGTGCCCTGCGCCGCGACCGGCAGCGTGTTCTACACGTCCCCGACCCTCCCGCTGGTCGGCGGGCTCGGCGCGCTCGTCGATCCCGCGCTCCCCGCCTCCGCCCGCGCCGTCGCCTACACCGGCACGAGCACCGCGCTCCTCACTCCGGCGCAGATCGCCGCAGCCCAGGTGCAGCTCGTGAACACGGTCACCGGCACGGGAAGCGCCTTCGCCGTCGACGACCTCCGCGTGCTCGACGTCACCCCCGCTCTCGACGCGGCCTTCACGCAGGCCGTGCCGACCGCGACGGTGCCGACCACGCTGACCTACACGGTCACCAACACCAGCGACCTCCTTGCGAAGGCGGACTGGCGCTTCTCGACCGCTCTCCCGGCCGGCCTCGTCGTGGCCCCGACGCCTGCTGTCGGCGGGTCCTGCACTGACGTCACCGGAACGGCGTTCGCCGTGACCGCGGCCGCCGGATCCTCCTCCGTCTCGACGGTCGGCGGCGACCTCGCCGCGGGCGCGACCTCGTGCACGATCTCCGTGGACGTGGTGGCCGCCGCCGCCGGGACGTACAGCACCGGGACCACGACTCCCACCGGCCTCATCGCCTCCGCCCCCACGTCGGTGACGGTCCAGGCCGCGACGACCCTCACCGTCCGGAAGAACCTGCCGGTGCGCAGCGCCACGGGCGACCAGTTCACGCTCTCGGTGCGCAGCGGCACGACGGTCCTCGCGTCGGCCACGACCACGGGCACCGCCACCGGGATCCAGGCCGCGCAGATCAGCCGCCTCACCGTGCAGTCCGGAGCGACGTACACGATCGCCGAGGCGCAGACCGCGGGCGCGGGCCTGGGGTACTCCAACAGCTACGAGTGCTCGCGCGGCGGCACGGTCATCGCCTCCGGAGCATCCGCCGCCGGGTCGATCACGATCCCCAGCGAGGCGGGAGCGGAGGTGCTCTGCACCTTCACGAACACGGTGCAGACGCCGCGCCTGTTCTGCGACACCGGCCGCTTCTACTCCCTCACGGCGGCCGGCGCCCTGCAGCAGGCCGACATCGTCACGGGATCCCTGACCTCGATCGGCAGCTGGTCGGGGACCGCCGAGGCCAACGCGCTCGGCGTCGGCGCGAACGGCGCCTTCGCCTACGCGCTGGACCGCTCGTCCGACGCGACGGACGTCGACGCCGTCCTCAAGTGGACGCCGGAGGCCGGCTTCCAGAGGATCGCGAACAGCGCGTACACGACCGTGGCCGGCGGAGCGCAGGTGACCGGCAGCATCGTCGCCGGCGCGGTCGACCTCCGGACGGGCCGGTATCTGTTCGGCAGCTTCGCGAGCGGCCAGTTCTACATCTGGAGCTTCACGGAGGCCAACCCCGTCGCCACCCGGTTCGCCCTCGTCGGCTCCTTCCCCACCTCCGGAACCCCCAACGGCAATGGCGACATGGCGTTCGACGCTCGCGGCAATCTCTACGTCGTCGGCGCGGGCTCGGTCAACAACGCCAGCAGCGCCGCGATCTTCACTGTGCCGGCCGACGCCCTGGCCGCGGCGACCGGCGGCACCCTCCCGGTGAACACCTCGATCGCGAAGGCCGTGACGGGGACCGACGCCGCCTTCGCCAACATCAACGGCATCGCCTTCTCGCCGCGCGGAACCGTCTACCTCGCCAACGGCGACGTCGCCGCCGCGAACGGTGTCCCCGCCATCCCCGGCAGCGCGTACGAGTTCGACGCCACCACGTGGACCCGCGTCAGCGGCACGCCGCGCGTGAGCGTCAACGCCGTCGACCTCTCCGGCTGCTCCTCGCCGGCCACGATCACCGTGCAGAAGAGTGTGGTGGGCCGCCTGGCCGCGGCGGACCAGTTCCAGCTCACGGCCGCCGCCGGCTCCCCGGCGTCGCCGTTCGCCACGGCCACCACCACCGGCGCCACCACCGGCCGCCAGACCGCGCAGATCGGCCCCTTCCCCACTCCGATCAACAGCACGGTGACGGTCTCGGAGGCGATGGCCGCGGGTTCCGCCTCCCCGATCACCGCCTACACGAGCATCTACGAGTGCTATGCGGACGGCGTGCGGGTGAGCACGGGCTCGAACCCGACCGGCACGGTCACCCTCCCGAACCGGCTCGGCGTCAACGTCACCTGCACCTTCTTCAACTCCCCGCGCCCCGCCTCCACCGTGCGCATCACCAAGACGATCCGGGACGCCTCCGGCACGACCCGCCCCGGCGCGGACTGGACCGTGGGCACGACGGCGACGGCCACCGCGGGCACCGTCGCCCTGCTGCCGGAGCAGTCGCCCCGCCAGCAGACGGACGCCGCGGGCCAGGCCGCCTGGACCGTCCTGTTCGGCACGGAGGCGTCGCGGGCGACGCTCACCGTCTCGGAGGTGCAGCAGACGGGCTTCGCGTTCGTCAGCGGCGCCTGCACGGTCAACGGCGCCGCCCGGGCGACCACGTTCTCGCAGTCGGGGACCGTCATCAGCGCGAGCCTCACCGGCATCGCCTCCGCGGCGGTCGTCGAGTGCTCGATCGTGAACCGGCCCACGGCCTCCCTCACGCTCGTGAAGACGGTGAGCTCCGGCAGCGCGCTGCCCAGTGACTTCACGCTCAGCGCCACCGGCCCGACCGGCGCCCTGCCCGGCCCGACCGGCCGCGCGGGCTCCGCTGGCGTGTCGGCGATCCCCGTCACCCCGGGTGCCGCCTACCGGCTCGCCGAGACCGGGGGCCCCGCCACCTCCGTGCAGACCGGACCCTGGCAGTGCCGCACCGACACCGGCGCCGCCCTCACCGTGAGCGCGGCCGGAGACGTGACCCCGACGAACGGCGCCGCCGTCACCTGCACCGTGGACAACGCCAGCGCGACGATCACCCTGGTCAAGCAGGTCCTGCGCCCCCAGACCGGCTTCCAGGCGGCCGACTGGCGGGTCACCGCGACGCCCGCCGCACTGGCCGGAGCGACGCTCCCGACGGAGACCCGGGCCGGCGCGGAGTACGTCGCCGCGGGCAACCCGGCGAGCACCTTCGAGGTGCGACCGGGTCATGGCTACACGCTGTCCGAGGCGGCGACGGATCCGACCCGCCGCCTCGCCTACCAGGAACTGCGTCTCGAGCGCCTGACCGGGACGACGTGGTCCCCGGTCGCCTCGCGGACGATCACGGCCCCCACGGCCGGTCAGACGGCGGTCTACCGCTTCGTCAACGCCCCCGTGGACCCCACACGCCTGCCGCTGACCGGTGGCGCCAGCACCGACGCGTTCCTCCTGGGCGGGGGGTCGGTGCTCACTCTCGCACTCGGCCTCCTCCTCTGGGAGCGGCGCCGGAGGCTGCGAGGCCCCTCCCGGTGACGCCCCGACCGAGAGCCCCGGCGCTCTCCCGCAGACCCCTTCCCGCACACCTTCGACTCCACGACACCAGCACTCACGACCTCAGTAGGAGAGATCACATGTCCCGCTCACTCACCAGGCGGCTCGCCGCCGCAGCCGGCGTCCTCGCGCTGAGCGCTGCGGCGGTGTTCACCGCCGTCGCGCCGGCGTCAGCGGTCACGCTGCCCGGCAACATCGACCCGACCATCAGCCGCACCCTCACCGTGCACAAGCTCGCGCTGGGATCCAACAACGGCCAGGCGATCGGCACCGGCCAGGAGATCACGGTCCCCGGGGACGCGCTGCCCGGAGCCGTGTTCACCGCCGCGCGCGTCCAGGGCGTCGACCTGACCACGCCCGACGGCTGGAACCAGGTCGCGAACCTGACCCCGGGCACCGCCGCGACCCGTGTCACCGCCGCCGACACCTTCACCGCCACCAGCGGCACGGACGGCGAGGCCGTGTTCAACAACGGCGCGAGCATGCCGCTCGGCCTCTACCTCGTGACCGAGACCCAGCTCCCCGCCGGAGCGACCAACGGCGCGGCGCCGTTCCTCGTGACTCTGCCGTTCCCGACGGGCCCGACCGGTGCGCCGGCGAACCAGTGGATCTACGACGTCCACGTCTACCCCAAGAACGCGGTCACGGAGCTCACCAAGACGCGCGTCCCCGCGGCGGCGAACTCGGTCGAGGCGCGCAACCCCGACCTCATCCGCTGGGCCATCGCCTCGGACGTGCCGGTGCTCGCCGCCGGTGACGCGCTGGAGGCGTTCACCCTCACCGACACGCTCCCCGCCGAGCTGACCTACCTGCCGACCGGCCCGGCCGGCGTCGCGCCCACCGGCATCACGGTGACCAGCGCCGCGGGCACCGCGCCCGCACCGGCGTTCATCGCGAACACCGACTACACGCTCGGCTACGACGCCGCGACCCGGAACGTGACGCTGAACTTCTTGCAGTCCGGCCTCACGAAGCTCCAGGGTCTTCAGGGCGGCGTCGTCACCCTCACCGTGCTCACCCGTGCCACCGCCATCCCGGCCAACGGCATCATCACCAACTCGGCGACGAGCGTCGTGAACGGGGCCACGGAGACGGTCACCGGCAGCACCCCGATCGGTCAGCTGACCGTGTACGCGTACCAGAACAACGGCGCCAACCGCGTGCCGCTCGCGGGTGCGGTCTACCAGGTGTTCCTCACCGAGAACGACGCCAACCTCGGCCAGAACCCGGTGTTCATCAACGGCAACCAGAACTGGACGACCGGAGCGAACGGCATCGTCGAGATCCCGATCATCACGCCGGGCAACTACTACGTCCGCGAGCTGACCCCGCCCGCCGGATTCCGTCTGCCCACCCCGGCCCAGGTGCTGACGCAGGTCGTCGCCGGACCGAGCTCGGCCACCGCGCCGATCCAGAACTACGTCGAGTTCCTCCACACCCAGGTGCCGGCGTTCGCCCTGCCCCTCACCGGTGGCGGCGCGCAGTGGTTCACCCTCGGTGGAGGCGCGCTCCTCGCCCTCGCGATCGGTTCGGGCCTGATCGCCTCGCGCCGCCGCACCGCGCTGGCTGCTCAGACCGCCGAGTAACGTCGCACCATGACGAAGTCGAATGCGGGGCACCCGTCGGGTGCCCCGCATTCCTCTGTCTCCAGCCCTTTTCCTCCGCGGAGGCGGATCCACCGCCGGCCGCGCTGGCGGCTCCCGATCGCCCCGCTGGTCATCGCGCTCATCAGCCTCTCGGGAGTGGCGCTGCTGCTGTACCCCGTCGCCGCCAGCTGGCTCAGCGCCGTCGAGCAGGCGCGCGAGATCGACTCCCTCACGCAGGACATCACCGACCTCGGCGCCGAGACCCTCCGGCAGAACCTCGTCGAGGCCCGCGCCTACAACCAGAGCCTCAGCGGAGGCGGCGCGGCCGTCGCCGCCAACGAGCGCCTCCCCCTCGCCGACGACGAGCAGGTCGCCGACCGCGAGCGCTACTCCTCCCTCCTGCGCGGCGACGCCGAGGGTCTGATGGCCCGCATCCGGATCCCCGCCATCGACGTGGACCTGCCGATCTTCCACGGCACGAGCGACGCCGTCCTCGAGCGCGGCGTCGGCCACCTCGAGGGCACCGCCCTGCCGGTCGGCGGCCCCTCCACCCACTCGGTGCTCACCGGCCACCGCGGCCTCGCCTCGGCCGAGCTCTTCACCCACCTCGACCGCGTCGACGTCGGCGACACCTTCACCATCGAGGTCTACGGCGAGGTGGTCACCTACCGTGTGCGCGAGACGCTGGTCGTTGAGCCGGAGGACACGCAGAGCCTCCTCGTGCAGCCCGGCCAGGACCTCCTGACCCTCGTCACCTGCACCCCGCTCGGGATCAACACCCACCGCATCCTCGTCACCGGCGAGAGGGTGATCCCGACGCCCCAGTCGGACGTGGACGCGGCGGGGGAGTCGCCCGACGTCGCCGGGTTCCCGTGGTGGGCGGTCGCGGCCGGAGGCGCCGTGGTCGCTGCCGGAGTGTACGTGTGGTGGGCGGGGCGGCCGGCGCGCGGGGCGTGGGTGCCGGCGGTGGTCGCCGGTCAGGAGCGGGACAGGGTTCCTGCGGGTCAGTGAGGCGAGGGGGGTGCGGATCTCCGCAGTCCTGCTCCGGACGCCTCGGCGCCATGCTCTCCCCGGGATCGCTGCTGTGCCGGCCTGGTCAGGCGGGGCGCCACTCCTCGAGGAACTCGGCGACCGTCTTGGTCTCGAGGTCGAGCTCGACCTGCCCGAGGAGGTAGTGGGGATCGGTGAGATCGGCCTTCACGCGGATGATCTCCGCGCCTGTGTCGAGGCGGACGACGACGAGGTCGTAGGGAGCGAGGATCCCGCTGCCCAGCGCTATGTCGATGGTGAGGCGGAGCCGCCCGAAGCGCCGCAGCTGCAGCTCGGCGCGGAGGTGCTCGGCGGCGACCTCGGGGGTGTCGGGAGTGGGGTCGGGCATGGGGAAGACGGTACCGAAGCGGTGGTGGCAGGACCCTGGTCGCGCCCGGGACGGCGTTGTCGCGACGTGAGCCGCTGGTCAGTCCCGCAGGCCGACCGTCACCGCCCGGCTCTCCGGCGCCTCGATCAGGTTCTTCGCCACCGCGGCCGAGAGGTAGGACGTCGCGTCGTGCCGGCGCAGAGTGACGACCGAGGCGACGGCTCGCACCGCCAGGACGATCGGAGCGAAGCTCGGCCCTGAGGTCAACCAGTCTCCGACCGCGACGCCGACCTCGGTCATCGGGATCAGCACAGTCATCGGACCCATTCGCCCGCCGCGCTCGCCTGTCAGAGGTCCGGACGCTCGATGCAGCTCGGAGACACGCGACTTGTAGGTGAGGAGCGAGGGCTCATCCAAAAACATCCGCGATCCCTTCGGCGGACGATTTACGCAATACCCTTAGTCGATCTGCCGCCGTAGGGCGCCCCCCCTCGTATGGGTCCCATAGCTGGTAGAGGAGGCGCTCGAGGTCGGTGCGTTGCGTGGTGCCGGTGAGGTCGAGGAACGGGTCAATGATGATGATGCGTGCGCTGGTGTTCGTCGCCGCCCAGCGGGTGATAGTCCCGGTGATATGGGAATCGTTGAAGCTGAAACCGATGACAACGAGTGTTTCTGCCCGCTCGAGTTGCGTCTCCCACTCCCGATAGAGTGACCCGAATGGTCCGTATGGGGTGAGCTTGTTCCCCTTTCCAAAGATGAGGGTGGGATCCACACGTGGTAGTGATCTTGCTGGTCCGGTCCCGTCGCCACCTACTTCTTCGAGGCGTTGGTCGGCAAGTAGTCCGCCGGTACTGAATGGAGCTACTCGACGCCAGTTCAGAGAACCGTGAGGCTTCAGGATCGGAACGGCTTCTGCGGGGAGGTCATCGTTGAACCATCGGAATCCGCCGTCCCAAAGCTCTGCTCCAGTTGCAATTCTTAGCCCGCCCTCACGGGCAGCCTTTTCGATCATGAGGTCGTAGTTTAACGTCACGACAGCTTGAGGCCGAGAATTGAGGAGAGGGAGTAAGTAGCTCGGATCTGCCGCCTCAGTACGTTCAGCGAGGATCATCATCACGAACTGTTCGACGCTACTCGCAAGGAAATCGACCGATTGATCGAACGTCACGTCTTCCTCAGCCGAAGGCTCGGGTAGCTCGGCCCACTGGGAGACCCATAGCCGAGTCGGATCGCTCAAGCGATGTGGGACGTCTGCTATTGCGGTATAGAACTCTTCAATGTTTTGCGTCTCCTGACTCATCAATTGGTCTCGCATCGCCCGCCACAGCCGATCTATGTATCGGTCGCCCGACAGGCTCGCCGACAGTCGTGCAATCACCAACGCCGTTAGCTCGGTCGACACTGGCAGGCTTGGAGCCGAGGCGCCAGCCCCCAGCAGTGCGACCGTGGACCGCGGCCGAATCCACTCATGCATTCTCTATTGATCCTCGCCTGTAGTTACGGCTCAGCCCCTGTTGTCCTCGTTGCGCGAAAGGCCCTAGCCGAAACACTCGGCGTCCGCAGTGCTGTTGAGACCGACAAGATCGTCGAGTTACAAGAGCTTGGGATCGCATCTTCTGTAGAAAGCTGCTAAATCCTGATTTCGAGGGGATCGTTGCACGAGACTCGGGCGAGCTCATGCCACGATCTCGGGCCGAGCGCGAGCCTCCACGTCGGCCAGGATCTCCACGATGACGGTCACGTCGGACTCGTCGAAGAGGTAGTCGACGCCGCTCGGAGCCCGGTCCGTGTAAGGCGATTCGTAGAGGCGTCCTGCGTCCATCAGGCCGTTCGAGGTGAGCTCGTCGGCGATCAGGTGGATGAATCGGATCTGATCGACGGAGAAGCGTGACCCGTCGAGGAAGCGCGCGAACGACTCGAGCGCTGCCTCTCGATCCAAGCCGACGAGGGAGCGGATGAACGGTCCGAGTCCGTGCGCTTGTTCGGTGGCCAGTTCGATGTCGGCCTTCGAGCCCGCTCCGCTGGCGAGGAGCATCGTCTCGAGGGCGCTGAGGTCGTCGGGTGTGAGTTGCCGGTTGCGGCGCAGGCGTTGGAGTGCGAGGTGGTCCTCGTGCTGCCGCAGGTAGGCGGCCGCTTTCGCTCGGAATCGTTCGAGGTCGGTGCCCGGGGTGGTCTGGCGCAGCTGGATCTCGGTTGCGTCGCTGAGTTCGTCGATGAAGTCGGTGTAGACGCGCGGGCGGGTGACGTTGGGCACGAAGCGCACGAGCGCTCGGATGCGCTGCCGTGCGATCTCGAGCATGCCGAGGGTCACGTCGATCCACCAGTCGTCGGTGGCGACCTCTTCCAGCAGCACAAGTTGTTCCGCGACCGGGGGGATCGCTGTTTTCGCGAGCAGTGCTGTCGTGATCGCCTGGACCTGCTGGCGGATGCGGTCGGCGGCGGCCAGGTCTCCGTCGAGTTGTGCGAGTTGCCTGCGCAGGATCAGCAGGTCGAAGCGTTTCGCGTCGACGTCGTCGTCCGTCACTTGCGATGGCAGGCCGGCTAGGTGCTCGAGGACCTCGGCTGCGTCCTCGGGTGTCAGGGCGTCCCAGGCAGTCGAGTCGGCGAACTGCTCGACCCAGCGCCGTTCTGGGCGTACGAGGAAGTTGTCGATGTTCATGCCTGCGACGATCTCGTGCAGGGTGTCGGCGGCTGATGCACGTAGCTTCTCGTCGAGGTGTGCTCGGTCGAGCGCGGTGATTAGCCCGAGCCGGGCCTCGAACAGTCGCTGGGTGAGGGACTTCTGGGTTGAACCTTCGCTGGCGGGTAGGTCCTGGCTGAAGAACTCGAGGTTGCCGCAGAAGTCGAAGACCAGGAAGTCCTGCTTGGGCTGGCCTTCCCCGAACAGGTCGGGGCGCAGGCGGGTCCCGCGGCCGATCATCTGCCAGAACTTCGTTTTCGACCGCACGGGCTTGAAGAAGACCAGGTTCACGATCTCGGGCACGTCGATGCCGGTGTCGAGCATGTCGACCGAGATCGCGATGTGTGGCGCGAGGTCGGCGATCGAGAACTCGTCGATCAGGTTCTGTGCGTAGGGGGTGCTGTGGGTGATGACGCGCGCGAAGTGTCCTGCGTGCTCGGGGTACTGCTTGTCGAAGCGTTGCTGGATGAACTCGGCGTGCGCTTGGTTCTTCGCGAACACGATCGTTTTGCCGAGCCGGTCACCGCCCGCGACCTTGTACCCGCGCGTCATCAGGGTCGCCAGCACCTTGTCGACGGTGTCCTCGTTGAAAAGGAACCGGTTCACTTCGTCCGCATCGACCGTGGTCGGCGTTCCGCCGTCGCCCCAGTCGAGCGCGTCCCAGTCGTCCTTCTCCGCTTCGCTGAGGTCGTCGTAGCGGATGCCCTGACGCAGAAACCGGGTGCCGACTGACACCCCGCGCGGCGGGACCAGGAAGCCTTCTGCGACTGCCTCGTCGAGCCCGTACGCGTCGGTGGGTACGCCGTCTTCGAGGTGGAACCGACGGTAGGTGTTGTGGTCGACCTCGTCTTTCGGCGTTGCCGTCAAGCCGACGAGCAGCGCGTCGAACCAGTCGAAGATCGCCCCGTACTTCTGGTAAATCGACCGGTGCGCTTCATCGATCACAATCAGGTCGAAGAATCCCGGCCCGAACCGCCGCGTCGGCCCGCCCTCGCCGTCGGTCACCTGGTCGATGAGGTTCATCATCGTGGGATACGTCGACACGTAGACGCGCCCCTCAGCGTTCCGCTCGGTCACCAGGTTCACCGTCGCGGCGCCGGGCAGGTGTGCCTTGAACGCATTCGCCGCCTGGTTCACCAGCGCGGTGCGGTCGGCGAGGAACAGGATGCGCTTGGCCCAGTTCGCCTTCATCAACTGATCGGCCAGCGCGATGACCGTCCGCGTCTTGCCCGACCCCGTCGCCATGACCAGCAGCGCCTGCCGCTGCTTCCGGTCGAACGTGTCACCGACTGCTCGGATCGCCCGCACTTGGTAATGCCGGCTCGCGATGCCCGAACTGAGCGCCGCCCCGGATAGTGGCAGGCGGGTGGAGCGGCGCTGGATCATCAACTCCAGCTCGCTGCGCGTGAAGAACCCCGCGACCGGCCGCGGCGGATAGCCAGCCGCGTCGTCCCACAGCCAGTGCTCATACCCGTTCGTGAAGAACACGACCGGACGCCGCCCGAACTCCGCTTCAAGGCAGTCGGCGTAAAGCTTCGCCTGCTGCTGCCCAACCTGCGCACTCTTCGTCGTGCGCTTCGCCTCGACGACCGCGAGCGGCAGGCCGTCACTTCCCCACAGCACGTAGTCGACGAACCCGACTCCCTGCCCGTTTGGCATGCCGGCGACCTCGAACTCGCGATCGCGCGCGTCGGTGAGCGGCCAGCCCGCCTCGGCCAGCAGCACATCGATGAACAGGTCGCGAGTCTCGGCCTCGGAGTAGTCGTGGTCGTCGGACGCGTGGTTCGATGCCTGCGCCGCGGCCACCTGCGCCCGCAACCGCTCGATCTCCGCCGCCTGCCCCGCCGCGAGCTCGTCCCGTTCAGCAAGAGCCTTGACGTGTGCTTCGTCCTGCGCGGCGAACTTCGCCGCGAGCCGCTGCACGTCCTCGCGCGTGAGCGGTGCCGCTCGGGCCGCGAGAGCGGGATCAAACGCGGCTCCCGTCGGGACGACCTCCGGGTGCGCCGAATGCCGGAACACCGCCCACACCAGAACGTGGTGCAACTCCCGCAGCACTGCAAGCGCGATGTCGGGCCGGATCGGCTGCGGCACGTGCACCGCCTGGTTGCCAAGCTTGCGGATCAGGTTCAGCTTCTGCCCGATCCCCACCCCCGCGACCCGCGCGAAGCCAGCGTCGTTGATGCGCGCGGCGAGATCGTCCTGGTAGGGGACGGGCAGATCGAGTACCTCGTACAGGTGGCCAACGAGTTGCTCCACTGCACGGCGGCTGTAGAAACAAGCCGACCGCGGGTCGCTCGACAAATAGGACTCCGCGCGGGAGGCGTCAGCGAACACGTCAGGCCATGCCGCCCGTACGAAGTCAAAGTTTGCGGTCACAGTTCACCCAGGAAGGCACGGCGCTGCAGTGACGCAAACAGGCTGTCATCGAGCTTCAACAAGCGCCTCACCTCGCTCTGCCGATTCTCGATCTCAGTCACAAAATTGGCGAAGGCGATTTGGTCCTCAATTGGAGGAATCGGGACCAATATTGTCGCAAACGCTTTAGCGTACATGGCGAATACGCTCGTAGTTCCAGACTTTCTAGACTCCAGCTGCCTTCGCCCATCGAGCGACCACAGGAAGCCATGGATGTACTGCGGGGTAACTTGTTCTGAGAACCTAATTCGGCTCAAATTGTTATTGTACAGACAGGGCGGACCGTGATAGACGGCTGACTTACCCACTAGTTCACGCGAATTTCTGGTATTCAACAGCAAGTCGCCGTCGCGAACGGCATACCTCTTCGCCTCATCGACGGACGCATCGACATTCGTGAGACGCGTGAGATCTAGTTGGCCGTCACGAGTGATGACGTCCATCTTCAGATAACCGTGCGCACGGTCGGCGCCCTGCTCGCTGGAACGGCGATCTAGCCCTATCTGTTGCTCGGCGATTAAATCACTCATTGGGACCAGGTGCCAAGCCCGTCCAGCAAATGCTTCGTCGAATCGTCGCGACGGGAGCGAACCGAGCTGAGTGAGCACCAGGCGGCGCTTGGCTCGCAATGCGCTAGCGTGGTCGAGGATCGAGGCAACCCGCCGCTGCTCCTCGAGCGGCGGCAGGTCAATCGCAATATCCAGCAGGATGTCAATTGGGAAGTTATCGGCGGTGGTGGCCCGAACCTGCCCCAATACAACGGCCTCCAACGCTTTAATGCGCCGCGCAAGGTAGCGCGCATCAACACCTGGCGAGGGAGTCAATGCCTTCATGTCTTGATTGACAGTGACAGGAACGCCTGTCAGAGCAACGGGAAGTGTGTGTTTTAGTACACCCGAACGCACGACAACAAGAATGGAGCCAGCAGGGATCCATTTTGCCGGAGAATTGGCAACCCCGTCCGCTGTCAGAGTGATTTCTGAGGAAACGATTGTAGGTCGCTTCATATCTTTGGGAGTCACCCAGGGGATTGAGCCACCGTAATACGAGCCGTTCGAGCGCCGCGGCGTCCCTCCTCCCGAAACGTGGACGAGGTCCCGAATCGTGACCGAGGTCAAGCGAGCATCGCCTTCAGCTCGGCGAGCCCGCTCGCAATTTCTGCTTCTAGGGCTTCGATGTCGGCGATGATATCGAGTGGTGGCCGGTGCTCGACCTCGTCGTGGACGATCTCCTTATAACGGTTCAGGGAGAGGTCGTAACCCTGCGCGGCGATGTCCGCCTTGGGCACGGTGAACGACTGGTCGGTGCGGGCGCGGTCGCGTTCGCTGCTGCGGCGGTCTGCCCAGCGGGTGAGCACGTCGGGAAGGTCGTTCGCCTCGATCGGGTTGCGCTTGTCGTCGAGCGAGAGTCCGTCGGCGTGCACGTCGTAGAACCAGACGTCGTCGGTGCCGCCGGAGTTCGTCTTCGTGAAGAACAGGATCGCGGTCGAGACGCCTGCATAGGGGCGGAAGACGCCGGACGGGAGCTTGACTACCGCGTCGAGCTTTTGGTCCTCCACGAGCATCCGTCGCAGCGCCCTGTGTGCCGTCGACGAGCCGAACATCACGCCGTCGGGCACGATGACGGCCGCGCGGCCGCCGGGCTTCAGGAGCTTCAGGAACAGGGCGACGAAGAGCAACTCGGTTTTCTTCGTCTTCACGATGCGCTGCAGGTCCTTCGACGTCGACTCGTAGTCGAGCGAGCCGGCGAAGGGCGGGTTGGCGAGGATCAGCGTGTACCGCTCGGCGTCGTCGCTTACGCCCTCGGAGAGCGAATCGCGGTAGCGGATGTCCGGCGCTTCGATGCCGTGGAGCAACATGTTCATGCTGCCGATGCGCAGCATGGTCGAGTCGAAGTCGAACCCGTGGAACATGCTCGTGTGGAAGTGCGAGCGCTGCGCTGTGTTCGTCAGCACACCAGGGTGCTCCCGCCGCACGTACTCCGATGCAGCGACGAGGAACCCGGCCGTGCCGCACGCTGGGTCGCAGATCTCGTCCGCCGGCTGGGGCGCCATCATGGCGACCATCAGCTCGATGATGTGACGGGGCGTGCGGAACTGCCCGTTCACTCCTGCGGCGGCAATCTTCGACAGCAGGTACTCGTAGAGGTCGCCGTTGGTGTCGCGCTCGGCCATCGGGATGTCGTCGAGCATGTCGACCACCCGCGAGAGCAGCGCGGGCGTCGGGATCGTGAAGCGGGCGTCACGCATGTGCTCGCCGTACGTCGACCCGTCACCACCGAGGCTGCGCAGGAACGGGAACACCTCGTCGCCGACGACCTGCCACATGACCTCGGGGTCGTCGTTCTTGAAGCGGCTCCACCGCAGATGCTCCAGACCCAGCCGGTAGATCGGCCGCTCGATCGCTCCGCCGGTGACGCGCGCCTTCCTCTCGGCGAGCGTCTGCAGGTCATCGAGCCGCCGCACGAACAGTAGGTAGGTGATCTGCTCGATCACCTCGAGCGGATTCGAGATGCCTCCGGACCAGAACGCATCCCAGACCCGATCGATCTTGCTCTTAAGCTCTCCGGTGATCACGTTTTCACCATATCCGAGCTACAGGCGCTGTCCCTGGCGCCTCACGCGGTCGTCAAGACGCCACAAGGCCGTCGCGCCGCCGTCCAGGCAGCCCGGCAAACCGTCACATTGCTGCCGACGGTCGACCGATTGTGCGCTGGCGTCGGCTGAATAATCCCCTTTGACCCCCGATGAAGTCTGGCGACGGGCGTCGAACGAGACAGGCGTCAGCACGGGTTGGGTCCCGTCGATGGTCGGTTCCATGCGGCTTCGCCGGTGGGTGATGCAGCGAAGCCTGTTGGTCTCGTGAGCACGGTGCGCTACTGCGCGGTGCGTCGATAGCGAGCACTCCGTTGCGAGACAACCGCAGCCGCTCCTCATCCGGTGGCCGCCTCGTTAAACATTAGCTTCCTGGGACTCGCGGTCGCCTCACGGGCGAAGCCCGAGCGCTCGTCGGATCTCGGGCGCACGTTTGTCTCGGCAAGGCGTCTCGTGGCGGGACGTCTCGCTTTGGGTTCGCGAGGGGGTTTTTGAGGCGGAGCCGCACCACAGTTGCTTGGCCTCGGGCGCACGTCCGATAGATCGTTGCGCTCGGCTGCACCTCGACGCGCCCGTCGCTGCTGGGATCCAACAGCTGCAAGCTCTGCGTCGTAGCCCCGGGGGAGCAAGGTCGTAGTCGAGCGCTCTGGGGTGAGGATGCGCCTCGAGTGAGCCGAGGGGCAAGTTGGTGCCTTCGTGTGTTGCATTAGCCGATTCAGCCGGATCTTGATCGCTCTACTCACACCGCCACCCTGCTGAGGGCGGGCGGGTCACCCGATTGTCCTTCGAGGCGCATCGGAAGCATCAGTGTGCCCTTGCGTGAGGGAGGGCGCCCGTCGCGGCGCGCGCCGTCAACTTTCTACTTCCGCCGGTTCAGCACCTTCGTCCCCACCCCCGCGATAGCAGCACCCACGATCGGCGCCACCAGGAACAGCCACACCTGCCCGAGCGCATCCGGCCCCGCGAACACAGCGGCAGCGATCGATCGCGCCGGGTTCACCGACGTATTGCTCACCGGGATGCTGATCAGGTGCACGAGCGTCAGCGTGAAGCCGATGGCGAGCGGCGCGACGGCCTTGTACTCGCTCTTGGCGGTGACGGAGAGGATGACGGCGACGAAGACGGCGGTCAGGACGATCTCGGTCAGCATGACCGCGCCGAGGCCGAAGCCGCCGGGGGAGGCGGCGCCGTAGCCGTTGGAGGCGAAGCCGGAGTCGCGGGCGGCGGCCAGGTAGCCGGCGGGGCCGTCGGCGGCGACGAGGAAGACCACTCCGGCTCCGACGAGTCCGCCGAGGATCTGGCTGACGATGTAGCCGGGGATGTGCTTCCACTCGGTGCGGCCGGCGATGGCGAGGCCGACGCTGACGGCGGGATTGAAGTGGCCGCCGGAGATGTGGCCGACGGCGTAGATGCCGGCCATCACGGTGAGGCCGAAGGCGAGGGCGACGCCGAGGAAGCCGACTCCGAGCGCGTTGCCGGAGTCGGGGAAGGCGGAGGCGAAGACCGCGGTGCCGACGCCGCCGGCGACCAGGAGGAAGGTGCCGAACGCCTCCGACGCGTAGCGCGCTCCGGCCGAGTACTGCTCGGCGTGCTCGGTGCGCTGCTCGCTCGTGGTGCGGCTGGCGGGGTGGGGGCGGGCCATGATCGTTCTCTCTCTCGGGTCGGGGGAGTGCCTGCGGGATCACCGGGCACCGGGACACTCCAGCACCAGCCAGCCGAGCCTGAGCCGGGACGCGGAGGGCTCTCAGATTCCGCCGGACGACGGTTCCGTGAGCGGCCTGGAGCCACTCGCTCGGCGGCCATCCCGGGCGCACATGCACAGGCGTCCGACACCGTAGCGACCGGCCGAGGCCCGCACGTCTCAGCGCCGGGGACAGGCGGGAAACGGGCTCCAGGTGGCACGAGCACCGCTTCATCCACCTCCCTCTTCTCCTCCGCGCGCCTCCCTGCTACGGTGCTCTGAACCGGTTTACAAAACCGGTTCAGACGCGGCGACGAGCGAAGGAGCTCCCATGGCGGGCAGACCGACGATCCTCGACGTCGCGCGCGAGGCCGGCGTGAGCAAGGCGCTCGTCTCGTTCGCGCTCAACGACCGGCCGGGCGTCTCGCCCGACTCCCGCGAGCGGATCCTCCGCGTCGCCGCCGAGCTCGGATACCGGCCCAGCCTCACGGCCCGCTCCCTCTCCACCAGCGTCTCGTTCGCGGTGGGCCTCGTCGTGGCGCGCGACCCGGCGGTCATCGCGGCCGACCCGTTCTTCCCCTCCTTCATCTCGGGGGTCGAGCGGGTGCTCGCCGAGCGCGGCCGCGTGCTGGTGCTCAGCGTCGTCGATCCGGGCGCCTCCGAGGAGGCCGTCTACCGCACGCTCGCGGCCGACCGCCGCGTCGACGGCGTGTTCCTCACCGACCTCCGGCAGGACGACTCCCGGCCGGCACTGCTCGCCGAGCTGCAGATCCCGGCCGTCACGCTCGGGCGCCTCGAGGGCTCCTCCTCACCCGCCGTCGTGATGGACGACTCCGCGGGCATCGCCGACGCCGTCCGGCACCTGGCGGAGCTCGGCCACCGCCGCATCGCGCACGTCGCGGGGCCGGACCACCTGCTCCACTCCTCTCGCCGCCGCGAGGCGTTCACGCGGGCCTGCACCGACGCGGGGCTCGAGCCCACCGCGCTCGTCGCCACCGACTTCAGCGCGGAGCAGGGCGCGGCGGCCACCGAGCACCTCCTCGACAGCCCGACCCCGCCCACCGCGATCGTCTTCGGCAACGACCCGATGGCCATCGCCGGGCTCGGCGTCGCGCACGCCCGCGGGCTCCGGCTCCCCGACGACCTCTCGATCACGGGCTTCGACGACTCCGAGATCGCCGCCCACGTCTACCCGTCGCTGACCTCGGCCCGCACGCGCCCCGCGCGCTGGGGCGAGGAGGCCGCCCGCACGCTGCTCGACCTCATCGAGTCCGGCAGCGCCCCCGACGTCGACCTCGAGCCCGCCGGGCTCGTGGTGCGCCACTCGACCGCTCCTCCGCGGCCGTCGACCCACTGAAGACGCGTGCGCACCGTCGCGCACGCCGGACAAGGAGAACACCATGGCCCCCTCGACGACGAGACGCTGGCTGACCGGGATCGCCACCGCCTCCCTCGCGACCCTCGCCCTCACCGCCTGCAGCGGTGGTGGCGGAGCGTCGACCGACCTCACCGCCACCGGACCGATCACCATCTGGTACTCGAACAACGAGCAGGAGGTGCAGTGGGGCAAGGCGATGGTCGACGCGTGGAACGCGGACCACCCGGACGAGGAGATCACCGGACAGGAGATCCCCGCGGGCAAGAGCAGCGAGGAGGTCATCGGAGCCGCGATCACGGCCGGCAACGCGCCGTGCCTCGTCTTCAACACGGCCCCGAGCGCGGTCGGCCAGTTCGAGCGCCAGGGCGGACTCGTCGACCTCTCGAGCTTCGACGGCGGCGCCGACTACATCGAGACCCGCAGCGGCGACCTCGCCGAGCAGTACCAGAACGCCGACGGCGAGTACTTCCAGATGCCGTGGAAGAGCAACCCGGTCGTCATCTTCTACAACAAGGACCTCTTCGCGAAGGCGGGACTCGACCCCGAGAACCCGTCGCTGTCGACCTACGACGACTTCCTCGCCACGTCGAAGACGCTGGTCGAATCGGGAGCCGCGCCCGCCGCGATCCAGCCCGCGCCCACCAGCGAGTTCTTCCAGACCCAGTTCGACTTCATGCCGCTCTACGCCGCGGCCACCGGAGGGACGAGCCTCGTCGAGGACGGCAAGGCCACCTTCGCCGACGACGAGGGCTACGAGGTCGCCGACTTCTGGAAGAGCCTCTACGACCAGGGCCTCGCCGGCCGCGAGCAGTACCAGGGCGACGCCTTCGCCGACGGCCAGGCCGCGATGTCGATCGTCGGCCCCTGGGCGGTCTCGGTCTACGACGACCTGAACTGGGGCTCCGTCTCGGTGCCCACCCCCGACGGCACGCCCGCCGAGGACACCTGGACCTTCAGCGACGCGAAGAACGTCGGCCTCTACTCCGCCTGCGCCAACAAGGGCACGGCGTGGGAGGTGCTGAAGTTCGCGACCAGCGAGGAGCAGGACCGCTCGCTGCTCGAGACCACCGGCCAGATGCCGCTGCGCACCGACCTGCAGACCACCTACGCCGACTACTTCGAGGCGAACCCCGCCTACCAGCGCTTCGGCGACCAGGCGAGCCGCACCATCGAGGTGCCGTCGGGGCCGAACACCGTGCAGATGCTGCAGGCGATCCGCGACGCGTGGGGCAAGACGGTCATCTTCGGCGAGGGCGACGTGAAGACGGCGCTCGACGGAGCGGCCGAGACCGTCACCGGGCTCGCCGGCCAGCAGTGACCCGGCCGTGACCACCCTCACCCGCCGGCCCGCGCCGGCCGGGGCACCGGGGAAGCGGAGCCTCCTGCACCGCGTCCTCGGGCCCCAGCCCCTCGGGCTGCTGTTCGGCAGCCCCTACCTCCTCTTCGTGCTCGCGGTCTTCGCGTTCCCGGTCGTCTACTCGGTCTGGATCGCGTTCCACGACTTCTTCTTCGCGGCTCCGGGCGTGCAGGTGGAGCGGCCGTTCGTCGGCCTCGACAACTTCGTCACGGCGTTCTCGAGCCCGCAGGTCATCCGCTCCTTCGGCAACATCGGGATCTTCCTGGTGATCAACGTGCCGCTGACGGTGGTGCTCTCGCTCCTGCTCGCCGCGGCGCTCGACAAGGTCGTGCACCTGCGGACGTTCCTCCGCGTCAGCTTCTACGTGCCCTACGTCACGGCGAGCGTCGCGGTCGTCGGCGTCTGGCTGTTCCTCTTCAACGGGAACGGCCTGGTCAACAGCCTCCTCGGGCCGCTCGCGCCGAACCCGTCGTGGCTGATCAACGAGCAGCTCGCGATGCCGATCATCGCGCTCTACGTCACCTGGAAGCAGCTCGGGTTCTACATCCTGCTGTACCTGGCGGCGCTGCAGAACGTGCCGAAGGAGCTCTACGAGTCGGCCTCGACCGACGGCGCCGGACGCATCCGCCAGTTCTGGTCGGTGACCGTGCCGAGCGTGCGGCCCGCGACCCTCCTGGTGCTGCTGGTGTCGACCGTCACCGGGGCGAACCTCTTCACCGAGCCCTACCTCCTCACCGGCGGAGGCGGCCCCAACGGCGCGTCCGCCTCGCCCGTGCTGCTGATGTACCAGCTCGGGATCCAGCAGGGGCAGCCCGACGTGGCCTCGGCCATCGGCGTGGTCCTGGTGCTGCTGGTGCTGGTCATCGCCTATCTGCAGAACCGCTTCGCGGGGGAGAGGAACTCATGAGCACCCTGTCCAGTGCCGGAGGCGCCGCCTCGGCCGTGCCCGCCGCCGTCGCCCCCGAGAAGTCGCCGCGGAGGCGCCCCGTCGGCTCCAGCCGCGGAGCCGTGATCGTGCGCGGAGTCGTGCTCGCGATCGGCGCGATCGTCTTCCTCTTCCCCTTCTACTACATGATCGTCGGCTCCCTGCAGACGGATCCGGACCCGACGCTGGCGGGAGCGATCCCGGAGCCGGGCAACCTCACGCTCGACAACTACGTCAACGTGAACGAGCGGATCAGCCTGCTCACCGGCCTGGTCAACTCCGGGATCTTCACCGGCGGCGTGCTGCTCTGCACGGTGTTCTTCGGCGTCCTCGCCGGGTACGCGCTGGCGATGCTGCAGTGGCGGGGGCGCAACGCGGTGTTCGCGCTCGCCCTGCTGGTGCAGGTCATCCCGTTCCAGCTGCTGCAGATCCCGCTCTACGTGCTGATCGCGCGCGACTACGGCCTCGCGGACAGCCACCTCGGGATGATCCTTCCGTTCGCCATCAACTCGACGGCGGTGATCATCTTCCGGCAGTACTTCCTGCAGCTCCCCAAGGAGCTGTTCGAGGCGGCCCGGATCGACGGCGCCGGCGAGCTGAAGCTGCTGTGGACCATCGCGCTCCCGCTGGTGCGGCCCGCGCTGGTGACCGCCGTGCTGCTGACCTTCATCGGCCCCTGGAACGAGTTCCTCTGGCCGTTCCTCATCACCAAGGACGCGTCGCTGCAGCCGCTCGCCGTGTCCCTGGCCAACTACATCTCGAACGTGGCGTCGTCGACCGACAACCCGTTCGGGGCGATCCTCGCGGGAGCCGTCGTGCTCGCCGCGCCCGTCGTGGTGCTGTTCATCGTGTTCCAGCGCTACTTCGTCTCGACCGATCTCGGATCCGGAGTGAAAGGCTGACCATGTCTCCCACCCTCACCACTGTCCCCTACCGTCTCGAGCGCGTCGGCGTCGTGATGGAGCCCGCCCCGGGCGACGCCCTCGAAGCCGAGGGGGTGCTCAACCCCGGCAGCGGCCGCGGACCCGACGGCGAGCTGTACCTCCTGCCCCGGATGGTCGCCGCCGGCAACGTCTCCCGCGTGGGCCTGGCCCGCGTGGTCGTCGAGGGCGGCGTGCCCGTCGGGGTCGAGCGCGAGGGCGTCGTGCTCGCGCCCGACCGCGGCTTCGAGCGCGGCGCGCACAACGCAGGCGTGGAGGATCCGCGGATCACCTTCATCGAGGCGCTCGGCCTGCACGTGATGACCTACGTCGCCTACGGACCGCTCGGGCCCCGGACGGCGCTCGCCGTGTCGGAGGATCTCCGCGACTGGCGGCGCCTGGGCCCGGTGACCTTCGCCTACGACGACGCGCTCGACATCGACCTCGGCCTGTTCCACAACAAGGACTGTGTGTTCTTCCCCGAGATCGTCGCCGCCCCGGACGGCACCCGCTCGTTCGCGGTGCTGCACCGGCCGATGTGGGACCTCGGCGAGACGCGGCCGGGCGAGGGCGTGCGCCTCCCGGCCGGGATCGAGGACCCGCGGCAGAGCATCTGGATCAGCTACGTGCCGGTGGACGAGGTCGACCGCGACCTGGCGAGCCTCACGCGCTGGACGCGGCACCGGTTCCTCGCGGGCCCGGAGTTCCCGTTCGAGGAGCTGAAGGTCGGCGGCGGCCCCGCGCCGCTGCGCGTGCCCGAGGGGTGGCTGCTCATCCACCACGGGGTGACCGGAGTGATCGACAGCGCCTTCGCGCAGCAGCAGCACGTGAACTACTCGGCCGGAGCGATCCTCCTCGACGGCGACGAGCCGTCGCGGGTGATCGCGCGCACCGCCGAGCCGCTGCTCGAGGCCGAGACGGAGGAGGAGCGCAGCGGGATCGTCCCGAACGTCGTCTTCCCGACGGCGATCGAGGAGATCGACGGGCAGCACTACGTCTTCTACGGCATGGCCGACTCGAAGATCGGCGCGGCCCGCCTCGTCCGCACGGACGGCTGACTCCGCTGATCGAGTCCGCCGGCGCCTCCCGCTGATCGAGCAGCCCGCACCGCCGGCGCATCGAGATCCGCCCCCCCACATCCCCCACCCAAGGAGAGTTCGATGACGAACACGCTCACCAGATCGGCGGCCGTCCTGGCCGCCGCCGCCCTCACCGTCGGGGGCCTCGCCCTCGGCGCGACCCCCGCGCAGGCGGCCGAGCCGCTGACGAACACGGCGCACCTCGACTTCCTCCTCGACACCGCCACTCCGGTGCCCGAGCCCGGCCACACCACCTACCGGCTCGACGAGGAGCCGACCCTGGTGATGCCGTGGACCTACGCCGACGCCCGCGACGGCGGCGCCTTCGAGCGCGTGGGCGGCGGCCGCCTCGATCCGGCGACCGGCGACTACGAGCAGGGCGCGTTCAACACCGACGACATCTCGCGCGCCGCGGTCGTCTACCTCCGTCACTGGCAGCAGACCGGATCGACCGAGAGCCGCGAGAAGGCCTTCGAGACGCTCCGCGCCCTCGCCTACTTCCAGACCACCGAGGGCGACGACGCCGGGAACGTGGTGCTCTGGATGCAGACCGACGGGGAGCTGAACGCGAGCGCCGAGCCGGTCGAGCTGCCGGATCCCAGCGACTCCGAGGACAGCTACTGGCTCGCCCGCACCCTCTGGGCGCTCGGCGAGGGCTACGCGGCGTTCCGCGACACGGATCCGGAGTTCGCCGCCTTCCTGCAGGAGCGGCTGCGCCTCGGCGTCGCCGCGGTCGACCGCGAGGTGCTCACGCGCTACGGCGAGTACGCGCAGGCCGACGGCGTGCAGGTGCCGGCCTGGCTGATCGTCGACGGCGCCGACGCCACCTCGGAGGCGCTGCTCGGCCTCTCCGCCTACCTCGAGGCCGCCCCCGACGACTCCGCGGTGCGCACGAGCACGGCCGAGCTCGCCGAGGGCGTCGCCGCCTACGCCCGCACCACGACGGAGGCGGACACCACCGCCTGGCCGTACGGCGCGATCCTGCCGTGGACGAAGTCGCGCACGCTCTGGCACTCCTGGTCGTCGCAGATGGCCGGCGGACTCGCCGCGTCGTCCGCGGCGCTCGACGACTCCTCCCTCCTCGAGCCCGCGATCGTCGACGGCGCCCGCTTCGCTCCGGAGCTGCTCACCGCCGGCGGCCCCGACAACGGCTGGAACCCCACTCCGACCGACCGCGTGCAGATCGCCTACGGAGCCGACTCCCGCCTGCAGAACTCGCTCGCCCTGGCCGACGCCACCGGCTCCAGCGCCTTCACCGACCTCGCGGCCGTGCAGGGCGCCTGGTTCTTCGGCCTGAACCGCAGCCTCGCCCCGGTCTACGACCCGGCCACCGGAGTCGTCTTCGACGGCGTCCAGGCCGACGGCTCCGTCAACCGCAACAGCGGCGCCGAGAGCACCATCCACGGCCTGCTGGCGATGCTGGCGCTCGACGAGCACCCGGACGTCGCCGACCGTGCCCGCTCCGTCGCCACCGAGCGCTCGCGCGACGGACTGACGCTGGTCGAGGCGGAGAGTGCGCGCGGTGGCACCGTCGTCACGCCCGAGTCGTCCTGGACGGGGGAGGCCGGCTGGAGCGGCTCGTACCTCTCGCTGACCGACCCGCGCCGCGCGATCTCGATCCCGATCGGCTCGTCCACGCAGGACCGCGTGGTCGAGGCCGTCCTTGACCAGCCGCAGCGCGGCACGGAGCGCACGCCCCTGAGCGTCTGGACGTCGGGGAAGCGGCCGCTCGACCTGCTCCGCTCGACCGTCGGGTCGCAGGGGGTCACCGAGGCGTCGGGCGCGCTGCTCCCGGAGAAGCTCCGCCGCACCGTGCCGGCCGGCTCGTCGAGCGTCGAGGTCCGCCCGCTGAGCGGCCGGACGCGCCTCGACGCGCTGCTGGTGCGCCCGCTGGTGACGCGCCTCGTGGTCGGAGGAGAGGGCGGCCGCACCGAGCTGATCCGCAACTCCACCGACGGGGTGCGCACCACGGCGATCGGCGTCTCGGGCGGCTCCGGCACCCTGCGCGTCTACTCGCAGGACGGCGCGCTCGCGAGCGAGTCGTCGCCGTCCGGTGCCGTCTCCGTGCAGCTGCCCGCGCAGGGCTTCGCGGTGCTGGTGGGCTGAGGGCGGCCTGCTGATCGAGTAGCCGCTACTCGATCGGCAGAGGGCGGTGAGTCCACGGAAGTCGCGATACTCGCGTTCGAGTACCGCGACTTCTGCGTTCTCGCGGGGCGAGGGCGGCGGGGAGGCGCGCGGCTGGGCGGGGACCATCAATTCGATGAGAGCGCTCTCTCGAAAACGCTTGACCTCTCCGAGGGGGCGTGCGTAAGCTCGCCGCACACCTCGTGAGAGCGCTCTCACATACGCGGAACAGCACGCGTGAGAGCGCTCGCAGGGGTGCCCCACCACCATCACGAAGGAGTGACCGTGCCCTATTCACGACGCACCAGGATCGCCGCGGCGATCGCCGGCGCCTCGGCCCTCGCCCTGATCGTCACCGGATGCTCGTCGGGATCCGACGCCTCCGAGGGCGGCGAGATCGAGCTGACCGTCACCACGTTCAACGCCATGGGCTTCGACGAGCTCTACGGCGAGTACGAGGACGCCAACCCGGGGATCACCATCGTCCCGAACAACATCGACACCGGCGGCAACGCGCGGACCGACGCGTTCACCAAGCTCGCCGCCGGCTCCGGACTCGCCGACGTCGTCGCCATCGAGGAGGGCTGGCTCGGCTCCGTCATGGAGGTCTCGGACCAGTTCGTCGACCTGCGCGACCACGGCATCGAGGACCGCAAGGCCGACTGGGTCGACTGGAAGTACGAGCAGGCGACCGACCCCGAGGGACGCGTCATCGGCTACGGCACCGACATCGGACCCGAGGGCCTCTGCTACAACACGGCCGCCTTCGAGGCCGCCGGCATGCCCACCGACCGCGCCGCCGTCGCCGAGATGCTCGGCGGACCGGACGCGACCTGGGACGACTACTTCGCCGCCGGCCAGAAGTACCACGACGCGACCGGCAAGGCGTGGTTCGACCACTCCGGATTCGTCTGGAACGCCATGGTCAACCAGCTGCCCGAGGGGTACTACACCTCCGACGGCGAGCTGAACGTCGAGGGCAACCCGGAGCTCGAGGAGCGCTGGGGCCAGCTGACCGACGCCACCGCCTCCGGCCTCTCGGCCGCGCAGAAGGCGTGGGACTGGAACAAGGGCAAGTCGTTCACCGACCAGACCTTCGCCACCTTCGTCTGCCCGGGCTGGATGTTCGGCACGCTGAAGAGCAACGTCGAGGCCGGCGGCGGGAACGCCGAGGCCACCGGCTGGGACTTCGCCGACGTCTTCCCCGGCGGCCCCGCCAACTGGGGCGGCTCGTTCCTCTCGGTCCCGACCCAGTCGAAGCACCCCGCCGAGGCCGCAGCGCTGGCGTCGTGGCTCAGCGAGCCGGAGCAGCAGCTGAAGGCGTTCGAGGCGGCCGGACCGTTCCCGAGCACCCTCGACGCGCAGAAGGAGCTCGCCTCCGCGGCCGCTCCCGACCCCGGCATGAACGACTCCCCGACCGGCGCGATCCTCGCGCAGCGCGCCGAGGGCGTCGTCGCCCAGTACAAGGGCCCGGACGACTCGCTGATCCAGGAGAACGTCTTCGGACCGGTCCTGCAGAAGGTCGACCGCGGCGAGATCGACGGCAAGGAGGGCTGGAACGAGGCGCTCCAGCTCCTCGGCGAGCTCGTCGACTGATCCGGTCGGGCCGACGCCCGGGGGCTGACCCCTCCGGGACGAGGCCCCACCATCACGGGAGGTCCGGCCGCCACCGGACCTCCCGGTCCCCGTGCGGCCGGGCCGCCCGCATCCCGGGCCACCTCGCCGCACGGGAGAAACGCTGCCGCCCGCCGGCCGAGGCCTCTCCGGCCCCGCCGCCCGCGACTCCTCCCGGCCGGCCCCGCCGTACGAGAGACTCCGGCCCCGCCGCATCCCCTCCGACTCCGACTCGACCTCGAAGAGAGCGCCATGACGAGCACACTCACCCCGCCGGCCACGGCGACGCCCCCCGCGGGGAAGCGGCGCCCGGCGCCCCGACTCCCGCTGACCTTCCGCCAGCGCGCGAGCCGCTTCGACGTGAAGGCCTCGCCCTACCTCTACATCTCGCCGTTCTTCCTGCTCTTCGCGCTCACCGGAGCGTTCCCGCTGGTCTACACGCTCGTCGTGTCGCTCTACGACTGGCAGCTGCTGCAGGGCCAGGGCGACTTCGTCGGGTTCGCGAACTTCGCGGCCGTGCTCGGCGACCGCTTCTTCTGGAACTCGATCGTCAACACGCTGAGCATCTTCCTGCTCTCCACGATCCCGCAGCTCGCCGTCGCGCTGCTGCTCGCGGCCGCCCTCGACCAGGCGCTGCGGGCCAGCACCTTCTGGCGGATGAGCGTCCTGCTGCCGTACATCGTCTCGCCGGTCGCGGTCGCGCTGATCTTCTCGAGCGTCTTCAGCGACCAGGAGGGCCTGATCAACAATCTGATCGGCCTCGTGGGCATCAGCCCGATCGAGTGGACGAACGACCGCCTCGCCAGCCACGTCGCGATCGCGACGATGGTCAACTGGCGCTGGACCGGCTACAACGCCCTCATCCTCCTCGCCGCCATGCAGGCCGTGCCGCGCGAGCTGCACGAGTCGGCCGCGATCGACGGGGCGAACGCGTTCCGCCGCTTCCGCTCGATCACGATCCCCAGCATCCGGCCGACCCTGATCTTCGTGATCATCACCGCCACCATCGGCGGCCTGCAGATCTTCGCGGAGCCGCGCCTGTTCGACGTGTCGAACGCGGGCGGCATCGGCGGCTCGGACCGGCAGTTCCAGACCACCGTCCTCTACCTCTGGGAGATGGCGTTCTTCCGTCAGAACTTCGGCGAGGCGGCCGCGATCGCGTGGCTGCTGTTCCTCCTGATCGTGCTGATCGGCCTGCTGAACTTCGCGATCTCGCGGCGGATCGCCTCCGTCGAGAACCGCATCTCGCAGCGCTCGAAGCGGCGCTCCGCCCGCCCCGCGACCGCCGACGAGATCGCCGCCGCGGACCCCCTGCTCACCACCACCGGCCTCGGCCAGAACGAGAGCGAGCGATGACCGCCCCCGCCACCTCCGCCGCCTTCCCGGTGCGCCGCGTCCGCGCCTCCCGCGCCGGCCGCGTCGACCGGCCCGGCTTCCTCACCTACGGGCTGCTGAGCGCCTTCATCCTCGGCTCGACCTACCCGCTGTGGTGGTCGTTCGTCGTGGCGAGCGGCTCGAACGCGACCCGCAGCGAGACCCTGCCGCTCGTCCCGGGCGGCAACTTCCTCGCCAACGCCTCGCAGGTGCTGACGGCGATCCCGTTCTGGACGGCGCTGCTGAACAGCGTCATCGTCTCGGGGATCATCACGCTCTCGGTCGTGTCGTTCTCGACGCTCGCCGGCTACGCCTTCGCGAAGCTGCGGTTCCGCGGGCGCGACGGCCTGATGATCGGAGTCGTCGCGACCATGGCGATCCCGACGCAGCTGGGCATCATCCCGCTGTTCATCCTGATGCGGCAGCTCGGCTGGACCGGCTCGCTCGGCGCCGTGATCGTGCCGACGCTGGTCACCGCGTTCGGCGTGTTCTTCATGCGGCAGTACCTGGTCGACGTGATCCCGGACGAGCTGATCGAGGCGGCGCGCGTGGACGGAGCGAACCAGTTCCGGACGTTCCTCACCGTCGCCGTCCCGGCGGCGCGACCGGCGATGGCGATCCTCGGGCTCTTCACGTTCATGATGGCCTGGACCGACTTCCTCTGGCCGCTGATCGTCCTCAGCCCCACGAACCCGACCCTGCAGACCGCGCTCGCGCAGCTGCAGTCGGGCTACTACGTCGACTACTCGATCGTGCTGGCCGGCGCCGTGCTCTCGGTGATTCCGCTGCTGGTGCTGTTCCTGCTCGCCGGACGCCAGCTCATCGCGGGCATCATGAGCGGAGCGGTGAAGGGCTGACGCCCGGAGACTCCCGCGAGACCGGGTCGGGGGACATCGGACCGCGGGACGGGGGCCTCGGGCCCGGGGCCGTGGTGCTCCTGGTCCGGGGGTCGGGGGCTGCGGTGAGGGATCGGGCCGTGGACTGAGCGGTCGGCGGGTTCTCGGCTCGGCCGTTCGTCGTGCTCGGCTCATCCTGACCGCTGCCGCGCAGGATCCCGTCGATCATGCCCCGTCCGGCCCTCCTGGCCCGGCCTCCCGCCGCCTAGGCTGGCGCGGAGGAGGCGACATGGAGCCGAAGGACCCGCGCGACGAGGACCCCTCGAGCGGGCCCGCGCAGCCGCGTCCGGGGGACGGGCCGACGCCGTCCGAGCAGGCGCTGCGCGCCATCCGCGATGTCGCGAACGGGGCGGACCCGACGAGCGAGGCGTTCCGGCTGTCGAACGACTTCACCGACCGGCAGGCCGAACGGCTCCGGAGACTCCTCGCGCGCTTCCGTCGCGGGCGCTGACCGTCACGGGGGCGGCCTGCCGCCGGCGGCGGGCGATCGATCGCTGCGCGCCGGTCGTGTCGGCCATCGCCGAGGCGGTGCCCCCGACCGCCCGGCGCCACCCCGAACGGCCTCGATCCGCGCCCTCGCACGCCGCGGACTCACTCCGCCGGCCCGCTCCGCCGCCCCGCATCACCCCCGAATGGCCGCGATCCGCGCCCCTTCGCGCCGAGGACGCCGTCCACGAGCCCGCTCCTCCGGCGCTCGGCTAGCCTCGGAGGCACCCGCGAGGAAGGCCCGCATGACCCACGACACCGCCTCGGCCGCCCCGACCCTCGAAGCCGTCGCCGCGCTGGCCGGAGTCTCCCGCGCGACGGTCAGCCGGGTCGTCAACGACTCCCCGCGCGTGAAGGACGGCGCCCGGACGGCCGTGCTCGCCGCGATCGAGCAGCTCGGCTACGTGCCCAACCGCGCCGCGCGCTCCCTCGCCAGCCGCCGCACGCAGACCGTCGCGCTCGTGGTGCCGGAGTCGGCGGCGAAGGTGTTCGCGGATCCGTTCCTCGCCTCGGTCGTGCAGGGCGCCGCGATGGCCTTCGCCGGCACCGAGTACACGCTCACCATCGTGATCGCGTCCGAGGCGGCTCCCGAGAAGACGCGGCGCTACCTGCTCGGCGGCAACGTCGACGGCGCGCTCGTCGTCTCGCACCACAGCGGCGACCACTCCTACGCGCAGCTCGGCGCCTCCCTCCCTGTGGTCTTCGGCGGGCGGCCGCTGACGGAGGAGGGCGGCAGCTTCTTCGTCGACGTCGACAACACCGGAGCGGCGCGCACGGTCACCGAGCACCTCCTGGGCCTCGGCCGCACGGCCCCCGCGATGATCGCGAGCCGCCAGGACATGCCCGCCGCGATCGACCGCCTGTCCGGCTGGCGCTCGGCCGTCACCGCCGCGGGGCTCGACGACTCGCTCGTCGAGTACGGCGACTACTCGCCCGAGGACGGCGCGACCGCGATGCGCCGCCTGCTCGACTCCGGGCGGCCTATCGACGCGGTCTTCGCCTCCAACGACCAGATGGCGGCGGGCGCCCTGACGGCGCTGCGCGAGCGCGGCCTCACGGTGCCGGGCGACATCGCGCTCGCGGGCTTCGACGGCGACTACTTCGCCGAGGCGAGCGAGCCGCGCCTCACCACGGTGCGCCAGCCCTCCACGGGCCTCGGCGAGGCGATGGCGGACGTGCTGGTGCGACTCCTGGCGGGCGAGGAGGTGCAGCGCGTGACGCTGCTGCCGACCGAGCTGCTGGTGCGCGGCTCCACGGTCGCGGGCGCGTGACCCTGCGCCGCCCTGCGCGGATCCGCTCGCTGAGTCGCCCGGATCGGCTCCCCGCTGCGGTGTGTCGCGAGCCGATCCGGGCGACTCAGCGCGGGACGGGCTCGTCGGGGATCTCGAGCAGGTGGAAGGGGCCCCGGGGGAGCGGGCCTGTGCTCCACAGCGCGACGACGGCCCAGCCGAGGTCGGCGTGCGCGACGGCGCCCTCGGGCAGGGTCCGGGTGAAGAGCGCGTAGTCGATCCCGTCGAGGGGGAGGGGGCTCACGTCCCACGCGGGCCGGTCGGCGGCCAGCTCCTGAGCCCGCGCCTCCGCCGCCACCATCGCCGCTCGCGTCCGGTCCCCGGGCAGGCCGGCGGGGATCACCGAGAGGAGGAGCGAGCCGATCGCGAGCGCGGCCGTCGCGACCGGGTCGGTGACCACTCCGTGCACCGAGCCGCGCGGCCCGAGGCGGACACCGGTCAGCCGCAGCGTCCGGACCGAGTACGAGCCGCCGTCCCGCTCGGCGCGGACCGCGAGGTCGTCGACGGGCCCGTCGTCCGCCCGCCCGCTCCCGTCGACGGACCACGGATCGGAGACGGGGACCAGCGCGCGCACGCCCTCATCCGACTCCCTGCGGTGCCGCCGGTCAAGAGGCGCAGCTGGAATGCGGCCCCGGCAGGCCGGCCGGTCGGTGGGGACGCGTCAGGCGCGGAGCGCTCGCAGGACCCGCTCGACGTGCCCCTCGATCCACGCGCCGGTGAAGAGGCCGCTCCGGAGGAGCCATCGGTGGAGGATCGGGCCGAGCAGGAGCTCCGCCGCGCCGGAGGGGTCGGCCGCTCCTCCACTCGCGAGACGCGCGGCGATCGCGCTCAGCTGGGGCTCGAGCAGCAGGGTGCGGTACTGCGCGGCGAGCTCGGTGTCGGTCTGGATCGCAGCGGTCACCGCGCGCAGGAGCGGCTCGGCCACTGGGTCGCTCAGCTCGGCGGCAGTGCCGGTGACCAGGAGGAGCAGGTCGGCGCGCAGATCTCCGGAGTCCGGGACGGCGATCACCCCGTCAGGAGTCAGGCTCCGCGCGAGGAGCGCGTCGAAGAGGATCGCACCGGTGGAGGGCCAGCTGCGGTAGAGGGTCTGCTTCCCGACTCCGGCGCGGGCGGCGACGCCCTCCATCGTCAGGCGCGGAAGCCCCTCGGTCCCGACGAGGTCGAGCACGGCGGCGTGCACGCGCTGCCGGGTCCTGCTGGTGGCCATTCTCCGATCCTACCGCGAAACGAGACGGAGCGTCTTGTTCGGAGTAGCGTGCAGGCATGACCACTCGACAGACCTGGCTGATCACCGGAGCCTCCCGCGGGCTGGGGCGTGCGCTCGTCCTCGCGGCGCTCGCCGAAGGCCACTGCGTCCTCGCCGCCGTCCGGGGCGCGCACTCCCTGCCCGAGCACGAGCGGCTGCAGGTCCACCGGATCGACGTCGCGGACTCCTCCGCAGCCGCGGGCGCCGTCGCCGCGGCCACGGCGATCGAGGGGCGCCTCGACGTCCTCGTCGACAACGCGGGCTACGGGCTCATCGGCACGGCGGAGGAGGTGGGCGAGGACGAGGTGAGGGAGCTGCTGGACGTCGACCTGCTCGGTCCGCTCTGGCTCTGCCGGGCCGCGCTGCCTGTGATGCGGCGGCAGGGGGCCGGGCACATCGTGCAGATCTCGACCGTCGGCGCGGTGGGGACGATGCCGACGCTCGGGGTCTACAACGCGGCGAAGTGGGGCCTCGAGGGCTGGACGGAGGCGATGGCCGCAGAGGTCGCCCCCTTCGGCGTCCGCGTGACGCTCGTGCAGCCCGGGGAGATCGCCACCGACTGGGCCGGCGGCAGCATGCGGTTCGCGGCGCCGATGCCGGAGTACGACGACCTGCGGCGGGAGCTCTTCGGAGCGGCCGAGGTCCCCTGGCCGACCGACGGTCCGCAGGGAGGCACGCCTCCGGCCGAGGTGGCGGCGGAGATCCTCGCGCACGTCGCTGATCGGAGCGACGCCCGGTTCCGTCTGCTCGTGGGCGACGACGCTCCCGGTCAGGTGCGCGCCGCGCTCGAGAAGCGCCTCGCGGACTACGCCCTCGACCCGCGCTGGGCTGCGTCCGCGCTCTGAGGGACCGCCGCTGAGGTGCCCGGATCGGCTGGCAGTTCCGGCGTGTCGCGAGCAGATCCGGGCAACTCAGTGCGGAGGAGGCGCGGAAGTGCTGAGACGTGGAGGCCCGCAGGCGCTGCTCAGAACTCCTCGTAGTTGTAGGGCTCCGGGTCCTCGTCGATCACGGGGCGCGCGATCGTGGCGCGGTTGCTCTTGATGCGGGAGCGGATGTCCTCGACGGCGGCCTCGACGGCGCCGGTGGTCGACTCCTCGTCCTTGATGGAGACCTCGACGGGGACGGCGACGAGCTCGCTGCTCGCGTCGAGGGTCATCTTCGCCTCGATGAGCTCGCCGTCCTCGGTGAACGCCGGGACCGTGACCGCTTCGGAGTGCTCCTGGCGGTCGATCGCGGTCACCAGGTCGAGGAGGGCCTCGGTCACTGCATCGGTCGTCACGAAGCTCTTGGAGGCGTAGGTCAGCTGCTGCATGCCTCCACTCTCCCGAACGGGAGCGCCCCTCGCGCGGGGTTGCGCCTCGTCGGCCCAGCCCGTAGCGGAGGGGCAGCACGACCGGCGCGGGCGCGAGGAGTCAACCCTCTAGGCCGCGATCCGCGCGTCCGCTTCCCTGAAGGCGGGGCCTCGGGAGGAGGCGCGGGGGTCTCGGGATCCCGGGGCCCCGGCACTCGATCGGGAGGGGACCGGATGCGGCGGAGCGGCCGGGGACTCCGCGGCGACCGGGCGTTCCAGGGCGCCTTCCTGATCGGAGTCGGCCTCATGGCGGCCGTCGACGAGATCGTCTTCCACCAGATCCTCGCCTGGCACCACTTCTACGACCGCTCCACCCCGGCGATCGGCCTGCTCTCGGACGGGCTGCTGCACGCGGCCGAGCTCCTCGCGCTCGTCGGCGGCGGCTTCCTGCTCGCCGACGCCCGGCGCCGATCCGCTCTGCGTCCGCGCACGGCGTGGGCCGCGGGGCTCACGGGGGCGGGACTGTTCCAGCTGTGGGACGGAGTCGTCGACCACAAGCTGCTCCGCGTGCACCAGGTCCGCTACGACGTCGACCTGCTCCTCTACGACTCCGCCTGGATCGCCTCGGGAGCGGTGCTGCTGGCGGCGGGGCTGCTCCTCCTGCCGCGGCGACGGCGCACGACGGCGTGACCCCGCACGCCGACCACTCCCTGCTCGACCCGGGCCTGCTGCTCCTGGTCCCGCTGGCCGCAGCGGCGGCGCTCGGAGGGGGTGCGGCGGCACTCGAGCGGCGGCGCGGACGGCCGTGGCCGCTGTACCGCACCGCCCTGCTCCTCGGCGGGCTCGCGACCGCGGCGCTCTGCTTCGCGGGTCCGCTCGCGGAGTGGTCGCACGCGGACCCGCGCGGGGCGATGCTGACGCACCTGGTCCTCGGGATGCTCGCGCCGCTCCTCCTGGTGCTCTCGGCCCCCGTCACCCTGGCCCTGCGGGCGCTCGACGTCACCGCGGCCCGACGGCTCTCGCGGCTGCTCCGGAGCCGCCCGGCCCGTCTCCTCGCCCACCCGGTGACGGCGCTCCTGCTCTCGACGGGCTCCCTCTGGCTCGTGCACGCGACCGGGCTGCTCGCCGCCGCACACGCGGATCCGCTGCTGCACCTCGCACTCGGCGTGCACTTCCTGCTCAGCGGCTGCCTGATGACGGCGGCGCTCGCCGGAGTCGATCCGAACCCGCACCGCGCCCCGTTCGGCCTGCGCCTGGGGTGCTCGGAGCGGGCATCGCCGCGCACGGGCTGCTCGCGAACGTGCTCTACGCGGAGGCTCCGGACGAGACCGGACGCCAGGCGGCGCTCCTGCTGTTCTACGGAGGCGACCTGCTCGAGACGGCGCTCGCCGTGGTCGTCTGCGCCCGGCGCTACGCGGCGACGGCGCCCCGGCAACCCCCTCCGCCGAGCGCGCCCTGCTCCCTACGCTCGGACGCATGCTCCTCATCTTCGGGACCCGAGCCGTCGAGGACCTCCTCCGGACGCTCGTCTTCGTCTGCCGCGTCTGCGGGCAGCGCGACGAGCAGCGGATCCTCCGCCGCCGGACGCGCCTCTCGCTCTTCTTCGTCCCCGTCCTGACCGTCTCGACCCGCTACCTGCTCGAGTGCTCGCACTGCCGCACAGTGTCCCCGATCAGCAAGGAGGAGGCGCAGGGCTCCGTCCGCTGGGCCGGCAACTCCGACCAGTGACCGCCCCGAGCGGGAGGCTCCCGCGGTGCGCTCAGCGCACCGGAGCCGGCACCGCCGCGGGACGCGCGGCGACCGCGGCCGCGCGCCGCGTCGCCCAGTTGTTGAGCAGCAGCGCCGTCACGACGATGGCCGCGCCGAGCAGGGCGACGGGCCCCGGCCGGTAGCCGCCCGCCATGCTGATCGCGAAGGTCGTGACCGGGACGAGGTTCTGGAAGAGCGTGCCGTTGAGGGCGCCGAGCAGCTTGATGCCGGCGTTCCACAGCAGCACGGCGACGACGCCGGCCAGGAGGATCAGGTAGGCCAGCTGCGGCCAGGCCGCGAGCACCTCGGCCCCGGTCGGCGGGTGCGCGGAGCCGGTGGCCGTCGCCACGGCGACCGCGACGGCGATCGAGGGGCAGCCGAGCGCGGTGGTGAGCGTCGAGTACCGCAGCGCCGACCAGCCGGGGAACGCCGCTGCTCCACGCGTGTAGACGACCCAGCAGATCGCGCCGAGCAGGGCGAGCAGCTCGCCGAACCCCAGCTCGCCGTCGAGGAGGAGGGCGACGTCGCCGCGGGTGACGACGAGCGCGACTCCGGCGAGCGCGAGCAGGATGCAGCCGACGGTGGCGGCCGGCGGCAGGCGACGCGCGCCGATGCTCGCGAGCACCGCGCCGATCGCGGGCATCATCCCCATCATCAGGCTGACGTTCGGGGCCGAGGTGAACCGCAGAGCCGTGAAGGCGAGCAGGCCGAAGCCGGCGAATCCGGAGGCGCCGAGCAGCGCCAGCCGCCACCCGCGGCCGTCGAGCCGGAAGGCGCGGAGCCCCTCCGCCCGGGCGAGCAGCAGGGCGAGGACGACCGCGGCGGCCGTGTAGCGGATGAGGGTCATGAAGAAGGAGTCGACCGTCGCCGCGATGCTGTCCGCGACCGGGAGCATGCCGCCCCAGAGGATCGGCGGGATCAGGCAGAAGAGCAGACCTCGCGACCGCATGGCGCCCCTGACCCGTCGGGTGCGGCCGCCCCGGGCGGGGGCCGTCGCTCGATGGTGGACCCCGGCGGCTCGGCGCACAAGAGCGCCGCCGACCCCCGAACGGCCCGCCGCGGGGCCGAGCGGACAGGGGTGCGCCGGGTGTGGAGGAGGCTCGGCGAGCCGACGGATCAGCTACGACGAAGACGAAGAAGCCGCAAGGACCTTGCGTGGCCCCTTTAGGGTGACAAAATTTGCTTGCTTCCATCATCTCCGTGCCCCTAGGTTGATCGCAGCACCCCCCGATGCTGTCCTCTGTCAGGCCCTGCTCCGATCCCCCCGTCGGACGCCGTTCCTCACTCGGGTCGCGCCCACCCCGGCGACGACCTCCGTTCCGCGCGGGCGCTCATCAGCGCACATCGGCCCCCGGCCGCGGAGAGGAACAGTCATGACCACACAGCCCGGCCACGGCGCGGACGAGCCGACGGCTCCCCGTCGCCGGGCGACCTGGGAGGCGCACGACGAGACGGCCTCGCGCCCGCTCTCGGGACGCCGTGCCGCCCGCTCCGGGCGCGAACGGGTCTCCGCTCCGCGCCGCCTCGCGTCCGCGACGCCTGCCGGAGCGGTGACGGTTCCCGCCGCCCCGACCGCGGTGCTGGAGCGTCCGGCCGCCCCGTCCGCGGTGGTCGAGCGACCGGTCGTGCCGACCGCTGTCCTGGAGCATCGGGCCGCGATGGTCGAGGGTCCGGCCGCGCCGACCGCCGTGGTCGAGCGTCCGTCCGCCGTGACCGCGCTCCTGGAGCGTCCGTCCGCCGTGACCGCGCTCCTGGAGCGTCCGTCCGCCGCGACCGCGCTCCTGGAGCGTCCGCCGGCCCCCGCCGCGGTCCTCGAGCGCACCCTGCTCCCCGCCGTCGACGCCGACCGGCTCCCTCCGGCATCCACTCCGATCCGCGGCACGCGCCCCCGCAGCGGCCGCCGCGCCTCGTCGCGCATCGGCGACCTGGTCGCCGCCCTCCCCGCCCACAACGAGGAGGCCGGGATCGCCGCGGCGATCGAGGGCCTGCGCCGGCAGACCTGGCCGCCGGACCGGATCGTCGTCATCGCCGACAACTGCACCGACGCCACGGTCGAGATCGCTCTCGCGCACGGCGCCGAGGTCTTCGTCACCGTCGGGAACAGCCACAAGAAGGCGGGCGGCCTCAACCAGTTCCTCGCCGAGGTCCTCCCGGGGCTGCAGGACGACGACCTGGTTCTCGTGCAGGACGCCGACTCCGCGCTCGACCCCGGGTTCCTCGAGATCGCCCGCGGCAGGCTGCACGGCGGCATCGGCGCGGTCGGAGGAGTGTTCCGCGGCGGCGAGGGCGGCGGCTTCGTCGGCCACCTCCAGCGCAACGAGTACGCGCGCTACGCCCGCGACGTGCGCCGGCTGAACGGGAAGTGCCTCGTCGTCACGGGCACCGCGGCCGTGCTCCAGGTCGCCGTGATGCGCCGCATCAGCGCGGCCCGCCTGGCCGGCTCCCTCCCCTCCGGAGACGGCATCGGCGGCATCTACGACACCACGGTCCTCACCGAGGACAACGAGCTCACGTTCGCGATCCGCCACCTCGGCTACGACGTGCTGAGCCCCGCCGGCTGCACCCTCGTCACCGAGGTCATGCCGACCTGGGGAGACCTCTGGCGTCAGCGCCTGCGCTGGAAGCGCGGAGCGGTCGAGAACTGCGTGCAGTACGGCTTCACGCGGGTCACGGCTCCCTACTGGGGGCGCCAGCTGCTCACGATGCTCGGCTGCATCATCACGTACGTCTACCTGGCCACGATCGTCTACGCGGTCGGCTGGGGCGAGCTGAGCCTCCAGCCGTTCTGGCTGGCCGTCACCGCGATCTTCGTCGTCGAGCGGATCGTGACGGTCCGCGACCGCGGCTGGCGGTACATGCTCGCCGCCGCGTCGATGTACGAGCTCGTCGTCGACCTGTTCCTGCAGGTCGTCCACACCAAGGCCTACCTGGATGCGCCGACACGCCGTCGGCGCGACTGGTGAAACAGAGAGAGAGACATGTACAACCACATCGGAACAGCCGCCGGAGCCGGAGTCGGTGCCGGAACGCTCGCCATGACCGGGTTCGACTCGGTCTGGCTCGCCCTCGCGGCCTTCGCCCTCATCGCTGCGGGGACCGCCGTCCTGCGCATCGCTCCTCGCCGCAAGCGCGAGGTCTGAGACACGGTGGCGGGCGGGGGACAGCCCGCGCCCGTCACCGTCCCACGACCGCCGTCGCCGCGGAGGTCCGGCTCGCGGTGGTGTACCCGGTCTTCGTCCCGGTGACGGTCAGCGTGATCCGCTTCCCCGCCTGAGCCTTCGTGAGCGTGAACCGCGGCGACGTCGCTCCCGCGATGGCCGCGCCGTCCGCCTTCCACCGGTAGGTGAGGTTGACGGGGGTCGGCGTCCACGGACCCGGGGCTGCCGTGAGCACCGCTCCGACCCGGGCCGTGCCCGTGACGGTCGGCGTCGCGGCGCCGAGGGTGCCGGCGGCGACCGGTGCGGTCGGCTGCGAGGTCGTCGGGCCGGAGCCGTCGGCGGCGCTCACCGTCACGGTCACCCGCTTGCCGACCGCGGAGGAGGGGACCACGAGATCCGGACCCGTCACTCCCGCGATGTCGACGCCTCCCGCCGCCCAGCGGTGCACGAGCGGTCCCGTCCGGCCGGCGGAGGAGGACAGGGTCGCGCCCACCGCGGCGGTCCCGACGACGACCGGAGCCGGCGCCGCGTCGGACCGGTAGACCGCGACGTGGTCGACGAGCATCGTCCCGCCGGAGCTCTTCGGAGCGGCTGCACTGTCGCACCCGCACACGCCGTTCGGCAGCCCGCCCCCGATGGCGAGGTTCAGGATCAGCAGCACGTCGTTCGGGACCGCGGCCTGCCACGCGGCCGTCCCCACCTCCGACTCCCGCACCACGTGCCGGGTGACGCCGTCGACGAGGAACTCCACGCGCTCGTCGCCGGGCACGGTCCGGTCGAGCAGGGCGGAGTAGCGGTGGAACCCCGTCACGCAGGACGCGCAGTCCAGCATCCCGCTCGTCCGGCCGGCGGGCTCGTCGCAGGGGCCGCCGTCCGGCACTCCGCAGTGCAGCGTCTGGATCACCTGGGCGGTGCCGTTGACGGCCTCGAGCATGTCGAACTCGCCGGTCGCGGGCCAGTCGATGACGGCGTTCGCGTCCCGCCCGAGAGCCCAGAAGGCGGGCCAGTAGCCGGTGGCCTGCGCGACGTCCGGCAGCTGGATCGAGGCGGTCATCAGCAGTCGGCCGCCCGCCGGCGCCGAGAACGACTTGTCGGCGGTGACGATCCGCCCGGACGTCCATGCTCCGGCGGAGTCGCGGAGGGCGCGGATGCCCAGAGCGCCGCCGCCCGTGAGGAAGACGTTCGCCGTCGACGCGGTCGTGCGGTCGACCGCCCCGGTGCCCCAGGTGCCGACCTCGTGCTCCCACTGGCTCCCGACCGGCGCGCCAGCCGGCCCGGTGAAGTCGTCGCGCAGGAGCGTGGTCCAGCCCGGGGCGTCGGCGGGCGCCGCCGTGACGGCCTGGCCGGCGGACGAGGCGGTCGGAGTCGCGGACGCCGGTGCGAGGGCGGCGACCGCCTGCGGGGGTGTCGCCGCGAGCACTCCGAGGCACAGGGCCGCGAGGGCGAGGGCGAGTCGCGGCCGGTCGAGGAGTCGTGAAGGCATGGCGAGTCCTCTGCGTCGAAGGGGCGCGCAGCTGCACGCGCCTCGACGCTAGTGAGGAGTGCTCGCTCTCCCTCCACCCTCCAGGCGGGGTGATCCCCGGGACGAAAGCTCATGACCGGGCTCAGCGGGGCCGGGTCTAGGGTGCTGGCAGAGGGGCGGCCGCCGTCGCCTCCGATCGCCCGTTCGAAGGAGAACACCATGCACCGTCGTCTCACGGCCACGCTCGCCGCGATCGCCCTCGCCCTCGGAGGGGCCGTCGCCGTCGCGACCCCCGCCTCCGCCGGGCAGCTCGTCTACCAGAACGGCGGCCCGGGCAACTGCTACGAGGTCCGCTCGCAGCGCGACTCCCTGGGTCGCGCGCAGGTCACGGTGTGGTGGCACTGCGACCAGGCGAGCAACGTCAAGGTCATCTGGAAGAACGGTCCGGACAGCGGCTGCAACAAGATGAGCGTCATCAACCGCAAGTTCAGCGACAGCTCGGGCGTCGCGTCCCGCTTCGACCGCCTCGTCTCCTGCTGACCCGGGCTGCCCCTGATCCCTTCCGCGAGACGCCGCTCCGCTACGCGGCACGCCGCACGCGGCGTACCCGAGCGGCTTCCCGCGGGAGGGGACGGCGGCGGCACCGCTCAGTGCTCGGCGCGCCCCGAGTCCTCGATGAGGCGCACCTTCACGTTCACGGCGAGCGGCCCCGAGACCGACGGGTCGGCGGCGAGCAGCGCGTGCATCCGCTCGCCCACGAGGCGGAGCGTCTCGGGGGCCGGCAGTGCGGCGGACGCGGCGATGTGCGCGCTCACCGTGGTGAACCCCTCCGACCGGTCGATGTCGACCAGCACGTCGGGCTGCCGCAGGTCCAGCTTCACGGCGAGCGCGTCGGCCGCGGCCTCGACGATCGGCTGGGCGGGGTAGACCCCCGCGACTCCTTCGATGTCGCGGATCTCGGCGGTCAGCCGCTGCGAGAGCTCGGTGTCGTCGGTCATTCCCGCTCCTCCCGGTGGGGGTACACGTCGTCGACGGTCACGTCGATCGCGCCGACGGTCAGCTCGGTGTGGCGCTCCAGGGCGTAGCGGATGCGCTCGCGCAGGCGGTCGGCGGCCACGGCGACCGGCAGGCCGAACTCGAGGGCGCAGGTCACGTCGATCCGCACCACCGCGCCGGGAGCCGAGACGTCGCCGTCGAGGGTGCAGCGGCCCATGATGACGCCGCCCATCGTGTCGCCGGCGCGGCGGATCATCCCGCGCACGGCCGCCTCCGTGAGCGCCAGGCGGAGGGTCGGGTCGGGGTGGCGGACGGGGATGTCGCGGCCGGAGCGCACCTCGGAGCGGATCGCGTCGAGCAGGCCGGCGATCCAGACCTCGTCGCGGTCGGGCTCGCGGTCGGCCTCCTGGCGCAACGCCCGTGCCGAGAGCTCGGTGAGGCGGGTGAGGTTCGCGAGAGCGAGCCGGCACGCGGCGGAGTTCTCGATCGAGGGGTCGCGCGGCTCGCGGCCGCGGTCGAGGTACTCGCCCAGCTCCTCGAGCGTGTGGCCGTCGAGGTCGTCCTCGGGCACGGCGGCGTCGTCGGTCATCGCCATGCCTCCAATTCGTGGAGCAGGAATCGACGGGCCCGGGCGAGGAGACCGCGGACCGTCGAGACGGGGAGTTCGAGAGCGTCGGCGATCTCCTGGTAGCTGTAGCCGGCGGTCTCGCGGAGTAGCCAACAGCGTCGCTGATCAGCAGGCAATCGGTCCAGCGCTTCCCAGACCGCGTCCAGCTGGAGTCGTGCCTCGACGATGCGCTCGGGGGAGTGCTCGGGCGGCGCGGGCGGATCCCAGTCGTCGATGTCGTCGTGGCGGCGGCGGACGCGGATCCGGTCGATCGCCTTGTGGGTGACGATGCGCATCAGCCAGTTGCGGATGTGCGCCGGGCTGTCGAGATCGGCCAGACGCCGCCAGCCGGTGAGGAACGCCTCCTGCACCACGTCCTCGGACTCCGCCTCGGAGCCGAGGAGCTTCGCGGCGTAGACGCGCATGAGCGCGCCGTGGCGGCGGGCGAGCTGCTCGAACGCCTGCACGTCGCCGTCGACGGCGCGCGCGGCGAGGGTCGCGTCGGACGCGTTCAGGAGGGGGTCGTCGTCGATGAGCGCCTCCTCCGCGGTCCCGCGCGCGGTGTCCCCGCGCGCCGATGCCCTCAGTGTGGAGCGCCGTCCGGCATGACTACCAGCCTTGACAACGGGCCGCCGAATCCGCTGGCCGGATTGCGAGTGCCGCCGATGGGGGACGTCTCGAGACGGGATTCGTGACATTCCGGCTCCTCGACACGTCTTGATTCCGTACCCCTCGTGCGTCCCCCCGAGCGCACGGACCCCGAACCCGGAAGAAGTCCCCCATGCACTGCTCCCTCCGCCGCCGCCCCGGGCGGACGTCATGAGCGAGTCGACCTTCACCCTCGGCAGCCCGTTCGCGGGCGACGAGCGGGCCGACCGGCGCTACGAAGCCTCCGGCGACGATCCGTCCGCCGCGTCCGCCGTCTACTCCGAGGCGTACGGCGGAGGCGAGTTCCGCGTCGCTCCGTCGCAGCGCGGCTTCTCCTACCGCTACGCCGTCCGCGGCAGCGACCGGGTGACCCTGCGCACCTCCGACTGCTCCGGCGCCCTCACCGGCCAGGTCCCCCACCTGAAGGAGTACGTCGTCGGCTGGTTCCGCGCCGGCGGCGGACGCCTGAACCTGCCGCCGTTCACCCGGACCGGCGCGCTGTCGGCCCCGTTCCTGTTCCCCGCGGAGCGCCAGTTCGGGCTCGAGTTCGAGCCGCACCGGCAGAACCTCATCCACTTCGCCCCCGGGTTCCTCGAGGACGTCGCGACCGAGACGCACGCCGGCCCCCGCCAGCCCGTCTCCTTCGACCACGCGGCGGACGCCGACCCCGGCGTCCTCGCCCGCTGGCGCGCCGCGGTGACGGAGGCGAGCGCCGCGCTCGCGACGGCCGCGATCACTCCGCTCGTGCGCTTCACCGCCGAGCTCGACCTCGCCCGCGTGCTGCTCCTGCTGTTCCCGTGGCGCGCGTGGGACGTGCCGGCCGTGCTGCGGCGCCCGTCCGCGTCCCGCACCCGGGTCGCGCTCGACTTCCTCCAGCACCACGCCCACGAGCCGATCACTCCGGCCGACGCCGCCCGCGCGGCAGGCCTGCACACCCGCACGCTGCAGCAGGCGACGAAGCGGCACCTCGGAGTGTCGCCGTCGGTCTACCTGCGCGACGTGCGGCTGGACCGCGCCCACTCCGACCTGGTCGCCGGCGACCCCTGCTCGACCACGGTCGCCGCGGTCGCCCGCGACTGGGGCTTCGGCAACCTCGGCCGCTTCGCGAGCGCGTACCAGGTGCGCTTCGACGAGAAGCCGAGCCACACGCTGCGCCGCTGACGCGCAGCCCCTGCGAGCCCGAGGGCCCGGACCGTCTCACGGCGGCGCCGGGCCTTCGTCGTCTCCGGGTGCCTCCCGAGGGACCGTCTCGGAAACCGGTTCCACGGCTAGCCGGGCGTTCGTGCCGCTCGGCCGACCGGCCGCGTCCGAGAAGGCCGCCGAGGTCATCGGCCTCCTCGTTTCGGATGCCGCCGCCTCGGTCCCGGGCGCGGAGATGGTGGCCGACGGCGGCACGGCCCGCACGGTCTGAGGCCGCCCAGCCGCTCCGGCCTCCTCGTGAGCGGTTGCTCATCGACGTCGCCAGATGAGGCGCCACACGAGAACGAGTCACCGAAGATCGCCTCACCTCTCCTCAGCACCAGACCCTCATCGCCGACGCCGGCCCTCGAGGGCGTACAGCCGGTCGATGCAGCGCCGTCCCCAGAACCGTGTTTGGTGGGTGGAGCCGTCGCGATAGCGACGGAAGCAGTGGTGGCGTTCTGCCGGGCAACGCTCGCCCACGACACCTGGATCGGCGAGCTCTACCCGTTCGCGGGCCAGTAGTGGCCTACAGGACGGTGGACCCTGCGAGCGTGCCCTGCATGAGCATCACAGGCGCTACGACCATCCGAGACGGTGATGGCGCGTTCACGATGCGCATCCTTCTCCCCACGGACGCGGGGGAGTACCCCATGTACGTCCACCGCACAGCGGAGAGCGCTCCCTGGGCCGTCACTTCGACGCGCTCACCCGCCTGGACCGTGCGCGCGGCGTGGGCCCGGCGATGATCAGCCACACCATGTTCGACCTCCTCGCACTGGCCTCCTCGGAGGATCAGATGAAGGCGAAGGGCTTCGTGGAACGCTCCGGCATGGTCATCTGCGGCGGCCTCCCCGGCGCGGAGATGCCGCTGCTGACCTCGGCCGTGCCGATGTCGATCGCGGAACAGGGGATGCTCACCTCCTGGCAGGACCCGCCCGCCTGGGACCCCGTGTCAGGGCACGAGTCCGAGCCTCCCGGCCGCGGCCGCTTCCTGATCAAGGTCGGCGGACGTCCCGGGATCCCGGTGCGCGTCGAGCTGACCGCGGCGGAGAAGGAGGTCAACGACACCAACAAGCTCTGGCACGCGACCTCCCGCGCCGGCCGCGCAGCGGAGCCGCTGCCCACCGATCCCGTGAACGTCGAGATCCTGCCGTAGGCGTTCTCGTCGCCCTCGGCGCGAGCTGCGTCGCGGCCAGCGCCGGCGGCGCCGCGATCGTCAGCGCGATCCGCGCCCGCCGGCGGACCGCGGACCGCGACCGGTTCCTGCTCACCGTCTGCTGGGCCGGCGTCGCGCTCCTGGCCGGCTTCGTCGCCTGGGACCAGGGGGATCGAGTGATCGCGTGAGCTGCCCGTCGACGCTCGCCTTCGAGGGCTACCGCTGGACCTGCCAGCGGTCCGCTCCGGGGGAGCACGGCTTCCACACGACCGACCTCCCCGTCTCCTTCGCGGAGCGGGGCCTCGCGGTCCTCTCCTGGGGAACCTCGCACCAAGCACCCGCCGACGACTGCACCCCGCAGTGGACCGGCCCGATCTACACAGAGGAGTCCGCATGAGCGCCACCGCCAACAACCGCCGCCGCGAGCCCGGCAAAGCCAACAACGACGCCCTGATGCTCGGCGCAGCCCTCGTGGCGATCGCTGCGATCGGCATCGTCTGGGTGGCCGTCGCGGTCGGTTCCAAGCTCGACGGAGTGAACGAGGGCTTGCCCGCGGACCCGTTCGAAATCATCTCGGGCCTGTTCCGCGGCCGAGTGGTGTGGTCGACGTCGGCAACGATGATCGCCGCGGCCGCGGCCGCGGCCGCCGTCGCCGTCATCGTCCTCGTGGGCCTCTGGCTCGTGTGGATGCGCTCACTCGGACGCAAGAACCGCTCGAGCGTCGACCACGCCGCCCGATACACGGCGACTCCGCGCGATCTGGCGCCGATGATGCGCAAGCAGGCGTTGAAGAAGTCCGCCCGCCTCGGCGTCGCTGAGAACCCCGGCGTCCCGGTGGGGCGGCTGCACCTGGGGAAGCAGATGCTCTATGCCTCGTTCGAGGACATGATGCTGCTGATCGCCGGCCCTCGCGTGGGCAAGTCGACCTCCCTCGTTATCCCCGCGATCATGGCTGCGCCCGTGGTCACGACGTCGAACAAGCGCGATGTGCTCGACGCGACCCGCGACGTCCGGGCCGCCAAGGGTCACGTGTGGGTGTTCGACCCGCAGCGCGTCGCGTTCGAGGACGCGACCTGGTGGTGGAACCCCCTCTCCTACGTCACCGACGACACCAAGGCCGCGAAGCTCGCCACCCACTTCGCCTCCGGCACGAGGGCCATGGACGCGAAGACCGACGCCTACTTCGACGGGAAGGGCCAAGAGCTGTTGTCCGATCTGCTGCTCGCGGCCGCGGCCGGGAACCGGCCGATCAGCGACGTCCTGCTCTGGCTGACCTCCGTCGAGGACGAGACACCCGTCGAGCTCCTGCACGACAACGGCTACCCGACCAACGCACGAGCGGTCCGCGGCATCATGAACACCGCCGAGAAAGCCCGCGACGGGATCTACTCGACCGCGCAGGGCATGGCCGTGTGCTTGAAGAGCGCCGCCACCGCCGACTGGGTGAACGCCCGCCCGAACGACACCCGCCCGCAGTTCGTCCCGGAGACATTCGTCACGTCGACCGAGACGCTGTACTCGCTGTCCAAGGAAGGCGCCGGCACCGCCGGACCCCTCGTCACCGCCCTCACCGCCGCGACGATCGAAGCCGCGGAAGAGCACGCAGCGCGCTCCCGCGGCGGGCGCCTGGCGACTCCGCTCGTGGCCGTCCTCGATGAGGCCGCGAACGTCTGCCGGTGGAAGGACCTCCCCGACCTGTACTCGCACTACGGCTCGCGCGGCATCCCGATCATGGCCGTGTTCCAGTCCTGGTCGCAGGGCGTTGGCGTGTTCGGCAAGGAGGGCATGCTCAAACTGTGGTCCGCCGCGAACGTGAAGCTGTACGCCGGCGGAGTGGCGGAAGACGAGTTCCTGCGCACCCTCTCCGAGCTGATCGGCCCCTATGACAAGGAGACCACCTCCGCCAGCTACAACAAGGGCGTCCGCTCCACCACCTCGGCGCTGCGCCGAGAGAAGATCCTCGAGGTCGCCGATCTCACCAGCATGGGCCGGGGCCGCGCGATCATGCTCTCCTCCGGCGCCCGCGCTGCCCTGGTCGACACGGTGCCCTGGTACAACGGCCCGAAGGAGCAAGTCGCCGCGATCAACGCCTCCATCGCCGCCCACGACGCCAGCAGCGGACCCGCCAACACCGCGCCGGAATCGCCCGTCGTGACGGTGATACCTCCGCTCGAGGCGTTGCCGGCGGCGGACCTCGATACGGCGCAGGACGCGACTCTCCGGGGTGAGCGATGAGCGACGAGGACCTGTTCGACGTCGACACGGATGCGTTCTCTGCCCCGGTTCGACCCGTCAGCCGACACCCCGTCGAGGTGGAGGACGTGGACGAGGAGGAGGTGCCGGCGACGTACTTCGGATCAGCCGACGAGTGGGTCAGGAAGTTCCTCCGGCCTTCCTACCGGCGCCGGGTGACGGCCAAGGGCCAGGCGGCCGGCGATCGGTGGGCGGCTGAGTGGTGGAGCAGCGTCGAGGCGCTGACCCGCATCGAAGCCCTCTGGCGAATGTGGGAAGAGATTCGAACGAGCGCCGGGTCTCTGAGCGCGTACTGGATCAATCACCTCGACCCGCACATGCGAGTCCTACTCTCACCCAGCGGGCCGTTCGCGACGTCGACGGACGAGAACCGGCCAGGCGACATGCTGCCCTATACAGCCCCGCCCATCGGAATGTTCCCTCCGGACTCCCAAGGCTGATGTCAGCCAACGAGGAGAGTGGCGGTAGCACCACCCCCGTCCTCGACCACTGACGGCGCCAATCCCGCACGGATCGTGCGGCTACAGCTCGGCGCGGGTCGGGAGGTTCGCGCCGGAGCGGGAGGTGGTGATGCCGGCGACGCGGGCGGCCCAGTGGCCGATCGCGCGCAGCGACGGCTCGTCGAGGAGCAGGCCGTTCGGGGCGCCGAGGCCCTGGCGGAAGGCCTCGTCGAGGATCGCGCCCATCGCCGAGTCGCCCGCGCCGATGGTGTCGGAGACGACGATGCAGGCGGCGGGGCCGGTGGCCCGGGCGACGGCGGAGGCGTGGCCTCTGCCGAAGCAGGTATACGGGTCGGTGCTCGTCCAGCTTTGCGGCTAGACCAAAACGGGAACGGCCAGCAAGTTGGGACGTGCGGTGTGAACCGAGGTGCTGCCGGCGAACCGTCCCCGAGTAGGTGGCTGGCTCTACCAAGGGTCGCGCTGCAGGTGATGCCAGTCAGTGCCGATTCAAGGAGCGATGCTCGATTTCAGCGCCAATCCGGGTTGCGATCCGGTCCACTTCCCAGATGATGCGATTCTCGTCGAGGGTGAGCAGCTCGCGGTCGAGCATCAGGGGGCGACCGTTCACGAAGACGCTGTGGACGTCCCGAGGGCCAGCGGCCCACTGGAGAAAGGCCGCGGCTGAGTGCTGGGGTCTGGCATGGACTCCGTCGGTGGAGAGCACCGCCAGGTCGGCGATACTGCCCGGGGAGAGATCTGTCGATTCGAACCCCAGCGCGCGCGAGCCGTTCGTCGTAGCGATCCTCAGCGCATCGTCGAAAGGCATCGCGTCGGCGTTCTGGTGGACGCCGCGTTGGAGGGCGACGGCGAGCCGGAGTGCTCCGACCATGTCGAGGGAGTCGCTGGACGCGGGTCCGTCTGTACCGAGGGCGACGGGTACTCCTTCTGCGAGGAGTCGCGAGACGGGGGCGATGCCGGAGCCTAGCTTGAGGTTGGAGGCGGGGTTGTGGACGACGGTGGCGCCGGATTCGTGGAGGAGTTCGATGTCGTGGTCAGTGAGGTGCACGGCGTGCGCGACGAGTGTTGTGGGGCGGAGGATCCCGGTGCGGTGGGCGAGTTCGACGGGGGAGAGGCCGGTCTTCGTGCGGCAGGTCTGGACTTCGGCTGCCGTTTCGGAGAGATGCACGTGGATCGGGATGCCGGTGTCTTGTGAGCGGTTGGCGACGTCTCGGAAGACCCTCTCGCCGGCGGTGTAGACGGCGTGCGGGCCGTAGAAGACACGCACGAGCGGGTGGCCGTCCCACGTGTCGGCCAGAGCGTCGGTCGCGTCGAGCTGCGCTTCGTAGCTCGGTGCCTGAGCGCCCGTGAAGTGGTGAATGTCGGGGCCGAAGAGAGTGGGAGCGACGGCGCACCGGAGTCCGGCATCGACGACGTCCCCGATGAGCTCGTCGTCCCACAGGAACATGTCGGCGACGGCGGTAGTCCCGGAGCGGATCATCTCGCAGAGAGACAGCCGCAGTGCCCAGCGCAGGTCGTCCTTGCTGAGGGTGTCCTCGGTGGTGAGCATCAGCTCGAGCCAGCGCTCGAGCGGGAGTCCGTCGCCGACTCCGCGGAGCACGCTCATGCCCGAGTGGGCGTGCGCGTTGACGAAGCCGGGCAGGAGGATGAACGGCGACGGCGTCACAGACAGATCGTTCGAGGCGATGCGGCCGGCTGAGACGACGACGTCTCGGATGCTGCTTTCGCTTCCGGGCGTCAGTGCTGTTCCGGTCAGTCGATGCTGGTCAGCCACGAGAGAGTGCTTCCTTGACGAGGTCGGATTGAGACTCGCCTACGAAGGCGGTCACGAGCAAGTCGGTGAGGGCGTCGCCGAAGTTCCCTTCGACCGTCAGCAGGATCCGCGGATCGGTCGCCGCCTGGTCGGCGTAGCCGCTGTAGCGTCCGCGCAGATCCACGATGGTCTGTCCGCGGCCGGGGCCGTCGGAGTGGTCGATCGTCACCGGCGCCCGAGGTGCGCTCCGGCTGGTGACGGCGCCGATCGCCACCGCAGCGGCGAGGGGATCGTGCAGCGCGGCGGAGCGCTCGGGGAAGCGCGAGCCGTAGAAATCGAAGTAGTACTCGAGCATGTCCGCGAGTGCTGTCAGGGAGGCCGCGCCGGTGGCGCGAAGACGGCTGCAGTGGCCGGCGGTGATGCGCTGCTCCATTGTCACGTCGAGTGGGACGAGTGTGATGTTCCAGCCCGCTCCGAGCACCGCGCTGGCGGCCTCGGGGTCATTGTGGATGTTCGCCTCGGCCGCTGGTGTCACGTTGCCCGGGGCTGATGCTGCTCCACCCATGATCGTGACGCTCTCGATCAGCGCCGGCAGATCGGGGTCGCGCGCGACCGCGGTGGCGAGATTGGTGAGGGGACCGAGGGCGAGGATCCGCAGTCGCCCGGGATGCTCTCTGGCGAGTGCGCTGAGAAGTCGTCCCGCGTCGCCGGTCTCCGACGGTCGGCCGGAGGAGGGGAGCTGGACGTCGCCGATGCCGTTGCGTCCGTGCACGTCTGGTGCTCCGCCGGAGAAGGGCCGTGTCGTGAAGTCGGCCGCTCCTATCGCGACGGGGACGGCCGGCGCGCCGAGGAGATCAAGGAGATCGAGGGTGTTGCGGGCGGCCTGCGCGGCACTGGTGTTGCCGCTGACCGTGCCGATTCCGACGATGTCTGCTCCGGCAGCGACGAGGTACGCGATCGCGAGGGCGTCGTCGATGCCGGTGTCGCAGTCGATGAACAGGGGGTGGCCGTTCATGCCGATCCTTCAGGTCGCGGCGGGGCGAACGCGTGCAGGACCTGGTCCCGCTCGCGGTCGTCAGGGTAGGAGGCGGTTGTGCCGTGCCCGGACACGGCGATCGACCCGACGACGGCGCCCTCGAGAACGGCGGAGCGCAACGCCGCCCCTCGAGCGAGCGCTGCGCAGAGCGCTCCGACGAAGGCGTCGCCCGCGCCGGTCGTGTCCGAGACGCTCTCCGGAGTCGGCGCCGGTTGCAGCCACGTCTCCTCATCGGTGAAGGCCATGGCCCCGCGCGCGCCGAGGGTGACCACGACGGACCGGGCAGTGGTGAGGAGCGCTGCGCCGATCGAGTCGATGCTGTCGCCGTGGGGTAGCTCGAGATCGGCGACGAGCCGATGCGCTTCGGATTCATTGAGGATCAGCGGGTCCGCCCTGCTGAGCGTCGCTTCGGTCACGGGGACCACCGGAGCGAGGTTCAGCACGAATCGGATGTGCTGCTGCTCGAGGTGTTCCGCGAAGGCGTCGATGGTCGTCGTCAGCGATTCGCCTTGAGTCAGGCCGAGAGCCGGTCGTACCTTCTTCTTCGACGCTGTATCGAGGAGGTCCGCGAGGACCGCGGGGGTCAGTCCGGGATTCGCGCCGGGGTGCACGACGATCGAGTTCTCTCCCGTGTCGTCGATGATCACCTCGGCGCGTCCCGACTCGGCCCCGGCGATGTCGACGACCAGAGAGGTCTCGACGCCGGCCGAGGTGAGTCGGTCGCGGAGGTGAGTACCCATGGTGTCGTCGCCGACCGCTCCGAGTGCGATGACGTGGGCGCCGAGGCGGGCGGCCGCGACCGCCTGATTGGCCCCTTTCCCACCGAGCCCTTGCGTCCTGCTCGCGGCGAGGACGGTCTCTCCGGGGCGGGGGAGCGCGGAGACGTGATGGGACACGTCGAGGTTGATGGATGCCAGCACGAGGATCGAGCCGTCCGCAGGCGCGGGTGGGGATGAGGTGAGACGCGTCATGAGCCGACCAGGGGAATCGGGCGACGCTTGATCACGAAGGACATCACGACGGCAAGTACGCCGATCCCTACCGAGATCCACAGTGCCTGCGCGAACCCGGCCGGTTCGCCTGATCCGACGAACGGCGCGACGAGGACGATTCCGAGGCTGGCTCCGATGCCGAAGGAGGAGCCGTTGAGTCCCGGGAGGGTTGACGGCGCGTGAGGAGGTGACTGCACGACACTCAGGCCGTTGAGCGAGGTCAGCAAGACGCCGTTGAAGGTGATGCCGAGGAGAGCGACGAGAGCGATGGTCACCCAGAGGGTGTCGTGGAAGAGCGCGAGCAGGATCAGGAGTACGAGGCTCGAGATCGCGCCCACCCGCAGCCATCGCGCCCAGCCCTGCCGCCCTGCGAGGGTGCCGGCGATGGGAGCCACGACGGCTCCGAGGAGGGCGGGCGGTGTCAGGAAGAGCAGAGCCGCGATGCTGGCCGTCATCCCGAAACCCGCGGGGCTCTCGGCGATGAGGACAACGGTGAAAGTGATCGCCGCGAAGAAGGAAGCCAGCGACAGGATCGTGGACAGGAGCACGGGCCACATGTACCGAGTGACGAGCTCCTCCATGGGAACGAGCGCGTCGCGGCGGCGTCGTTCGACAGCGACGAAGACGACCGCGGCGATGAGGGTCCCGAGTCCCCAGACGAGCGTGTCGATGTTCGCGCCGGAGGTGGAGGCGGACGAGATGAAGGTGGTGAGGCAGATCAGGGTCGCTCCGAGCAGGGCGGCGCCCCACCAGTCCATCCGGCCGCCCGGGACGGAAGGCGCGTCACGCGGGATCACGCGCCAGCTGACGGCGATGGTGATGAGCCCGAGTACGAGGATGACGACGAAGATCGCGCGGAATCCGGTCCAGTCGGAGAGGAGGCCTCCGACGTAGCCATCGATGCCGCCGACTCCGCCGTTGACGGCGGAGACGAAGCCGACCGCGGTGCCGAACAGGCGTGCGCGCACGTTCCCGGCGAGGATCAGATAGGCGAAGTTGAAGGTGGCGTTCGAGGCGCCCTGCAGCGCCCGGCCGACGAGCAGCACCTGCAGGTTGGGGGCGAAGACGCAGAGCAGCGTTCCCACGGTGAGGACCGTGAGCACGATGAGCAGTGTCTTGCGCCTGCCGAGGTAGTCGGACCAGCGGGTGAAGATCATGCCGGCGACGGCGCCGGCGAGGAAGAACACGGAGGCGACCTGGGCGACGCTGGCGATATCGGTGCCGAGGGAGGCGGCGACGTCTGGCAGGGCGGGCGAGAGCATGCTCGCATTGAGCTGGTACGAGAGGACTCCGAGGATCAGGGTCGCGGTGAGGACGGCGGCTTTGCGGCCGCCGAGTCTTCCCTCGTCATCGGTACCGAGTGGGGGTGCGGAGGGCGCTGGTGCTGCGGCATTCATGAGTGACTCCTTCGTCGGGGTGCTGCAGGGGTGTGTCTGGGGAAGTGCGAGGTTTTCAGTCGCGGGTCGCGCCGCCGTCGACGTTCACGATCTCGCCGTTGATGGAGCGGGCTGCTGTGGAGGCGAGGAAGACGACGGTGGCCGCGATCTCCTCCGGTGTCTGCATGCGCTTGGTGGGGATGCCCGCCTCGAAGGCGAGGCGCTGATCGGCGAGGGACAGGCCGGTGCGCGAGGCGACGTCGGCGATCACCTTGTCGATCATCGGAGTGGCGACGGTTCCCGGGGCGATGCCGTTGACGGTGATGAGCGGGCTGAGGTCCAGTGCTCCGGCGCGGGTGAGTCCGATGAGTCCGGCCTTGGATGCGACGTAGTCGGGCTGGTCCGGGAAGGCGTGCTTGCCGGCGACGGAGGTGATGTTGATGAAGGCGCCTTCGGCCCCGGCGGCGAGGAGTCTGCGGCCGATCTCGCGCTGGATGACGTAGGGGCTGACGAGGTTGACGTTCAGCGTGGTGAGGAAGTCGGCGGTGTCCACCTCGAAGCCGTCGCGCGCGGCGACGATGCCCGCGGCGTTGACCACGATGGTCGGTGTCTTCTCGAGCGCCGCGGCGGCGTGAGCGACGTCGTCGGGTCGCGAGAGGTCGACCACGGCGCCGGTGACGCCGAAGCCCACGGTGTCGACGCGGTCCCATCCGTAGACGGTGGTCGCGCCCGCAGCGACGAGGGCGGCGGTGATGGCTCGACCCATGCCGCCGGCGGCACCGGTGACCAGGGCGACATCGCCGACGAGGGTGAAGTGGTTGTCGGTGAGAAGAGTGGTCATGACTGCGTCGCCTCCCAGGCGTTGGATGCTGCTGATGTGGTGACGGCGTCGAGGACCGCTGCGTTCGCGACACCGTCGGAGAAGGACGCGACGCCGGCTTCGGCCGCTCGTCCGGAGTAGACCGCGGCGATGGTGTCCGCGAGCGCGGTGCTCGGTGCGTCCATCCCGAGCGTGCGGATGCCCGACGTCTTGTTCCCGACGCGGACGAGGTTGGGGTGCGCAGCGTCCCAGAAGGCGCTGCCGAGCGATCCGTCGATCCGGAGCTCGATCTCGTCGAAGGAACCGTGTGAGAGCTCGGTGCCGTAGACAGCCCCGGTGACGCCGTCGTCGAAGCGCAGGAGCGCGGCGAACAGATCCTCGTTCGGGGGAGCGACCCTGCCCGAGCCCTCCGGGCCCGTCCATGAGCGCTCGCCGAGGAACCCGAACTGCGCGTTGACCGTCGTCGGCGGGGTGCCCAGGACGAACGCGACGAGATCGAACCAGTGGGATCCGATCTCAGTCACCGTTCTCGAGGGTCCGACGGCGGCCGGGTCGTAGCGCCAGTCGTTTCCCGACGGCTCGGCGTTCCACTGCTGGCGGTAGTGGCCGAAGACCGACACCGGGCGGCCGATCTCTCCCTCCCCGATGACCTTCCGCATGAGCTGGATGCCGCCGTCCAGTCGCCGGTTGAAGCCGACCCATCCGGCTGCTCCGCCGCGCTCGACCGCGTCGGCCGCTCGCCGAGCGAGCTGCAGTGTGGGAGCGAGCGGCTTCTCCGAGAGGATCGTCAGTCCACGTGCGGCGGCGCGCTCGATCGGCTCCAGATGCTGCATCGGAGTCGAACACACGTGAGCATGGGTAGCGCCCGTGTAGTCGAGGGCCTCCTCCAGCGTCGACGCGATCGTCGCGCCCCACTGATCGGCGAAGCGGCGGCGGCTGCTCTCCCGCGGGCTCCACACGACGAGGTCGTGGATGCCGAGAGATCGGAGTGCGGCGGCATGGCTCTGGGCGATGAGACCCGAGCCGATGATGACCGGGATGGGCGGAGCCGACATGGCGACCTTCTTCCTCGAAGATGCTGGCTCGGACTGCTCGTGCCGCCCGATGCGCTGAAGGGGACGCTAAAGTCGTTATGCGCATAACGCAACGGCGCATCCTCACTTCGACGAAGGAGCTCGATGGACGGCCTCGATCGACCTCCGACGTCGTTCGACGTCGCTCGACGCGCTGGATGCTCGCAGGCTGCGGTCTCGATCTGGATGACGGGGAAGTCCGCGGGCCGGCTCGGGCCCGACCTGCAGGCCCGCATCGCGACAGCCGTGTCCGAGTTGGGCTACCGGGCGAACAAGACCGCGCAGCGTCTCTCGCGGGGCACGGGGAAGACGATCGCGTTCGTTTTCCCCGGCTTCCACTACCACTACTTCGGCAGCATCCTCGAGGGCATTCATCGCGTGCTCGACCGAGAGTGGCAGATCTCCTTCGTCGACAGCCGACCTCACGACTCGCGCCTGGCACCGGAGTCGATCTTCGCGTCCAGCATCGGCCCGGACACCAGTGCCGTCCTGGTGGCCAGCCCCTCCGCTCACGACCTCGCGGCTCTGGCGCTGGTCGAGGGCCCACGCCGTCTCATCGCCGACTCCCCGCTGTCCCTCGACGGAGCAGGCCTCGCGACGTACGACCTGGGCCCGGCAGTTCGGGCAGCGACGACGGATCTTCTCGATCACGGACACCGACGGATCGGCTACATCGGCCTCGACAGTGCTCTCTCACTCTCTCTCCTGCATCGCCGCAAGCTGGTGGAGGACGGTGTGACCGGCGGTGGTGGCGTGCTCCGCGTCGCCGACCTGGCACCGTCGGGTCCGCGAGTCGACGTCACCGCGCGCAAACTCCTCCGCTCCTGGAAGGAGCAGGGGATCACTGCGATCATCGCCGCCGACGAGAGACTGGCCTACGCCGTGGTCCGCGCGGCGACGGAAGAGGATCTCAGGCTGCCGGAGGACTTCTCACTACTCTCGTTTAACGACAGCGATGCCGCCGCACTGCTCTCGCCCGCTCTCGCATCGATCCGGCTTCCACCGGAGGAGCTCGGGCGCGCGGCCGGCACCCTCCTGAGTACCCCACGAGGTGCTGACCGCACGATCACGATCGCTGCGGAGTACATCCGCAGATCCTCGATCGCCGCGGCCGATTCGCGCTGACGAGCCGGAGAGACGTGTCGGCCGGATCGCCCTCCTCGCCGGCCACGGCCCGAGGACTCGGCGTCAGGACAGCTCAGAGAGAGCTTCGAGGATGAGATCAGCGACCGGCTGAGGGTTGGAGACCATCACCGAGTGAGAGGCCCCCTCGATCTCGACGGTTCGGCGCGAATCGGCGCGCTCGGCCATGAAGCGGAGTCCCTCGACGGGGATGTTCCGGTCGCCCGAGCCGAAGACGAACCACGACGGGAGCGTCCGCCACGCCGGGGTCGCGGCTGGCTGCGGCTCGTCGAGAGCGGCGTCGCGGATCGCGCGCTGGGTGGCCGCGGCGATCACCGCATTGGCGAGGGGGACGTCGCCGGCGAACTGCGCGGGGTAGAGCTCCCGATCAACGATGAGGTCGTTCGTCCCGTCCGCCAGCGCAATGGGCCGCACCGTCTCGCCCAGGGTGCTGCCGGGGAACCGGCCGGTGAGGCCGAGGGAGGTCTCGCCGTGCTCGGGCGCGAAGGCGGCGACGTACACGAGCCCTTTCACGGAATCGCTTCCGACTGCGGCTTCTGTGATGACGGCTCCACCGTAGGAGTGGCCGACGAGGAGCACGGGACCGCCGATCGACTCGGCCGCACGCCGGACGTTGTCCGCGTCGGTGGCGACGCTGCGCAGTGGATTGGGAGTGGCGATGGCAGCGATGCCTCTGCTCTGCAGGGCTTCGAGGACCCCGCTCCAGCTCGCGGACTCGGCGAAGGCGCCGTGGACGAGGACGACGGTCAGGTCAGTCATGAGTTCTTCTTTCTCTGTCTGTGGTGTGGTGGTGCTGGTCTGTCGATCCGACGGCGTTTATGAGTAGCTCACTCCGACTGGGGCTGCCGAAGACCGAAGAGGTTGCCGAACGGGTCGAGGAGTTGGCAGAGCCGCTCTCCGGTGAAGACGGTTTTAGGTCCACGGTGTGCTGTCGCACCATGTGCGGTCCATTCGGCGACGATTTCGTCGAGGTCGTGAACTGTCCAGTAGGCCGAGACGCCGGCGGGGCCGGGCGAGTTGTAGTTGTCGGCCTGGTGCAGGGTGAGCTTGATGCCATCGATGTCGAAGGCCACGAGCGCGCCGCCACGGAGGACGGGTTCTCGGCCGAGTCTCGCCGAGTACCAGACGACCGCGTCGTCCAGCTCATGGACGAAGTAGAAGATGTTGTCGATCGTGCCGAGGGACAGCTTCACGGCCGAGATCCCGTCGCGACCCAGCTCCGGAGCAGATCGATCCTTTCTGCGGGCCACGGCCCGTCGCAGGGCATGGAACCGTCCGCGAGGTGGGCGATGATCGCGTCCTGATGGTGGACGACGTCGGCATGGCTCCACAGGTCGAAGGCCTTCAGCATGCTGGTTCGATCCATCTCGCGGAAGAGTGGGCGAATGTCGGCCGCGAAGCCGGGCGGTGTTGGGGGGACCTCGTCTGTGGCGTGCTGGTCGGTCATGATGTGCTCCGTTCGAGTGGTTGACGGGTACTCGGGGTGAGGCGCCCGGCGGCCCATGTGAAGGCGGCTGCGGCGAGGAACCCGACTGCGATGCCGATGGTGGTGTCGAGCATGCGCAGCAGCGGCTGCAGCCACCGGTCCGACGCCGGTCCAAGGTCTGCCACGACGAGGACGACGGTCGAGGTGATGCCGGTGAGGCTCGCGTCCTGGGGTCGTCCCACAAGTACTACGAGGACGGCTCCTGCGGCTATGACGGCGCCGACTCCGACGGCGGTGACGGGGAAGATCAGGAGGTAGGCGAGGCAGATGACGAGGCTCACGGTGGTTGCGGTGATGCGGGTGCGCGCGTCCTGAAGTCGCTCGGTGAGGTGAGCTCGGAAGACGAAGATGGTGGAGACCACGGCCCACATCGCGCCGATCTCGCGTGATTCCGAGGGCTCGGACAGCAGCGGTCCGACGATGTCGTTCAGGAGCACGAACACGACGGCGCACGCGACGCCGAGAACGATCGCGGAGGCGGCGTCCTGGCGAGTGAATCGTCGTTTCATGAGGGCGCGCCTTCTGGCCTCGTGTTCTGCGCCCGGATGATCGTGTCGAGCCGTTGGTATCGGCGTTCCTGATAGATGCCGTGAAACACGGCTAGGAGGAGCGCTGTGGCAAGACCGGCGGTGATGGCCGCGGCGAAGACGCTGCTGAGGGCGTAGACCAGAAGGGCGCCGCCGGCGCCCGCGACGATGGAGTTGACGACGCCAATGGCGGAGGACACGGTGAAAAAGACGCCGCGTCGGTATCCGCGTTGGCCGATCTCGAGCATCTGGTTCGGTACGGATCCGGGAGGGATGGGGAAGTACCGTTCCGCGCCGGGAAGGAGTCCGGCGTAGTAGCGGCGGATGCGTTGGATCGAGTTCAGCGCCGCCACATCTTCAAGGGAGGTCTGCACGAGGCGGACGTAGGTGAAGACGCCCAGGATGACGACGACGGGGATGATGACGGCGAGGTAGCCGGGCGCGAATGGGGTGTCGGCGAGGAACCCGAAGGCGACGAGTGCGCTGGAGAGCGTCATGAGGTACAGCGACGCTCGGCTGCTGGATTCGCTGACGGTGATGCTGCGCGCGGATTCGAGGACGAAGTGCTCGGTGAGCAGTGCGTTATAGAACGCGAGAGGCCGGTCTGCGAGCGCCTCGACCGATGTGTCGGCCGTCACCTTCAGTGGCGGGGGCAGCTGCTCGCCCGTCATCGCTGAACTCTCTCGTCCACCGCGACCGACTCAGCCGCCGGCGCAGCGCCTGTCGAAGCCGGTGCGGGCGCCTTGATGCGGAAGGTGATCCCGATCAGGATCGCGACGGCGATCATCGCGATCGCGGAGACGGTGAAGGCGGTGGCGAATCCTCCGGCGACGGAGGCGCCGCCTGCGGTCGACGAGGCGGCAATCGTCGCGAGGGTCGCAACTCCGAGCGCTGCACCGATCTGCTGCGCTGTGGTCAGCAGGCTGGCGGCTTCACCCTGCACCGACGCGTCGACCCGTGCGGTTGCGGCGATGGAGAGCGCCGGGAGGAGCAGGCCGATGCCGAGGGCGGTGAGCAGCAGTCCGGGCAGGATGTTCACGGCGTAGCTGCCGGTCGTGCTGACGAAGGCGAAGGCGCTCTGGCCGGCAGCCACCAGGATGCCGCCGCTGAGCGCGACGCTGCGAAGCCCGTATCGGGCGATGATCCGGCGAGTGATGACGGAGGAGACGACGACGATCGTCACCGTCGCGGGCAGCAGTCCGATTCCGGTGAGGAGCGGGTCGAAGTCAAGAACGGTCTGCAGGTAAAGGGAGACGAAGTAGACGTAGGCGGCGAGGACGGCTCCCGTGACCAGCATCGCGCCGAGGGCTCCGCGTCGCGCGGTCGAGGCGAGCACAGAAACCGGGATCAACGGGTCGTGCGCCCGCGCCTGCATCATCACGAAGACCGCGGCGAGCACGACGCCGAGAACGACAGGTCCGAGGGTGAGCGGGTCGAGGATGCCGTACTGCTCGAGGTTGCTGAGACCGAAGATGACAGTGGCGATCGCCGCGGTGATCAGAAGCGACGGCCCGACATGGAGGGATCCGCGGGCTCCCTGGGGCCGTCGTCGGGGGAGGGTGAGCGGGACGGCGACGAGCAGGATCGCGACGATCGGGATGTTGATCAGGAAGATCGAGCGCCAGCCGATCAACTCGACGAGGAAGCCGCCGAGGACGATCCCAGCGGTGCCGCCGGCAGCGGTGGCGCCCTGCCAGATGCCCAGGGCGTGAACGCGCGCAGGTCCATCAGGAAACAAAAGGGTGAGGGAGGACAGCGCTGCGGGGGCGACCAGGGCTCCGCCCGCACCCTGGATGATGCGGGAGGTGATCAGCAGCTCGGGCGTGGGTGCCAGTCCGGCACTGATCGACGCGACACCGAACAGCGCGAGTCCGAGCATCAGCACTCGACGTTGACCGTAGAGGTCTCCCGCGCGTCCGCCGAGCAGGAGCAGCGCCCCGAAGGTGAGGGCGTAGCCGGTGACGATCCACTGCAGGCTCGAGCCAGTGAAGCCCAGGCCGCTGCGGATGGAGGGCAGCGCGACGTTCACCACACTGAAGTCGAGCTGTAGCACGAATTGAGCGGCGCACAGCAGCAGGAGTGCTCGTGCGGTTCCTGCTGGACCCAGGGCGATCTTGTTGGTGTGCGGCGTCATGTCGTCGTCTCCCTCGCATCGATCACGGCCGGCGCGGGATCGCGCACGTTCGCGGTCCCGCGCCTAAGCCGTCAGCTCAGTGCGGTGTACTCAGGTGCCCACATGGCGTCCTGAATCGCTTCGACGACGTCGTCCGGCGTGATGGTCGCGAGACCTTCGGCGACGGCCTGGTCATAGACGGCGTGCGCGACGATCGCGGAGATCTCGCGCAGGTTCGAGACGTCCGGCAGCAGGGACGCGCCAGGGGCGGTGGCGTCGGTGCGTGCGGCGACGGCCTTCGCGGCCGCGGCGAGGATCCCGGGGGTGACGTGGCGGGCACCGCTGACGATGACGCCGAGTCCGATTCCAGGGAAGACCAGGAAGTTGTTCGCCTGCCCGATGTGGAAGGTCGCGCCCTCAAAGGTGAAGGGGTCTACGGGGATTCCGGTGGCGACCAGAGCCGCCCCCTTGGTCCAGGTGATGACATCCTTCGGGTCCGCTTCGATCTTCTCGGTCGGGTTGGAGATCGGGAGGATGATCGGTCGGGGAGTCGAGTCGGCCATGGCCGTGATGACGTCCTCGGTGAACGCGCCGTGCGCAGTGGACGTGCCCAGCAGCACTGTCGGCTTAACCGCACGGATGGCGTCGACCAGGGTGACGGTGCCTGCGCTGCCGGGGACGGCGCTGCGCGGCTTGGCGTAGAGGGTCTGGAAGTTACGCAGGTCGTCCATGTCGTCGAAGAGCAGTCCCTGCTTGTCGACGAGCCAGATCTGGGCGATGGCGGCGTCGCGGGTGGCGCCGTCGGCGATCATGGCGTCGCGCAGCTGGTCGGCGATGCCGACGCCTGCGGTGCCGGAGCCGAAGACGACGAGGGTCTGCTCTCGCATCGGGATGCCGGTGGTCTTCACGCCGGCGTAGAGGGCTGCCATGACGACGGCGCCGGTGCCCTGGACGTCGTCGTTGAAGATGCGGTAGTCGTCGGAGTAGGTGGCGAGGATGTCGCGGGCGTGCTCGGGACCGAAGTCCTCGAAGTGCAGGAGAGCGTTGGGAAAGAGGCGTGTCGCGGTCTCGATGTAGCTCTTGATGAATGCGTCGTAGTCGGCGCCGCGGTGTCGGGAGTGCCGATTGCCGAGGTAGAGCGGGTCGTTCAGCAGCGCGGGGTTGTCGGTGCCGACGTCGAGGGAGACAGCGATGGCGCGGTTGGGGTGGATGCCGGCGCCGGCGGTGTAGATGGCGAGCTTGCCGATGGAGATCTGGATGCCGCCGACTCCCCAGTCACCGATGCCGAGGATCTCTTCGGCGTCGCTGCAGACGATGAGGTCGACGTCCTCGGGGCCGAGCCCGAGGGTGGCGAAGGCCTCTTCGATCTCGTCGGCCGCGTCGATGGAGAGGTAAACGCCGCGCTGACCTCGGTATTCGTCGGAGTACTTCTCGATCGCTTCGCCGACGGTGGGGTCGTAGACGATCGGCAGGAGCTGGGGCAGGTGATCGGTGAGCACCTTGTAGTAGAGGGTCTCGTTGCGGTCGTGGATCTGCTCGAGCAGCAGGTTGCGCTGCAGGTCGCTGCCGAGCTCGCCGAGCTGGCGCCAGACGCGGTCGGCCTGCTGCTGGAGGGAGAGCACCCCCGCGGGGAGGCGGCCGGTGAGCCCGAGGCTCTTGCGTTCGGCGGTCGTGAACCCGGATCCGCGGTTGCTGATCGGATCGGTGAGCGCCTCGGGGATGGCGGGGGACACGGTCGTGGGCTTCTGGTCGATGGTGGACATGTTCGACTCCAGTTCTCGGATGCGACGTGAGGTGTGGTGAGAGGTGGTGGCGTGCTCAGGCGCCGCGGACGCCGGTGCCGGTGAGCTTGGCGGGGATGACGATCTGATCGAACTGCTGCGCGGTCACGTGGCTTGAGGCGATCGCTGCCTCGCGCAGGGTCTGATCGTTGGCGAGGGCGTTCTCGGCGATGTGCGCGGCGTTCTGGTAGCCGATGACGGGGCTGAGGGCGGTGACGAGCATGAGGCTCTCGCCGACGTACTCGGCGATCTTCTTCTCGTTCAAGGCGGTGTCCTTCACTGAATAGGTGAGGAACTTCTCGATGCCGTCGCCGAGGATGCGCGCGGAGTGGAGGTAGTTGTTGATGATCACGGGCCGCATCGCGTTCAGCTCGAAGTTGCCCTGCGAGCCGGCGAAGGCGACCGCGGTGTCATCGCCGAGGACCTGGATGGAGATCATCACCATCGCTTCGCACTGGGTCGGGTTCACCTTGCCGGGCATGATCGAGGAGCCCGGCTCGTTCGACGGCAGCACCAGTTCGGCGAACCCGGTGCGCGGGCCGGAGGCCAGCCAGCGCATGTCGTTGGCGATCTTCATCAGCGCGACGGCGAGGCCTCGCAGTGCTGCGTGCGCGCGGACCATCGCGTCGAGCGATCCTTGGGCCGCGAACTTGTTCGGTGCGGTGAAGAAGGGCTTGTCGGTCAGCTCGGCGATGGTGCGGGCGATGTCCTCGCTGAAGCCGGCAGGGGCGTTCAGACCAGTTCCGACGGCGGTGCCGCCGGCGGCGAGCTCGTACAGGCCGACACGGCTGCTGTGGATCTGGGTCAGGCAGGAGCGCAGCTGTGCGGCCCAGCCGGACCACTCCTGGCCGACGGTGAGCGGTACGGCGTCCTCGAGGTGGGTGCGGCCGATCTTCACGACGTCCATCCACTGCGCGGACTTCGCCTCGAGCTCCTCGGTGAGGGCGGTGACTTGCGGGAGGAGGCGGCCGTCGATCTCGAGGATCGCGGCGATGTGCATCGCGGTCGGGAAGGTGTCGTTGCTGGACTGGCCCATGTTGACGTCGTCGTTGGGGCCGATCGGCTGCTGTGAGCCGATTTCTCCGCCGAGCAGTTGGATCGCACGGTTGGAGAGCACCTCGTTGACGTTCATGTTGCTCTGGGTGCCCGAGCCGGTCTGCCAGACGTAGAGCGGGAAGTGCTCGTCCAGCTCGCCGGAGATCGCTTCGTCCGCTGCTCGGACGATCGCGGCGGCCTTCCATGCCGGCAGCCGGCCCGCCTTCTCGTTGACCAGGGCGGCGGCCTTCTTCACGTAGCCGTAAGCGTGGTACACCTCCTTCGGCATCTTGTCGTTGCCGATCGAGAAGTGCCGCAGGGAGCGCTGAGTCTGAGCTCCCCAATACCGGTTCGCGGGGACGTCGACGGAGCCCATGCTGTCGAACTCAGTGCGGGTTCCTTCGGCGCTCAGGCCGACAGGCAGATCCGTGATGTGGTGGCCCTGCCCGGTGTCGGTTCCGGCGCCGGTCGGACTCTGCGCGCTCATCGGTGATCCCCGAGTTCAAGGACATGGTTCTTCGAGTTGATGATCGACATGGGAAGCCTTTCAGACGATTCGGAAGATGGCGGTGAGACGGTCTTCATCGGGTCACCCAGGACGGTAAGTGGGTTCCTCCCTGAGGGCATTGGCCTCGCGTCGCAACCTCGCCCGACAAATGTCGCGTTGCTGACGCCGTGTGCAGGATCGCTATCGTCCGGCGCTGTCCCAGAGACGGATGAGTTTGAGGCACAGGTGCAGAGCACTGCGAGCGACTCCGTCATCGAGCGCTTCGCGCACCACGTCCGGCATGCGCTCGATGCGGTAGTAGAGCGTGGTGCGGTGGATGTGCAGAATCCTGCTGGCGACGCTCGGGTGGCAGCCGGAATCGAGATAGACCTCGACGGTTCTGCGGCGTTCCTCATCATCCGGACCGCTGAGGGCGTGAGCCGCGGGGGAGAAGATCTCGAGGTAGGAGCGGTCGCAGGAGATCATCGACAGCATCGCCCACGGGCCGAGCTGAGTGATGTCAGCAGTGTTGGGGAGCTGAGGGACGATGGCCGTGATGCGTGCAGCGGTCATCGCGCGTTCCACCGCAGGGAGAAGGTCGTCGTCTCGACTGTTGACCTGAGCGGTGCCGATCGACTGGATCTGCAGGCCGCGTTGCTGCGCATCCTGGCGGATGGCGCCGTCATCGCTATGGGCATGAGCCCGGGACCCGAGGAAGAGAAGAAGTCCGTCGCGTGCTTGGAGGAAGTCCATCGAGGTCGCTCGACTGCCACCGAGGCGGCGCCCCATGGCGACTTGCTCCAAGTCCGAGATATCGGCGTCGAGGGTCACGGCCCAGACCGCGGTCTGGGTGCCGCGGAGGATCCAGCGCTTGGCGACCGCGTCGGCGAAGGCTCGTCGCCGCTCACCAGGTTGCGGGTGCAGGAGAGCCGACATCGTCTCTTCACGCAGCAGCCCGAGTGGTCGGGAGGAGACGAGGGGCTGGTAGCGGAGGTCATCGATTACCGCGGGGCGTCTGATCGTCTCGGCGAGCTGGTCAGCTACATCGTGAATCGTCATGGTGAGGCGACGGTAGGGCTGTGCCCGCGATCCCGGGTAGGACCCTCAGTCCCACTCCTCTAGGCGCGCCCGGAGCTGTCAGACACGCTCGACCAATGTTGTGTGCATTCTCAGGCGAGATCGTCTTCGATGAAATTTCGACGCGACGACCGCAATCAACGACGAGAGGGCCAGCACTCATGAACCTCGATGCCGAACCGAGATTCCCAGCTGCCGACACGGTGGATCCGAGGCCGTTCCTCTACTCCTTCGTGGAGGCAATGGGTGCAACGCCGGCGGTGCTGGTCGATCGGCATCTCACCGTCATCGCTTCCAGCGCCGCCTTGCGAGCGCTCACACCGACGTTCGCGCGAGGCGCCAACCTCGCGCGACGCGCCTTCATTGATGCCGCTGATGCACCTGAGCTCGTGCACGCGCGAGGCGTGAGAGCGCGGGTGGCCGCCATCCTGCGCTACTCCCTCGACGTGCACGGCCCGGATGACGCGTTCCGCGCTCTGGTCGGGGAGTTGGCGTCGTTGAGCCCGCACTTCGCAACGGAGTGGGCGGCCGCCTCCACTGAGATGGAGCAGAACGGGACTCAGACTCTTCGCCACGAGGCCGTGGGAAAAGTCGAGTTGCGCTACCAAATCTTCACCGTTCCCGACGATGCCGATGATCTCCTCATCATCGGCCAGGGCGCAGATCCGGGGTCTGAGGCTGCCCTCGCGCGCCTGGCGTCCGGCTCGTGTTAGGTGAACACCCTCTCCGCTCCGTGCCGCATGAGGGGGTCTGATCAGCAGTGTTGAATGGACGAATGAGTACACCGGACGCCTCATCTGACAAGCGCTCGAGTGCGCGCGATGTCCTCGTTGGAAGCGCCAGCAGCAACTTCCGGCTTCCCCTGCGAGGCCGCGGCTGGGAGACAGGAATCGTTGACCAGGCGATCCGGGATGTCGCGTCGGGCGAGAGCCGCGCTTTGCTTTTCGTCGGCGCCCCAGGGGCCGGGAAGACCCGTCTTCTCGGAGAGGTCATCACCAAGAGCGAGCGGCTCGGGTGGCGCGCCGTCGTCGCCGCCCCGGAGCCGGAGTCGCACTTACTGCCCACAGCTGCTCTCGTGGAAGCGGCTCTCGCCGCTCGTCCACCGATTCTGCGCACGGCCGACGTAGAGGCTTTGACGGGCAACCTCGACAGCCGGTACTGGCTCACTCAGGCTTTCCGTAACGGCCTGGAATCCGCTGCCGCCGAGAACTGCGTCCTGGTCGTCGTCGACGACTTGCAGTGGGTGGACTCGGCGTCCCTCGCGATCCTCCGGTCCCTCATCGCGACCCTCAGCGACCTTCCGATCCTGTGGGCGTTCGCGGTTCGCGGGGGAGAGCACGGACCTGGGGTTCGCGCGACCATGAATCAACTACTCACAGCAGGAACGACGGTGACAGTCGAACCATTGCATATCGCTGCTGCGATGGAAATGGCCGCCGACATCCTTGGAGCGAGACCCGACCATCACCTGGAAACGATGCTCAGCCGGGCCGAGAGCCTTCCCCTGCTCATCGCGGAGTTCGCGCACGGGCTGCTCGAAGAGGACCTCGTCAGGCTTGACGGCGACGTCGCCACTGCTCGTGCGGATCAGGCGACCCTGCCGATGATGTTCGGATCGTCGATTCGCGAGCGCATCGCGCATCTCCCGGACTCCACATCCCGAACGGTTCAGGTCGCGGCGACGCTGGGACGCACCTTCACCCTGACCGACCTGGCCGAGCTGCTCGAAGAGACCACATCGAATCTCATCCGCGACGTCGAGCAGGCCATCACGGCCGACATCCTCGTCGACGGCTCTCCGCTGCACTTCCGGCACGATGCGATCCGGGAGACCGCGGAGGCAATGCTCAGTCCTTCCATCCGTGCGCATCTGCGTCGGCGCGCCGCGGACATCCGTCTGCGCTCGGGCGAGCCTCTTCTAACTGTCGCTTCTTCCGTCGCAGATTCTGCAAACCGAGGGGATGCTGCAGCGGTGGCGCTCCTACACGACGCGGCCCTCGAGCTGGCAGCCAGCGACGCGATCGGTGCCGCCGGTCTCGCCCGTCGGGCACTCGAACTCGCGACGACCAATAAGCAGAACGAACTGCTGTCCGAGCTGGTCCCCGTCCTCTGGGTCGGGGGCTCTCCGGACGTAGCGATGCAGTTCTCCGAGCGAGTCAGCCGTGTATTGCCACTCGAAGCTTCGGCGCGTCTGCAGCTCGCCGTCGCCCGACTGCAGACCGAGTCGTCGTTCAGCAGCGCGGTCCGAACCACCACCGCCGCCCTGCTCGTCGATGGCGTCTCCATCAACACCCGCGCTCAGCTTCTCGCCGTGAAGGCGCTCAATCTGGCGAATCTCGGCGACCACACGCGCTTGGAGTCCACCCTCATCGAGGCGCGCGCGGCTGCTGAGGCGGCGGGGGAGGCCGCCGCACTCTCGACGGTGGACGCCACCGAATCCGTCCTGCGCTTCTACGAGAACCGGTTCGACCTCGCCGCGGATCTCATCGAGACAGCGACGGCTCGCATGATGAACCTGCCGGGCTTCATCGCCGCGCAGTGGCTTCCCGAAATCTTGTGGCCGGCGTTTCTCGCGAACTCGGTCGGTGAGAACCGCGAAGCTCTCCGCCAGGCCGAGGTTTCCAGTGACGAGATGCGACGCACGCGCAATGCCGTGGCGCTCGCATTCTGGACCATGGTGCGGTGCCGGATCCTGTTCGACCTGGGGGAGTTGGCCGAAGCGAAGCTGCACGCGGAGAACGTGATCGCGATGTCGGAAGAATTGGGCTTGGGCGATTTCGCCCGCGCCACCGCCGGCGTCGTGCTCTATCGGATCGCACTCGTCGAGGGTGATTTCGCGGCCTGCGCTGCGCAACGCGCCGACGTGCAGCAGATGGCCGCGGACCCGTCACTGCGCCTCGCCGGATCCTGGCTGCTCGCACTCACTGCCGACGCGGACGGCGATAGCGAAGCCGTGCTGCGCACTACAGAGGGCGCGTACGAGACATTGGCGGCACCGACCCCCTCGATGACGACACCTGCCGACTTCGGGGACGATGCCATGCTCGCTCGGATGTGGCACCGCAGCGGTGCAACGAAGCGGCTGCAGCGTCTCTCAGCAGTGACGAACGAACGGGCTCTGATGAACCCGGGGAACACGCTCGCCAACGCCATCGACAGCCAGGTGCGCGGCATCGCCACCGGATCGGTGACCGAGCTCGAGCGCAGTGTCGCTCTCTTGCGGCAGGGCGAGCGGCCGCTCCTTCTCGCCAGCGCTCTCGAAGACCTCGGTCGTGCACGCCTGGACACTGACGAGCCACAACGCGCATCCGAGGAGCCGTGGCAGGAGGCCGCGGACCTGTACGAGGCGCACGGAGCGAACCGTGACGCTGACCGCGTGCTGAAGCGACTGCGCGCCGTCGGCATCCGTCGACGCCCAAAGGCCGCCGCCGATCACCACGGCATGCTGAGCGCTCGCGAGCGACAGGTAGCGGAGCGCCTGGCGCAGGGGGTCACCACCAAACAGATCGCCTTGGACCTCTCGGTGACACAGAACACCGTCATCACGCATGTCCGACGCATCTACGACAAGTGGGGCATCTCCAGCCGGCGCGCACTCATCGAGCGGGTGCAAGGAGAACGCGAAAACAGATGACATCGGCTCCGGGTGCAGGGGATGTCGCGCGACAGTAGCGACGTCATGCTGAGTGCCCTCGGCGATGATCGTCGCCGGGCCACCCCCGACCGAAGGTCTGTATGTCCTCGGATGCACGTCAGCTGGCTGAGTTCCTCCGGGCTCGCCGGGCTCAGCTCCGGCCTGAAGACGTCGGATATCCGCCCGACCCGAACCGACGGGTGCACGGCCTGCGTCGGGCAGAGGTCGCCGACCTGGCCGGGATCAGTCTCGACTACTACGTCCGTCTGGAACAGGGTCGGGCCTATCAAATGTCGGAGCAGGTACTCGCCGGACTGACCCGCGCCCTCTCGTTGAAGGACGATGCGGCGGCCTACTTCTACCGCCTCGCCCTCCCCGCTCCGCCACACACCGCAGTGCGGTCGGCACCGCCCGTCTCCGACCTGGTCAGACACCTCGTCGAGCAGTGGTCCGATCTGCCGGTCTACGTCGTAGATCCTAATCAGGACGTGCTCATCTCGAACGCTTTGGCCGAGGCATTGATCCCGTCAGTCGGAGTGCCGGGCTACAACACCGTCCAGTCGACCTTCCTAGCGCCGGCTGAGGGTCGGGGACTGGCCAGCTGGCAGAACGTCGCGAGGACCTGCGTAGCGGCTCTGCGCTACCACGCCAACCCGCATGATCCTCGGCTTCAGGAGATCGTTGGAGACCTCTCGGTACGCGATACGGACTTCCGGAGGATGTGGGCGCAACACGAGGCGTTCCCGTTCTCGGACGGAACAGCCCCGGTGTTCGTCGACGGGTTCGGGTTCGGCGAGTTCCCGTGGCAGACCCTCGCCGTGCCCGGCGGCCTGTTGATGCTGGTGTGGCTCGCGCCGCCCGGAACATTCGCTGCCGACGCCATCGATTTCCTGCGGAAAAAGCTCCATGCCGACTCCGACTCGATTTCCACTCGCCCTCAGAAGATCGTCCGACGAACCTGGGACGAGCAGCAGCAGGCGATCCAGCACTACATGATCCGGGCGAACCAGGCCACTCTTGCCGCTATCGAGCAGGAGGCCGGCTGACGTCGGCTCTCGCCAGGTGGTGAGCGCCGTATCTACATCCGGCCCGCGGCCAGGAAATGCTCGGTGACCGGCACGCCCGTCGCGAGCGCTCGAGCGGACTCGATGATCTGCTGGTCGTACCCGGTGGTGCGGGAGTCATGTTGCTGCAGGTGCTCTCGCCACGAGCCCACGCCGAAGACCTCGATCAGGACGCTTGCGTTCTCGCGCTCCGTGTACAGCTGCCAGCTGCGAGCACCTGTCCGTCGCCGGCTGCGCTCGAGATCGCGTGCCACGGCGAGGAACGCACTGCGGGCTTCGCCGGGCACCTCGTAGCGGACCATCACGAGGGTGGAGCGGTCGTCGTCATCCGGGCCGGACGCTGCGTCGTCAGGCTGTGAAGGTGTGACGACGGGTGGAACATCCGTCAGCGGGAGCGAGAGGACGCGCCGATCCTTGTCCGCTGTAGACAGCAGCGGAGCGATCAGAAGCGATCCGCCGACGGCGATGATGACGATTCCTGCGCCGACGAGGGTCTGCGTCGTGCCGAAGGCGGTCCCCAGAGCGCCCGTGAGCGCGGCTCCGAGTGCTGTTCCGCCGAAGAGCACGAGCTGGTAGATCGAGAGTCCCCGCGAACGCACCCACGCGGGCAGGAACGCCTGCACGGTCCCGTTCAGAGTGGCGATCACTCCGATCCAGGCAGCACCGACGATGAGAAGGATCGGCAGCGTGACGACGAGCTCCGTCGAGAACGCGGCGCCGGCGAGTCCCGCTCCGTAGACGACGGTGGAGATCATCACCGTGGCGTTGGTTCCCCATCGACTGCGCAGGCGCGGGATCAGGAATGCACCGCTGACAGATCCGATCCCGAGGGCGGCGAGCAAGATGCCGTAGCCGCTGGAATCGAGTCCGAGGTGGGCGCTGGCGAAGACCGGTAGAAGAGCCCAGAGCGCGTTGGCGGGGATCATGAACAGGCCCAGCTGCAGGTACATCCGTCGGACAACGCCGGCGTGCAACACATAGCGGAGCCCGGCCCGGGTCGCGGAAACGAACGGCTCTCGCTGAGGGGCGGCCGGCGTGTAGCCGCGCCAGCCGATCAGGACGAGGAGGAACAGGGCGAACGTGAGCAGGTTCGCCGCGAAGACGAACGGGATCCCGGCCTGCGCGATGACGAGCCCGGCGAGTGCTGGGCCGATGGCGCGCGCCACGTTCACTCCGATGGAGGAGAGCGCGGCGGCGTTCGGGATCAGCGGGCGCGGAACCAGCTCAGGAATCAGCGCCTGGTAGGCCGGCAACCAGACGGTGGAGGCTGCGCCGATCAGGAAGGTCAGGGTCAGCAGCAGGACAGGGTTGAGGAGGTCGGCGACGGACAGGACGACAAGCGCGAGTCCGGCGAGGGTCTGGAACGCCTGGACCCCGATCAGGAGGTGGCGTCGGTTCAGGAACTCGCCGAGCACACCGGCGGGGATGCCGAGAAGCAGCGCCGGCGCGGCGGCGGCGGTCTGGACCAGGGCGATCACCGCCGGGGAGGCATTGTTCTCGACGAGGAACCACTGCGCTCCGACGGTCTGCATCCAGCTGCCGATGCTGCTGATCGTCGACACGATCCAAAGCCAGCGGAAGATCCGGATGCGCAGCGGCGCGAAGGCGCCCGGTTGGGCGACCGCAGACGTCGCCGCGCTCACGAGAACCGCCCCGGACGGGTCGGGGAACGGCGGGTGAGCTGCGGCGACGTCATGCCAGGACCTACTCGGCCGAACGCTGGAGCAGGTACGTGTGCTCCCCGGCGAGGACGATCTCGGAGCGCTGATTGCGCACCGTGACCTTCGCCGTGACGACACCGTTCGGGCCCTCGGGGGTCAGTGCGGTGATCTCGAGCTGCGAGTACAGCGTGTCGCCGGCGTGCACCTCTCCGAGGAACTGCGCCGACAGGCCGGTGAAGGAGATGAACACCTCACCGATCACGTGGGGGAACAGGGTCGCTCCCGGAGCCGTGAAGGCGAGCACCTGCAGACCGTGGACCACCGGAGCACTATGCCCGTGGGCTCTCGCCCACACTTCGTCGTAGTGCACGGGGTGGTTGTCGGCGGAGACGGCCTGGAACGCGGACGCGTGAGCCTCCGTCAGCGTCCGGCTCGGGGCCCGGAAAATCTCACCGATCTGCAGCTGCTCGAAGGTGCGCGGCTCGACGATCGCGAAGGCGAGCGGGTCGAAGCTCATGCGGGGGCCAGGGCGTCGATCGACTCGATGATGAACGCGGCGACCTCGGCCGGGTGGGTCTGCATGACCAGGTGCGGCGCGTCGATCTCGATGACGGTGCGGGCTCCGGCGCGCTTGTAGCCGAAGCGCTCGACGTCGGGGTTGATGGTGTGGTCGGCGCTGGACACGATGCCGAAGGAGGGCTTCGTCTTCCACGCGGCCACGGGTGCGTTCTCCCCGAACGCGACAGCGGATAGGGGCCGCTGCGAGACGGCGAGCACGCGCGCCTCGTCCTCCGGCACACCTGCGGCGAAGACGGCGGGGAAGGCGTCGATCTTCACCGACACGTCCGTTCCGGGGTCGGCGCCCTCGATCGGATACGGGGCGTAGACGAGGTTCGCCGCGAGGTCGGAGTCCGGGAAGCCGCCCTGCAGCGCACCCAGGCTCTCGCCTTCCTCGAGTGCGTACGCCGAGACGAAGACGAGGCCGACGACGTTCTCGGCGACTCCCGCGACCGTGATCACAGCGCCGCCGTACGAGTGCCCGGCCAGGATGACCGGTCCGTCAATCTGCTCCACGAACGACTTGATGTAGGCGGAGTCGCCGATCAGGCTCCGGTTGAACACGGGCGGGACCCGGACGTCGTAGCCCTCCTCGAGAAGGCGGCGGGTCACAGGCGCCCAGCTGGCGGCGTCGGCGAAGGCACCGTGGACCAGGACGATGGTGGGGTTGTCAGACATGACGGAACTCCTCGCGGCTCGTGATCCGTCGGACACAGATCAGCACGCCGCGAGACTACGACCGGGCTCCGGCGCGCCGGCAGGAACGGGAGTCGACACCTTTCCCGACATTCGTCGAGCAGCGATAGTCGGCGGCCGGAGGGGAAGCCGGGTCGTATCACCTACCGCCGTCGGAGACATCCGAGCGCTCGAGGTCGTCCCTGCGGAGCAACGTGATCCCGTCATCCTCCGCCACCACTCGGTAACCCGAGCCCGCAGCCTCGGCGAGCAGCTCCCGCAGGCTGTCCCCACCGACCGGCCACTGCGACGCCAGGGACGTATCGGCGACGACGTACTCGGGCGCGACAGCATCCACCGGCAGGATCCCGAGGAGGGAGACGTCCGCGCGTGCGGTCAGGTGCGGAGCAAGCGAGTTGGACGCGGCGACACGCGCTCCCGACGGGATCCGGTCGAGCACCGCCTCCGCTGCGAGGGCGTGCACTGGCTCCCGCCAGAGGTCCGGCGACACGAGCCGCATCAGCGGGGAGTGCACGAGGAGAGCCGCGGTGGCGAGCGCGCTCGCGACGAGGAGCAGACGGCGCCGCGTGCGCTGAGCGGACGTCGTCGCCGAGGTGCGCGCGAGGACGTCGACGAGGGCCGCGGTGACGATCGGCACGAGCACGGCGTCGTAGTGGAACGCCGTGCCCCAGTAGTTCGGGTTGTCCGAGAGCAAGCGCCACGCCAGGGTCGGGACGGCGACGAGGGCGAGCGGCGACCGCACCGCGAGGAACGCGGTCGGGAGCAGGAGCACCACGAGCGTCGAGATCTTCAGCTCGTTCGTCAGGAGCCCGGACAACTGCTGAAGCGCCGTCGGCAGGGTCACCTGCCCCGTGTAAGCGTTCGCGCCCAAGGGATTGGCCGCCGGGATGAGCACGCCGGTCTCCAGCAGCGTCGCGGCGACCCCGAAGGCGGCCGTCAAGAGTCCGAGGAGCCTGTCCCGCGCCGCTCCGCGACCGAGCAGGAGGATCACCCCGCCCACCGCACCGACCGTCAGCCCGAGGTCCTCCTTCACCAGCACCAGCGGACCCGCCCACAGCGCGGCGGCGAGCAGCCGCCGCCGTCCGAGGGCCGAGAGCGAGAACGCCAGCAGCGGGACCGCGAAGGCGATCTCGTGGAAGTCGAAAGCGACGGCGTGGGCGAGACCGCCTGCCAGGCCGTAGGCGGCTCCCACGATCACGGCCGCCACGGCGCCGAGGGCGCGACCCGCCCAGAGCATCAGCGGGACGACGCCGACGGCGAGCATCACGGCCTGGGCGGCGAGCAGAGTGCCGGGCCCGGGAACGAGAGCGTAGACCGGGCCCAGGAGCGCGATGATCGGGGAGAAGTGATCGCCCAGGAGGGGGTAGTCGACGCCTTTCAGCAGCGACGTCGGCAGCCTGCCGTCCGCGTACGCCCGCACTCCCTGCTCGAAGATCCCGAGGTCGTAGCCGGTGGTCTCAAAGCGAGCGTGCCGACGGAAGGAGAGGGCCGCGTAGAGGAGCGCGAGGGCGAGCGCCGCGGCCCACGCCAAGACGAGGACGGCCCGGGCGGGCCGGGGCGCGCGCAGGGCCCTCCCTGCCTGAGCGGAGGCAACGGCGCCCGGGGTCGTGGCTGCTGAGGTCATCACGTCAGCGTGCGCGGGAGCCGCTGACGCGCCCCTGACGACGGCTGACGTCCCCGTCAGGAGCGCGGTCCGGCCGCTGTGGAACACTCGCCCCATGCGCATCCTCCTCGTCGACGACGAACGGAGCTTCGCGGGGATCCTCGCCGCGGGACTCACCGCCGAGGGCTTCGTGGTCGACGTCGCGCACGACGGAAGGGCCGGCTACCTGCTCGCAGCGACCGGGGCCTACGCGGCGATCGTGCTCGACCTGATGCTGCCGGTGATGAGCGGATTCGCCGTCAGCACCCGGCTGCGGGCGGAGGGGATCCAGACGCCGATCATCGTCCTCACCGCCAAGAACGGCCGACTCGACGAGGTGGAGGCGCTGGAAGCGGGCGCGGACGACTACCTCCGCAAGCCGTTCGCCTACGCCGTGCTCGTCGCTCGCCTGCGCAGCCTGCTCCGACGGCCCGCCGCGCTCGTGGACCCCTTGGTGACCGTCGGCGACCTGCGGCTCGACAGCGCACGGCGGCGGGTCCACCGCGGCGAGACGGCGATCGAGCTGAGCGCGCGCGAGTGGTCGCTGCTCGAGATCCTCGCGCGAGCGGACGGAGCAGTGGTCGGCAAGCAGACGCTGCTCCTCGAAGCCTGGGAGGGCGAGCAGGACGACGTGAATCTCGTGGAGGCCCGCATCAGCGCGCTGCGCCGAAAAATCGACGGCCCCTTCGACCGCCGGTCGCTAGTCACAGTGCGCGGAGCGGGCTACCGGCTCGTGGATGACCGCCGATGACCCGGCGGCGGCGCGCCCTCCTCGCTCGCGGCGGGATCGCCGGGCGGATCGCCCTGTGGGCCGGCGCGCTGACGCTGGCGCTGCTGGTCGTCGCCGCACTGCTGATGCGGGGAGCCCTCTACTCGAGCCGGATGGAGGCGACGGAGCGTCTCGCCGGCTCGCAGGCCGACCAGATCGCCGATGCCGTGCAGGCGGGCGAGCCCGTCTCCGGCGGGTACGGAGCGCTGCCCTACGTCCTCGTCCGGGGAGACGGAGCGGTCGTCGCCGCTTCCGGCGAGTTCTCCTGGCCGGGCGACGCCCCCTCGCTCCCCATCCCTCCGCCCTCAACGGAGCGCTTCGTCGGAGGACGCTGGCCGGTCGTCATCACGGCGGGACCGCTCGCCGGCCGCACCCTCACCGCCATCAGCGGCACCTTCATGGGGCCCTCCGACGGGCTCGACGGCAGCTCCGACGACACGCCCTACCGCGTGTACGTCATGGCCACCACCGACGCCGCGGACGCGACCGTCGCCGTCCTCGATCCGTTCCTCTGGGGCTCGGTCCTGCTCGTCGTCGTCCTCGTCGCGGGCACGGCCGCGGTCGCCGTCCGTCGCGCCCTCCGCCCGGTCGAGCGGATGCGGCGCGCGGCCGACGCGGTGTCGGGCGCCCCGGCGGGTGCCCGGATCGACGAGCCGGCCGTCGACGACGAGCTCCGAGCCCTCGCCCGCACTCTGAACGGGATGCTCGAGCGGATCGACGAGGCGTCTGCGCGCCAGGCCCGCTTCATCGCCGACGCCGCGCACGAGCTGCGCACCCCCCTCTCCTCCCTCCTCGCCGCGCTGGAGGTCGCCCGCGCCCATCCCGGCTCGCTGTCACCGGACGAGGTCCTCCGGCACGTGGAGACGGAGGCGCAGCGGCTGCGCGTGCTCGCCGACGATCTCCTCGACCTGACGGTGAGCTCCGCGGGTGGCGCCGGGTCTGAGGATCGGGTCGACGCCGTCGAGGTCGTGTCCGAGGCGCTCGACCGCCGGCGAGCGCGGGTGCCGAAGCGGGTGCGCCTCGCCGCCGAGCTGCCCACGACTCCGCTAGTGGTCGGCCTCCGCGGACCGCAGCTCGAACGGGTCGTCGAGAACCTGCTCGACAACGGACTCCGCCACGCCCGCTCGCTCGTCGTGGTCCGGCTTGACCGTGTGCCGAGCGAGGAGGGCTCGTTCGTGCGGCTGGAAGTGCAGAACGACGGCCCCGCGGTCGCCGAGCAGGACCGCGAGCGGATCTTCGAGCCCTTCGTTCGGCTCGACGAAGCCCGAACCCGCGACGACGGCGGCACCGGTCTCGGCCTCGCTATCACCCGAGCGATCCTGACTCAGGCTGGCGGGACCATCACCGTCTCGACACCGACCACGCGTCCCGCCCGAGGCGCGGTATTCACAGCGATTCTCCCTAAACTGACATAATATCAATTATCGATATCGTGGAGAGGGGTTCGGAGCGTGAGCTTGAAGCTGTTCGGCTAGGACCACAGCGCTAGCTGCGCGTCGACCGTTGGAGCGCCCTTCACGAGCGCGGTCCGCCAGTTCAACACATGGTCATTTTGAAGTCTGCCGACGACCAAAATCTGGTGGACACCCATCGTGTTGGCTACTTGCGCAACCCAGTCAGCTCCGACTCGTGCGGGCGCCGCCGGGAAGGTTCCGGGGAACATCCATCCGCCTGCGAGCTTGTCAGCATCATCTTCTACACCTAGCGTGTGGTGGTCGTCAGGTTCGTCGACGATCACGCCGCCTCCTTCCAGATGACCGAGCACTATGTGAGCGACCTCGTGGAGCAACGTGAAAAGCACCTTGTCGAGGCGCTTTCCCCGGCCTGAGATACCGATGATGGGGGTCTCCTCCAGCATGAAGGAGCAGCCGTCGAGCTTGCTTGAGGGGAACGCTTCCACATAAACGAGCGCCACGCCGCACTCAGCGAAAAGCTCAGGGAGTGTCCCGAAATCTGCTTCGTCTCGCACGGCCCGGGATAGACGCACGGCCAGAGACCTGAGCGCCTCCTGAGAGTACTCGGCGACCGCCTTCCGCCTCGCCACCGCACGAACACATGCGACCCAGGCCCGCTGCGTAGCGCTCAACTGTTCGTTTTCATTTGTTCGGCGGGCGGCGATCTGGAGGTCGGGCTCGCCTTCAATGGAGGGCATTCCGTAGAGCTGCGCGAGTTGCTCGGCTTGCTCCTCGAGCCGGCTTGACGTGATAAATCCTCGCTTGACGAGAATCGAGATCGGAGCAAGCTCCTTCAAGCGAGCACGCACCCGAACCTCACCTAGTGCCGCCTGAGTGCGCTCGTCCTGCTCCTGACGCCAGAGGAAGTACTGGTCCTGCAGCTTCAGCCACGTCTCGGGCGAGGTTCCGAGGGCGGCGCCGAGCTGCGCTGCAGATTCGCGGGTGATCTCCTTCTTGCCAGCGATGATCTCCGACACGAACTGAGGAGGGCGGCCGAGAATCTCGGCGAATTCGGCTTGGGTCCAGCCGCGCTCTTCAAGCTCGTCGGCAAGGAACTCCCCCGCTGGGAACACTTCAGCGCGGACGGTTGCCATGGTGCGGCTCCTTTCAGTGATAGTCATCGATTTCGAGGACAACGACGAAGCGGCCGTCGTCATCGGTCTCGAAGCGGAGGATCAGGCGGTACTGGTCGTTGAGCCGGATCGACGATGACCCCGCTCGGTCTCCCAGCAGTTTTTCGAGATGCAACGACTTCCAAGCGCGCACCTCCCGTTCGTCCTTCGCCGCTTCGAGCAGCTGCAGTTTCTTGCGGAAGGAGCGGATGACGTCCTGATTCCAGCCCTTGGGCATGAAGCTTCGGTCTTCCGCGAGACGACGGAGGACGTCGTCTCTGATGTCAACGCGCAACCCCCACCCACCTCATCACCTACGGGCTGATGCCTAGCTGAGGGTAACGCACGTTTGAGAGGCTGCTAAACTGTAATCAGGTCATCACCCCTTGCGTGATACATACTAGACGAGTACGGTCCAAGAGACAAGCGATCGGAGAGCACCATGTCGACGTTCACGCCGCAGCAGTTCGGCCAGACAGTGATGCGGGACTTCGCGGCCCGCCGCGACGGATCGGTGCTGCTCTCGAAAGCTCAGGAGCGCTCTCTCGCTCACCCCCGCTTCGAAGACCTCCCGGTCGGTGGACGGACGACGGCAGCGATGACCGTCGCCTTCCTGGACCTCACGGACTTCACTGGCCGCAGCTTCTGGGACGACCCCGCCGAGGTCGCAGATCTTGCCCACGCCGTGCTGTCAGGGTTCATCGAGACCGTCATCGCGTTCGGCGGGTTCCCCCTCGGACTGCGTGGAGACGGTCTCTTCGCCGGATTCGGACCCGGAACGAGCGAGGTTGACGCCGCAATGGCACTAGCTGCCTGCGCCTTCGCGCTCAACGCCGTCAACACGGAAGTCAATCCGCTGCTCAAGCAGCGCGGGATCCGCCCTGTCCAGGCGCGTGCCGGTCTCGACCACGGCACGATCACTTTCATCCGTAGCGGCAGCGACGAGCACAGCGAGGTCAACCCGCTCGGCTTCGCGGCGAACTTCGCTGCGAAGTGCGAGAAGCAGGCGAAATCGTGGGAAATCGTCATCGGCGAGAACCTCGCAGGTCTCCTGCCGGACGAGGACAACTACACCGAGCACGCCGAGTCTCCGAAGAAGTACCAGCGGGATTACGAGCCCCGGTACTACCACTTCTACGACTACCGCTGGCGCCGCTCGCTCCCCCACCTTCAGTCGGCGCTCGACCAGCTGCACGGCCGACCCACGGCTTCCATCGCCATCTCCTAGAGGAGGACCTCATGACCATTCCGTCCCTGCTCCGTCACCTCGGCATCGAGGTACCCCGCTACGTGACAGTCGACGGTCGGATCGTCACCGACGGCATCACTCACGCTGCCACCGGCGCGAGCCATTCCACATATGGCTCGGTCACCCCCATCGCATCACACACCTTCCACGGCGGACGAGACCCTCTCCTGGCAACCACGACAGCAGCCTGGTGGGACGACGAGGACGCTCTTCTGCGTCACCGCGAGTCGATGGGGACCGCGTTCCCGGGCTTCAAGTTCTCTCCCGCAAACGGAACGCGACCGCCGACGTGGTTCGGCGTGATCAACACCGGCCGCGGCCGCTTCAAGGTCGGAATCTTCCTCCGCCGCGACGAGGGGCTCCCCAGCATCCGAGTGTTCGGCCCGCAGCTCGGCGCGTACTCCTCAGGTCGCTGGGTGCGATCTCCTCACCTCTACGACAGCGGCAACCTCTGCGTCGCCGATCAGAGCGACTGGAATCCCGCCGTACACACTGCAGCAACCGCAACCGCCTGGGCCGCACACTGGCTCGCCGCCTACACCGAATGGCGCATGTCCCGCCGCTGGCCTGCCGAAGGAGTGCGCCATGAGCTGGATGAAGCCTAAGAGCAGCCCTTCACCCAGCGACCAGCCGGAGGGCGCGCTTGAGGCGATGGAGCACGTCTCGAACTGGGTGCGCTTCGCCGACACAAAGGCGACCATCCTCAGCGCCGGCGTCGCCGCGGTGCTCGCGATGTCCGTGGCGAACGCGAAGACGGTGCTCAAGCAGATCGACTACACACCCACCGGCATCGCCATCGCAGTTCTTGCGACAGTGTCGATCGCCGCTCTGCTCTGGACGGTCATCTGGATCGTCCGCGCAATCACGCCGAGCAGGACTACGGGAACGCTCGAGCCGAACCGCTTCGCTTGGCCAGCAATGGCTCGACTTCCCCTGGATGACCTGCAGCATCACGCCCGCACCACCTTCCGCGACGAAGACGCTTGGCGACAGACGCACGACCTCGCGAAAACAGCAGATCGAAAATTCGCCGCCTGCAAAAAAGCGACATTCGGATTCGCCGCCCTCATCATCGCGACGCCCGCCTGCCTGATTACAGCCATCTCGAGCTCGATCTCCTAAGACACCAGACTGCGACGCAGCACTTGGCTCGGTTCCTCAGAGGCAGCTCGATCAGTGAGATAGGTAGCTAGATACGTAGGTAGCTCTTCGCATGGCCGGCGGGATGATCCTGCTGCCGAGGAAGGCGTCAGCGGCCGGGCTTGTACCGCTCGATCTGAGCCCCCTGGCCGCGGCTACCACGGGTCGAGGGGACGCGCGCGCGCTTCGTGGACTCCACACCGCGGGCGGGAGTGGCGAAGGATGCGTCGACGGTCATCCGCGCATTCACCTGCTCCTCCGGGACGTTCTGAGCCTGCATCGTCGCTGCCGTGTGCGCGCGGCGCTCGGCGCTGTCGTACGCAAGTTCTCCTTCGGAGCGAGCCGCGACTGCACGCCCCGCCCCAGTTGGCGCCTGAACGTCATCCGGGTTGCGCTGCGTACTGCTGTCGTCGCGGTAGAGGGCGACCTGGGCCCTGGCGTCCTCAGCGAGGCTACGCAGCTCCTCCGAGCTCTGCGTGGGCGTGCCACCCCCATCCGCGTCGCGGTCGTACTGAGCGGCCTGCTGCTCGAGCGCGTCGGCACGTCGTGCGGAGTCGATAGGGATCTCGGACGACGCGACCGAAGAGGAGCCTTCGTTGGCGCGGTCGAGGCGGTCGGCTTCCGCGATCATCACCTGGGCCTCGGTGACGTCGCGCCGGGATTGTGCCCGCTCGGCGTCCGCCGCGGCGACGGTAGGTCCGCCGGCCTGGTCGGTGCGCCACTCCTGCACGAGAGCCGCGCGCGCGGCTTCAGCCACCGCCGGGTCCGCCGGCTGCACGCGGCCACGGTCATCAAAGGCGACGGCAGTCTCGACGCGGTAGTCCTGGTAGCCGACCGGATCGCTGACGCGCTTCCACTCCTCCGCAACACTCAGCTCGAGTGCGGGGACGTCGCCGGCGACCGCCGCGCGGTAGTCCGCGATGAGCGCCCGCTCCGCCGAAGGGTTGGGCTCGCGGATGTCGCCGACGGGCATGGTGAGCCGGTCGTCGTCGACGGCTGACCGTCTGCGAGAGCGCCTTGTCATACGCGACGTGCGCCTTCGTCCTGTCGGCGCGCACCGCGGAGACAGCGATGTGGATGTGGTCGTTGCCGTTCTTCGACAGCCCGTGCCGCACGGCGATCCACCGGCAGTCCGCCTTTGCGGAGGACTCGCCGGCGGACCCCATCCGGTCCACGAAATCGGTCGCGATCCGTCCCCACTGCTCATCGGTGAGCTGCCCCTCCTCCGCACGCAGCGAGAGGGAGCAGTGCCAGACGTCAGCGGCGACGCGCTTGCTGCCGATCTACTCGCCGGAGTCCTTGTCGAACACCTTCTCGTGGCGGGTCACCTCGACGCCGAAGAAGTTCTTGTACTCGTTCAACTCTGCCGCGATCGCGGCGGCCTCGGCTTGGTCGAGGACGCTCTCACCGTGCATCGCCATGATCGCCGGGTTCCCCGCGATCAAGTGCTGCTCGGTGTGCTCGTTCGCGCGCCCCTCGCCCGCGAGGTAGCGCACGAGACCGCCCATGTCCCCGCCGTACGTGACGTTGGGGATCACTGGTCGGCCAGTCGTCGCAGCGTCTCATTCACCCGCGGCACAGCGCCCGGTACTCCGCCGCCACTTACGCTGCTTCCTCAGGGAAGCGGCCCTCGGCGTTAGCGAAGGATCATCGACTCGATCAGCGCCGAACTCACCCCCCGAGGGACTCCTCGGACTCAACACCCGCAGCGTCGAGGAGCAGGCATCCCCCGCGACCATCGCCCGTGACCGGCTCGCCGAGACCCCACTCGACGAGGAGCGGCCTCGAGCCCCTCGGCGTCCGGAGTCGTCAGCGTCCGACCTCAGCCTCGGGCCGCTCGGCGACGTCCGCGGAAGGCGACGATCCGGCCGTGCAGGAGGAGCAGCCGCGGCACGACCTGGTAGACGGCGAGCGGCACCACGACGGCGGTCAGGACGAAGGCCCGCAGAACAGGAGGCCACTCGTCCGCGACGAGGGCCGGCACTGTCATCCCGATGGTGACCAGAGGAGAGATCGCCAGCCAGGTCACCACCGCCCTGACGTGCACGCTCGCGACAGGTGAGGGATCGGTCTCGTCGGCGGCGAGTGCTCTGCCGTCATGCTCCATCGTGTCCTCCGACCGGTCTTTCGGACACGGACCTCGTGACACTCGGCGCCGGCTCAGCCCGGCTGATGCACGTGGATGTCGCTGCTCGACGTCACGCCGTTGAACTCGAGATACAGCTGCCCCTCGACGACCGACACGGTCAGCGTGTTGCGGCGCTCGAGTACCGCGACCGCGGCATCCAGGAACCCCTGGTCGAAGCTCTGCACGGTGATCTGCTCGAGCTGGTGGACGCGCTTGCCGGACCACGCCGCGATCACCTTCTCCGGGTTGCGATGCGTGTAGACCGTCGTGCGGTCGGCCAGTCTGCTCCCGAAGTGCAGTCGCTCGGCATCCGGCGCGCCCACCTCGATCCACGTGGTCAGTTTGCCGGTGAGATCGCGAACCAGCACCGCCGGCTCGGTCGCCGTCGACGAGATCCCCTCGCTGAAGGTGATCCCCTCCACGTATTCGAGGCAGTACGCGAGCACGCGCGTCATCATGTACGCGTCGGTCTCGGAGGGGTGCCGAGCGGCCCGCAACGTGATGTCCTCGTAGACACCGCGGTCCACATCAGCCAGCTGTATCGCGAAGTTGTACATCACTGCGCCGGCTGCCACGTGTGCGAGCTTATGTCCTCTCGCTCATCGAGGAGCGCGAGGCTTCTCCGGCGCCGGTGGGGGCATCGTGTCCGCGCGCCTCCACGCAGGAACGGCCCGGCAGGAGGCATTCACTCCGTCGAGAGCGTCTCGCCCTGGGCGACGTCGGCGCGCATGCGCAGGTCGATGACGACGGGAGCTGAACGCTCGGCTCGCCGGGAGGGTGGGAGGCCCCGACCAGGCGACCGGACCACTCCGTTCATCCGCCTCGGGAATTCCCCGCCACCCTCTCGCCTTCTTCTACCTGCATGCAATATATTGCATGCAGTCGTCCGACCACCTCATCCCGAAGGAGCAGCCATGTCCACGTCCGCGTTCACCCCTGAGGGCGACCGGCCCACCGCCGTCCTCGTCCACGGCGCGTTCGCCGAGTCGTCCAGCTGGAACGGAGTCGCCTCCCGGCTCCTCGCCGAGGGCCTGCCCGTCCTCGCGGTCGCCAACCCCCTCCGCGGGCTCGCCCCCGACGCCGAGTACCTCCGCAGCGTCCTCAACGGGATCGACGGACCCGTCGTCGTCGCCGGCCACTCCTACGGGGGCTCCGTCGCGAGCGAGGCGGCGGAGGGCGCGGCGAACGTCCGGGCGCTCGTCTACGTCGCCAGCTTCCTCCTGGAGCCGGGCGAGAGCACCGGGGAGCTGGCCGGGAGGTTCCCGGGCGGCGAGCTCGGCCCCGCCCTGACCCCCGTCCCCTTCGCGTCCGGCGGGTTCTCCGGCGACGACCTCTACATCCAGCAGGACCGGTTCCGCGAGGTCTTCGCGGCCGACGTCGACGAACCCACCGCCGCTCTGATGGCCGTGACCCAGCGGCCGATCGCGGCCGCCGCGCTCGAGGACTCGGCCACGGCCGCCGGGTGGAGGAGCATCCCGTCCTGGACCCTGATCACCCGTCAGGACCTCGCCGTCCCCGCCGAGTCGCAGCGGTTCATGGCCGAGCGCGCCCGCTCCACCGCGGTCGAGATCGACGCGTCGCACGCCGTGACGGTCTCGGAGCCGGACGCGGTCGCGCAGCTGATCCTCGACGCGGTGCGGGCGACGCGGTGACGGGGCCGGCGGGCGGAGGAGCCGCCTCCGGCCGCCGGACCCGGGCTGCCGCGGTCGTCCTCTCGTCGGCGCTGCTGCTCGTCGGCTGCGCGCGCGCGGCGGATCCCGGCCCCGCCGTCGAGGACGCCGCCGAGGCCGCGGCGGGCGGATCGTTCGCCCTCGCGGAGGTGGACGGCGTCGACGGCTCTGACTTCCTCGTCGTCTGCCCCTACGAGTCGCCGGAGTCGGTCGAGGAGCGGACCGGGATCTCCTGGTCCGGGCCCGACCGGTCCGAGGATGAGGGGGTGCAGACGCTGGTCGTGCTCGACGGCGGCGAAGTCGTGACGACGAGCGGACTGGACCGGGACCGCGCCGACTTCTGCTCGGGCGACCGGTGGGAGCCGCTCCCGCTCGACACCCGGCTCGCGGTGAGCGGAGCGGGTGCGGTGTCGGTGGAGTGACACCGGTGGCGGCGGTCGAGTGGCATATGCAATATATCGCGCGGTGCTATCGTCGCCGTATGCCCATCCCGAAGACGACCGCCGTCACCCCCCGGTCCCTCCTCCGCGACGACGTCTACCGCGCGCTGCGCGACGCGATCGTCGACGGGACGTTCGAGCCGGGGGAGCGCCTCCGCGACCAGGAGCTCGAGGCCTGGCTCGGGGTCAGCCGGACGCCGATCCGGGAGGCGCTGCTCCGGCTGGCGCGCGTCGGCCTCGTCTCGGCCAAGCCCGGCAGGGCGACGATCGTGACCCCCGCCACGGCCGAGAGCATCAGCGACGCCCAGCAGATCGCCGCCGCCATGCACGAGCTCGCCACGCGCCTCGCCGGCCCGGCCGTCACTCCGGAGGCGCTCGCCGCGATGGAGTCGGCGAACGACGATTTCGCCCGGGCGCTGGCGGACGGCGACGTCGAGCTGGCGCTGCGCTCCGACGACGCGTTCCACGCGGTGCTCACCGGGCTCAGCGGCAACGGAATGATCGAGGACGTGCTCGAGCAGGCCACTCCGCTCATCCGCCGCGCCGAGCGCCAGCGCTTCGCCTCCCTCGCGGCCCGCGGATCCGTGGAGCAGCACCGCGCGATCGTGGAGTCCCTCCGCGCGGGCGACACCGACGGCGCCGCCCGCCTCAGCCGGGAGAACTGGATGACGCTCGACCGCCACCTGCACGAGGCCTGACGCGCTGCTCCTCCGCGGGGAGGAGTCCGCGCTCGGTCATGCGCGAGGCCGACGCGATCGCATCCGCGACGAACCGCTCGGTCAGCTCGGTGTACCGGCGGACCTCGTCGTCCGACCATCCGGCCAGGACCTCGGCGATCATCCGGTCGCCCAGCGCGTACACGCCCCGGGCCGCCGTCTCTCCGGCGTCCGTCAGAGAGACCAGGCTGGCCCGCCGGTCGGTCGGGTCGGTCGTCCGCCTCACGAGTCCGTCGCGCTCCAGCCGTCCGACGATCTTGCTGATGTAGGAGGCGCCGGTGCCCAGCGCCTCAGAGAGGGCCGTCGGGCGCATCGGCCCCCAGGCGAGGAGGTGCCGGAGGGTCTGGTGCGCGGGCTGGTCGAGCGATTCGCCGGTCGCCGCGAGGATGCGGCCCTGCAGCGTCGGCGACTCCCAGAGGAGGATCAGCGCGCTCAGGTTCGCGAGCAGCTGCGACCGGTACGGGAAGTCACCCGGCGCCGGGGTCGGCGTCCCCTCGCCCGCGCGCTCCGCATCCATCCCGAGAGCGTAGCGCCGCCCTCCCCGCGCCTCCGCCGCCGGGATGCGGGTCGAGGCGGGTGCCGGGCGCGGCGCGGAACGACGGACGGCCGACGCGCGGGCGACCGGAGCGCTCTGGAACACTCGAGCGAGGGGCGGGGGCTCCGGAGCGGGGGAGCCGTGGCGTCACGCTTCGTCGAGCTCGACGGTCTGCGCGGCCTCGCCGCCCTCGGCGTGGTCGTCTACCACTTCACCACCGCGTTCTCGCTCGATCATCCGGATGCACCGCCGGGATCCGTCGCGCTCCCGTTCGGCGAGTTCGGCGTCCAGCTCTTCTTCGTCATCAGCGGCTTCGTGATCCTGATGTCCGCGGACCGCGCGCGGCGGCCGTCGGACTTCGCGATCTCCCGCGTCAGCCGCCTCTACCCGGCCTATTGGATCGCGGTGGTCGTCTCGATCGTCGTCGGCGCTCTCGCCCGCGTCCCCGGCACCGACCTCACGCCGCTGGAGCTGCTGCTCAACTTCACGATGGTGCAGCGGCTGCTGCTGGTGCCCAACGTGAACGGCGCGTTCTGGACGCTGGCCGTCGAGATGCAGTTCTACCTGCTGGTGCTGCTCGTGCTCGTCCTCACGAAGTGCCGGTTCACGGATCGGCTGGTCCGCGTGCTGGTGGTCGTCTGGCTCGGCGTCGCCGCGACCGCCTCCGTCGCCGCCCACCTCGTCTCGGGAGGCGTCGACGTCGTCTCGGCGCCGGTCGCCGTCCGGGTCCTGGCGAACCTGACGCTGGCCGAGTACGGACCGCTCTTCTGCGTCGGGATGCTGCTGTTCCTCTCGCGAGGCCAGGGGCGCTTCGAGCTCCTCGCCGTGCCGGCGGCTCTGATCGCGGCCCTGAACGCCCAGCTCCTCCACGGCGGGCCGGACGGAGCAGTCGTCCTCGGCGTCTGCGCGGCCGTCGCGGTCGTCGCGATGCGGCGCCGGACCGCCGTGCTGCGATGGGCGCCGCTGCTCTGGCTCGGGCGGATCAGCTACTCGCTCTACATCCTCCATCTGGTCGTGGGCAGCGCGATCGTCAGCGCGCTCTGGCCGCTGATCGGCCGCGACGGAGCAGGACTCGTCGCCTTCGTCGTCGTCCTCCTGCTGTCCTGGGGCCTCAACGCGGTCGCCGAGGAGCGGTGGAGCCCCGCCTGGCGCCGCGCCCTCACCCGTCGGCGCGACCGCCGGCTCCCGGCGGGGACGGCGACCGCGGCCTGACGCGGCTGTGCACTCCGCTGGCCGCTCAGCGAGTGCGCCGCCGAGGCCTGTGGACGCCGGTGGCCGCGAAACGCATCTCCGCTCGACGTTCCCTGAACCTTGGCTGAGCCACCGGGACGTCCGGGCCCCGGGCCACGTCTTCATCATGTGCCACGGATCGTGAGCACCGCGGCCCCGGCCACGACCTCTGACCATCTGGAGAAGATCATGACCAACGTCACCCCCACCAGCCTCGCCAACGCCTCCTCGGCCAAGCACGGCACCGCCACCTCGGCCGGCAAGAACACGATCGCCGACGGCGTCGTCGAGAAGGTCGCCGGCATCGCGGCCCGCGAGGTCCCCGGCGTGCACGACCTGGGCAACGGCGCCGCCCGCGCCATCGGCGCCATCCGCAACGCGATCAACGCGCAGGACCGCGGCCAGGGCATCTCCGTCGAGGTCGGCGAGAAGCAGGTCGCCGCCGACATCACCGTCGTCGCCGAGTACCCCGTCGCACTGCAGAAGCTCGCCGACAGCATCCGCTCCGCCGTCTCCGAGGCCATCTCCTCGGTCGTCGGCATGGAGGTCGCCGAGGTGAACGTCACCATCTCCGACGTCTTCATCCCCTCGGACGACAAGGACGACGAGACCGAGAGCCGCGTCAAGTGACTCCGTCCCACATCGGCCTGGTCCTCGGCGCGGTCCTCGCGCTGACCGCCCTCGTCTTCGGCTTCTGGGCGCTCCTCTGGGTCGCGCTCGCCATGGCGATCGGCTACGGCGTCGGGCGGGTCGTCGAGGGCAAGCTCGACCTGCGCTCCCTCGGCGACACCCTCCGCGGGCGGCGGTCCTCGTGACCGCGGCGGTGATGGCCGACGAGGCCAGCCACGGCCGCACGACGATCAGCTCGCGCGCCGTGCGCCGAGTCGTGTCGGCCGTCACCGCGGAGGCGCTGGACGTGAACTCGTCCGACGTGTCCGTCGAGCTCGACGACGAGGGAGGACGCCTCCACGTCGTCGCGCACGCCCCCATCCACGTCACGCCCCTGGGCGAGACGGGCCGCCGCTCCTCCGGGACGCTGCTGGACCGACTCAGCCGGGCGCAGACGACCATCCGCTCGCGCTGCCTCGAACTGACGGGCTCCACGATCGGCCGGGTCGACCTCCGGATCACCGGTGCCGACCTCCGAGAACGAAGGAGGGTGTCGTGACGACTCCCACCACTGCCGGCCGGGCGCTCTACCCGCGCCTGGTGCGGCGCGAGACGCACTCGTCCCGCTCCGGATCGGCGATCGTCCTCGCCGTCCTGCTCATCCTCCTGTTCGCGTGGCTGGGCACGGAGGCGGTCCTCGCCGTCCTCGGCCAGCCCGCGCTGCTCGTGGCCCCGCAGGACGGAGCGTCCTCGCTGCTCAACGCGGCCGCGGCGCCCATCGCGCTGACCGCCGCCGCCGGCGCCGTGCTCGCGCTGATCGGGCTCGTCCTGATCGTCGTGTCGCTCAAGCCCGGCCGTCGCGGCCGTCGCGCCGTCAGCACCGACCGCACCGCGGCCATCGTCGACGACCGCGTCATCGCGCAGGCCGTCGCCCGCACCGCCGGCTACGCCGGAGACGTCGACCCGGACAACGTGTCGGTGTCGGTCGGATCCCGCGTCGTCGACGTGACGGTCTCCCGCACCTCCGGCCGCAGCATCGACGTCACGCCGATCCGCGAGGCCGTCGACGCCGAGCTCGCCACGTTCGACTGCACCCCGCGCCTGCGCTCCAAGGTGCGCCTGTCCGAGAAGGGAACGGTCCGCTGATGACCACCACGAACCGATTCCTCAACCGGCTGCTCCTGTTCGTCGTGGGCCTCGTCCTCCTCCTCGCCGGCGGCGCCGTCGCGGTGGGGTCGCTGCTCCCGCAGGTGCAGGAGAACGTGTCCACCGCCGCGCAGGACGCGGCCGACCCCACGAGCCAGGCCCTCTCGGGCGGCACCCCGTGGATCCTCTGGGTCATCGCGGTCGTCGCGCTCGTCCTCATCCTGCTGCTGGTGCGCTTCATCGTGCGCCAGGGCCGCGGCCGCACCGCCACGCTGCTGCGCGTCGGCTCCGGAGAGGGAGCGGGGACGCCCACCGGCGGCTCCGTCACCATCGACGCGAAGGTCGCCGAGCAGGTCCTCGAGGAGGCCCTGTCGCAGGAGCCGTCCATCGTCGCGGTCGACGTGACCGCGTTCGAGATCAAGCACCAGAAGGTGCTGCGCGTCACCGCGCACACCCGCCGCGGCGCCTCGCCCGCCCGCACCCGGCAGACGGTCGACCAGGCCGTCCGCCAGTGGGACGCCCTCCTCGGCGAGGAGACGCCCGTCGTCATCCAGATCGTCAGCGGTCTGCGGACGAAGATGAGCGGCACCGCCCGCGTGCAGTAGCCGCCGGCACCACCGTCCGGCCCTCCCGATCGGGAGGGCCGGAGAGCCCCGCTCAGGCGGGATGGAAGTCTTTCTGAAGGAGCACCCCATGTCCGATCCGATGGAGCCCGGCACCGTCGAGCGCATCCGCACCGATGAGCAGCCGACCCCGAACGAGCAGAGTCGGCGCGAGTCCGCCCGCCGCGACGGGAAGCCGTCCGAGCCCGAGTCGACCGAGAGCCGGGTCGCGACCGCCGCCGGCGAGAGCGCCCAGCGCGTGTCCGGCGTCCACCACCTCGGTGGAGCCGTCGCCCGCGGCCTCGACCGCGCCTCCCGCCGCGTGCTGGGCACCAGCACCGTCCCCGGAGTCACGGTCTCGAAGGCCGACGGCGTCACCACCGTCGACATCGACCTCGTCGTCGAGTACCCCCACCCCGTCCGCGAGGTCCTGGACGCCGTGCGCGATCAGGTGCAGCGCGTGGCGGAGCCGGTCGCCGGCGGCCACGTCGTCGTCAACGTCGAGGCGACCGACGTCCACGGCCCGTTCGACCCGATCGAGAAGCCGGAGGAGGACGAGGAGCCGCTCGTCGACACCGCCAAGCGCGCCGCCTCCGACGCCCGCGACTCCGCCAAGGAGGCCGCCGGGAACGCTCGCGACGCCGTCTCCGGTGCCGTCGACTCCGCCCGCGGACGTCTGGCGGACGCCGCCGACGACGCCGCTGACGCGATGGACCGTGCGGCCGACGAGCGCGACGAGCGCGCAGCCGCCCAGAAGACGGCCGACGACGAGCGCGCCGCCGAGCGCGACGAGGACGACCCCCGCGTCGAGACGCACGCGGCTCCGGCCGTCGTCGAGACCGCGGAGTTCGTGGTCCGCGTCCAGGTCGAGCCGGTGGACGACGACGGCGACCCCCGCACCGCGACCGTCAAGGTCGCTCCGGCGGAGGAGTCCGAGCACGTCGAGCGCGACGAGGCCGCGGCCGATCGCGACGCCGCTTCCGACGACGCCCACCGCTCCGAGGACGACCGCGCGTCGTCCACCGCCGGTCGGGAGTAGTCCCGTGCGCACCCGCTCGTACGGCGCGCGACGCAAGCCGCGTGCGGCCTGGATCGCGCTCGGCACGGGCGTCGTGCTCTCGTTCGTGGTCGTCGTCGCCGTGCTGCTGCCCGTCCTCGGGCTGATCGGCGCGGCCGACGGCACCACGGCCGGGGCGCTCGACGTCCCGGTCGGCGCGATCGTCCTCTCGATCGCCCTCAGCTACGCGGTCGGCCTGGCCTGCCTCGCCGTCGCGTTCCTCTCCCGCAACGCGGCCCTCGCCTGGGTCGCCGCGGTGGCCGCCGTGATCGCGACGCTCATCGGCTCGATCTGGCCGCTCGTCGCCACCGGATTCGCCAGCGTCGACCAGGCGAAGGACGTCATCCCCTTCATCCAGGACCTGATCGCCCGGGTCCGGGGGTAGCGTCGGGGCGATGAGCTCCGATTATCTCCGCGCCTACGACGACCAGCTCCGCTCCGACGCCGAGACCCCGAGCGCCGTCTCCGTGACGCGCGAGGGGCCTCTGCGTCTGGTGACCTTCGCCGGCGGACGCGGCTTCGTCACCTACCGCGACCTCGCCGGCGCCTCCTCCGCGGAGATCGCCCGCCTGGTCGCCGCGGCCTGCGCGCACTTCGACGCCGATCCCGGCATCACCCGCGTCGAGTGGAAGACCCGCGGCCACGACGAGGCCCCCGGCCTGCACGACGCGCTCGTCGCGAACGGCTTCGCGCCGGACGAGGCCGAATCGATCATGATCGGCCCGGTCGAGGCGCTGCTCTCGGAGCGGCCGGTCCCGGAGGGGGTCGTGCTGCGGCGGGTCGTCGACGAGCCGGACGTCCGCGCGTTCAGCGCCATGATCGACGCCGCCTTCGAGGAGGAGGTCGACGTGTCGATCGCCGACTCGCTCGTCGCCCGCCTGGCGCGCGGCGACGGCATGGAGCTGTGGGTCGCCGAGGTCGACGGGCGGATGGCGTCCGGCGGCCGGCTCGAGCCCGTCCCGGGCACCGCCTTCGCCGGCATCTGGGGCGGAGCGACGCTGCCGGAGTACCGCGGACGCGGGCTCTACGGCCTGGTCACGGCCGCCCGCGCCGCCTCCGCACAGGCACTCGGGAAGACCCTCGTGCACAGCGACTCGACCGAGTACTCGCGGCCCATCCTGGAGCGCGCGGGCCTGGTCCGGGTGTCGACGACGACTCCGTACCGTCGCCGTCGTCCGTAGTCCGCGCTCCGTGGGTTCGCGGGGATCCCGAGACGCGCGCTGAGCGCGCTACTCGATCAGCATGTCGGGGACTTCTGCTGGTCGAGTAGCCCGAAGCGGCGTATCGAGACCTGCCCGTTCGTGCGTGGAGATCTCGATACGCGCGCTGCTCCGATCAGCTCGGGGACGTGATCTCGAGCGCGATGTTGTCGGGGTCGCGGAACTCGAGGAGGCTCATGCCGCCGGCGTCCTTGATCGGCTCGTGGGCGATGCCGAGGTCGTCGAGCACGGCCGCGGCCGCCTTCAGCGCGTCGAGGTCGGGGACGGTGAAGCTGACGTGGTCGAGCCCGACCCGGTCCTCGTCGAAGCGGTCGTCGCCGGGCGCGACGGGGCGCAGGCCGAGCAGTCCGCCCGGGAACTGGTAGATCACTCCGCCGAACACGAACGCCAGCTGCTCCTTCTCCTCCGGCGACGCGTCGGCCGGCGGCGCCTCGAAGGCGACGTCGAAGCCGAAGACGGAGTCGTAGAAGGGGCGCGAGACGGCGATGTCGCGGACGGTGAGTCGGACGTGGTTGTAGTCGACAGCGGGGATCGGCACAGGGGTTCCTCTCGGCGGTGCGGGCGGAGTGCCCGTCTCCAGTGGTTCGGAGGCGGCGGGCCGCCGGTTCGGGGCTGGCGCCGCCTCCGAGGATCGGGTAGCGCGTCAGTCCAGCTCGGTCGGGCGCGCCGGCTCGGCCAGCAGGGCGCGCGCCGCCATTCCGATCACCGCGCTGTAGGTGGGGTAGGCGAAGCGGACGTTCGCGAGGGTCGCGAGGTCGACTCCGGCCGCCATCGCGGTGGTGACCGACTGCACGACCTCGATCGCGTTCTCGCCGACCGCGTGCGCGCCGAGCAGCAGCTCGCGGCGCCGGTCGGCGATCAGCGTGAGGAACCCGTTCTCGCGGTCGTCGATGACGGCGCGGTCCAGGTGCGAGAACGGCACCGAGGCGACGACGCACTGCGGGTCGCGCTCGCGGGCCTGCTCCTGGGTGAAGCCGACGCCCGCGTAGTCAGGGTCCGTGAATCCGCCCGCGGGCAGGAGGAACTGGGGCGTGCGCCGGTTCGCGCCGAGCACCGCGTTCTCGGCGGCGGCCTCCGCCTCGAACTGCGCCGCCTGGACGAGCATGTCGCGCCCGTTGGCGTCGCCGACCGCGAAGATGTGCGGCACGACGGTGCGGAAGTACTGATCGGCGGGGATCGCCGAGCGGACGACCTCGATGCCCGCGTTCTCGAGTCCGAGGTCCTCGACGTCGGCGGGCCAGCCGGTGGCCATGATCACCACGTCGACCTCGGCCGTGCGGTCCTCGCCGCCCTCGCGCCACGCGATCGCGAGCGAGCCGTCGTCCTGCCGCTCGATGCCCGACACCGTCTCGATCCCGGTGCGGACGCGGACGCCCTGGCGCTCGAAGGCGGACGCGACGTGCTCGGAGATGCTGGAGTCGGAGGTCATCAGGATCCGCGGGGCGACGTCGAGGAGCGTCACCTCCGAGCCGAAGGCGTTGAAGACGGTGACGAGCTGGGCGCCCGTGTTGCCGCCGCCGATCACGGCGACGCGGCGCGGCAGCTCGGTCAGCCCGAGCACGTCCTCCGGCACGGTCGCGAGCTCGGCGCCCGGGATCGGCAGCCGCCGCGAGTGCCCGCCGACGCAGACCATGATCGAGCGCGCGCGGATCCGCCGCCCGCTGTCGAGCACGAGGGTGCTCTCGTCGACGAAGCGGGCGCGGCCCTCGTGGATCAGGTCGACCCCCGCCTCCTCGAACCGCTGCGCCTCGCGCTTGATCGAGCGCACCAGGTCGACGCGCTCGTGCACGTGGCGCACGGTCGCGGCCCAGTCGAGGACGGGAGTGCCGATCTCGATCCCGTAGTCGCCGGCGGAGCGGGTCTCGCGCATCATCCGCGCCGTCTTCGCCAGGACGCGGGTGGGCACGCAGCCGGTGTTGACGCAGGTGCCGCCGACGCGCGCGGCCTCGAGCACGACGACGCGCGCTCCCAGCTCCGCGGCGCGGAGGGCGGCGGCCGTCCCCGCGGGTCCTGCGCCGATGACGGCGACGTCGTACTCGGCCTGCTCGGGAGTGCTGTCGGGCACGGGGACCTCCGGTTCTGGGTGTGCTCCGATCCTGCCGCTCCGCGCCCCGCTGCACCCGGCCTTGACAGCCCGCCCGCGGACCGGCGTCGCGGGCGTCCCGACGCTGAACATCGGCCGAGGACGGTTGCTCGGCGGGCGCCCGGCACGGTGGGATGACCGGGTGGGCTGCGGCGGGGGACTCGGGCGGAAGGCGCTCCGATGAGCGCCCGCACCTTCGGGGTGGAGGAGGAGTACCTCCTCGTCGACGCCGGCACGTTCCTCCCGACGCCCGCGGCGCCGCTGCTGCTCGGCTCCGTCCGCGGTTCCGCGGCGGTCGCCCTGGCCGCCGAGCTCAAGGCGGAGCAGATCGAGGCGGTCGGCTCGCCCGCCCGCACGCACGACGCGCTGCTGGCCGGGCTGCGCGAGGGCCGCCGCCTGGCCGACGACTCCGCCCGCGAGGTCGGTGCCCGCGCCGTCGCGGTCGCGACCAGCCCCGCCGCGTTCGAGCCGCACCTCTCGGCCGACGAGCGCTACGACCGGATGGCCGAGCGCTTCGGCCTCGTCGCCCGCGAGCAGTTCACCTGCGGCCTGCACGTCCATGTCGGGATCGGGTCGCCGGAGGAGGGGATCGCGGTCCTCGACCGGCTGCGCGGCTGGCTGCCCGCCCTCCTCGCCCTGAGCACCAACTCCCCGCTGAGCGCCGGCGCCGACACCGGGTTCGCCAGCTGGCGCTACCAGTCGTGGGGGCGCTGGCCCACCGCCGGCCCGGTCGGCATCTGGGGCGACCTCGAGCAGTACCGGAGCGTCGTCGCCTCCCTCACCTCCTGCGGCGTGCTGCTGGACGAGGGGATGCTCTACTTCGACGCCCGTCTCTCCCGTGCGCACCCGACCGTCGAGGTGCGCATCGCCGACGTCCCGCTGCACGCCGAGGACTCGGCGCTGATCGCCGTTCTGATCCGGGCGCTCGCCGAGACGGCCGTGCGCGACGCGGGCGCCGGTGTCCCGCCCGTGCCGCTGCCGACTCCGGTGATCGCCGTCTCCTCCTGGCTGGCGAGCCGCCACGGCACGACCGGCGACCTGATCGATCCGGTCGACGGCTGCCCGGCCCCCGCCTCCGCGGTACTGGCGCGCCTGCTCGACCACGCGGGTCGGGCGCTGGCGGAGTCGGGCGACGAGGAGGTCGCGGCGTGCGGTGTCGAGCGGGTCCTGGCGCGGGGCACGGGCGCCGAGCGGCAGCGCGCGGTGTGGGAGCGGACGGCGTCCGCGGCCGAGGTGATCGCGGACGCGGCGGAGGCGACGCGCGCCTAGCGGCTCGCTGGCCGCAGGCTCACCGCTTGCTGGTCGCGGGCCCGGCGGCTCAGGGCTCGCTGGTCGCGGGGTCCGGTGACCCGGACTCCACCGTTCCGGACTCCGCCGTTCCGGGGTCCGCCGCCTCGGGCTGCGGCGACTCCGGCACCAGCTGGTAGCCGCCCTCGATCGTCCCGTCCGGGCGGAGCAGGATCTGCGTGTACACCGGGGCGCCGCTGCGGAGCGTCGTGCCGCTGACCCGGAGGGGCTCCCCGGCGAAGAACGCCTCCGAGCCGGTGCAGCCGGCGAAGAAGGACGCGTCCGGGCGCTGCACGGCGAGGCACACCGTGGTGCCGTTCGGCTCGGTGATCAGCAGGCGGTCGTTCTCGGCGGTGTCGAACCCGGAGCCGTAGACGACGGCCTCCCCGGCGAGCAGGGCGAGGCCCGGCGGGACGTCGGTGGTCGGCTCCCAGCCCTCGACGAGCGCGGCGAAGCGGTCGGCGGGATCCGCGGAGGCGGTCGGCGGGGCGACGGGGTCCGCGGGCGGAGGGAGGAGGAGCGCGGTGGGGACGATCGCGCCGACCGCGGCTCCGCCGACGATCGCGGCAGCGAGCACGAGGCGGCGGCGGCGCGGGTGCGGCGTCCGCGGGGCCGGCCCGTCGGGGTGCTCGGCGGGCGACTCCGGAGTCCCGGAGCCGGCGGTCGCCGACAGCGGAAGTGCGGTCGCCGGCAGGGGGGCGCGCGAGTCGGTCGCCGTCCCGGGATGCGCCGTACCCGGCTGCGCCACGGACGGCGCGGCGCCGGTCTGCGCGCCGGACCCCGTCACTCCGGGAGGAGCGTCCTCCGCCTCCAGCTCGCCGAGCCGTCGCAGCGCCTCGCGCCGCTCGTCCCGGTCGGCGCCGTCGTCGCGGGGTCGGGCCGACAGGATCCGCTCGAGATCCCTGCGCTCGTCGTCCTCGGCCTGCACTCCGTCAGTATGGCGGCGCCGGACACGGGAACGGCCCGCGACCCCCGGGACTCCGCCTTCTCAGCGGTGTCCCGGTGGCCGCGGGCCGTTCCGGTGCGGGCGTCAGCCCGACGGGTTCTCGACCGGGTCGCCCTCGGGGTCGGTGGCCGTCTCGGGGTCGACGTGCTCGGGGTCGGTGGTCTGCGGGTCCTCGGGAGTGTTCTTCTCGGTCATCGGATCCTCCTTGTCGCTGGATGCGGAACGTGCGGACAGGTTCCACGCTACGGCGGGAGCTCCGTGGAGCGCGCCCGGTTGACTCCGCCGCCCGGTGTCCGGAACCGAGGTCAGGAGCGGCGGATCAGCCCGAGCGGCCCGTCACGCTGCTTCCGGCCTCGGCTCCGGACGCCGCTCGCCTCAGCCGGCCACTTCACCCGTGGCAGCCGCGGGCGTCCACCGCAAGGCCTGGCAGCGCTCTGTCGCGATTCGTACGCTGAACCCATCGAGCCGAGGAGCAGCAGCGCCACATGATCCGCACCACCGTCACCATCGAGGGCAAGACCTACGGGCTGTCCCAGGGGACCGACGTCGCCGAGCTGAAGCGGTCGGCGACCGAGGCGACGCAGGCCGGAGGAGGCCTCGTCGACTTCGTGATCGTGGGCAACCGCCAGGTCAGCGTCCTGATCTCGACGGGTGTTCCGGTGATCTTCGAGGAGCTCGAGGTGCCGGACGACGACCGCGACACCGGTGACGTCCACCAGCCGTGGGACGACATCGACTACCTCGACTGACCCCGTCCTCCCGGTCGCGCCGAGTCGCGGCCGGGTCCCAGACGCCTGAGGGGCGCCGCCGGCTGGACCCGGCGTCTCTCGGGCACCTCGTGCCGCGCTACTCCGCGGACTCGCTCTCGGCCAGCTCGCCCTCGACCAGCGTGCGGGCGGCCGAGGCGAGGGCCGAGCGGATGCGCTCCGCCGGCTCCTGCAGCATCGCCGCGATCGCGTCGACGTCGTGGCCGCCGGTGTGCCGGAGCAGCCAGGCCTGGCGCTCGAGCGTCGGCAGGGCGTGCAGGCGGCGGTGGAAGCCCGAGCGCAGCAGGTCGTCCTCGCGGATCGCCGGCGGGGCCTGCTCGGCGCGCTCCATCGCGGAGCCGCCGCGCTGCACGCTCGCGCGCCCGACCTCGGAGCGCATCAGGTCGAGAGCGCCCGTGTCGTCGAGTCCCTGCGGCCGTCCGCTGCGGACGGTGACCGCCGCGTGGCGGAGGGCGGCGCTCGCCGCGGAGTCCGACAGCGTGAGGCGGTAGGCGTACGCGTAGAGGCCGAAGGCGCGGTTCTCGAGGGCGCGGCCGGCGAGCAGCTCGCCCTGCTGCTGCGACTGCGTCATGCCGACGGCGGCGACGGGTCTGTCGTAGGTGGTCACGGTGACTCCTCGGCTCCGCGCGCTCCCGGTCGGGAAACGCGTCGGAGGCGATGCTAGGGAGTCGAGAACGATCGTTCTACCCTTGACATTTCAGAATCTTTTTCGATGCATGCGCATGGAAGCGCTTTCCCGACAACCGTCCTGGAAAGTGGAAGCGCTCTCACTCCCGCGCCGAGAGGATGCAGAACTCGTTGCCCTCCGGGTCGGCGAGCACGACCCAGGACTGCTCGCCCTGCCCGACGTCGGACCGCGTCGCCCCCAGGCCGACCAGCCGCGCGACCTCCGCCTCCTGGTCGTCCGGCACGAAATCCAGGTGCAGCCGGTTCTTCACGGTCTTGCGCTCGGGCACGTCGAGGAAGAGCAGGCTCGGCCCGCGGCCCGACGGGGCGAGCAGCTCGATGCCGTCCTCGTCCTCGTCCACGACGTCCCAGCCGAGCGCCTCCTGCCACCAGTGCCCGAGGGTCCGGAAGTCGGTGCAGTCGACGATGATCTCTTCGAGTCGGAGGGCCATGCACCGACGCTAATCGGCGCGGGGCGTGTCGGGGAAGTGCGTCCGGCGGGTCCGCGCGGCGCCGCGGCTCCGTCCGGCCGTGTCGTCCGCGGGGACGGGTGCCCGTGCCGGTTCGGCACGACGGCTGGCGGCCGGAGCGGCGGCGCGGCATCCTCGACGCGGGTGCCCCTGCGCCCGGGGACGAGGAGCAGCATGAGCACCGCACGCGAGCAGTGGGAGGCGCGCTACGCCGACTCCGATCGGATCTGGTCGGGCCGGCCGAACGCGACGCTGGTCGGGCTGGTCGGCTCGCTGCCGCCGGGCCGCGCCCTCGACCTCGGCGCCGGTGAGGGGGCGGACGCGCTGTGGCTGGCGTCGCTCGGCTGGCGCGTGACCGGGCTCGACCTCTCCGAGACGGCGCTGGGCCGGGCGCGCGCGGCCGCGGCCGAGCGGGGCGCCGATGTGGACTTCGTGCAGGCAGACCTCGCCGAGGACTGGCCGGTCGTGGGGGAGTTCGATCTGGTGACGGCGAGCTTCCTGCACTCGATGGCCGAGTTCCCGCGGATCGACGTGCTGCGGCGGGCGGCCTCCGTCGTCGCTCCCGGCGGCCGCCTCGCCGTCGTCTCGCACGCCGCACCCCCGCCGTGGGCGAGCGGCGACGACCACCGCCACGGAGCGATGCACCTCCTCGGCCCCGAGGAGGAGCTCGCCGAGCTGGCCCTCGACCCCGCCGAGTGGACCGCGGAGCTCGTCGAGACGAGGGAGCGCGCCGTGACCGCTCCCGACGGCACGGCCGCCGTGCTCCTGGACGGCGTGCTGCTCCTGCAGAGACGCGGCTGAGCAGGCGCCGCTCGAGGACCGCGGCCGGGCTAGCGTGGTCCGCGACCCCGACCCCGCAGGAGGCGCCGATGCCGCTCGATCCGTACCTCGCCGCTCGGCTGCCCCTCCTGGCCGGCCTCGCGTATCCGCTCGACGCCGAGCAGGTCGCCCGCATGGCCGCGTTCGAGGAGGATCCGGGGCCCTGGTCGCTGCCGGAGGGGATCGACGTCGTCGCGGAGACGGCGTCCGGCCCGCACGGACCGGTCCCGCTGCGCGTGTACTCGCCCGCCGCGCCCGAGCGCGCTCTGCTCTGGGTGCACGGAGGAGGATTCGCCGCCGGCAGCGTCGACATGCGCGAGTCGCACGTCGTCGCGGCGGAGCTCGCGCACCGGGCGCGGGCCCGGGTCGTCTCCGTCGACTACCGGCTCGCCGGCCCCGACGTCCGCTACCCCGTCCCGCTCGACGACGTGCACGCCGCCTGGCGGCACCTCCGCAGCACGGAGTCCGGATCCACGCCCGTCGCGATCGGCGGCGCGAGCGCGGGAGCGGCCCTGGCCCTCGGCGCGGTCCTCCGCGAGCGCGACGCCGGTGCGCGGCTGCCGGAGCACGTGCTCCTGGCCTACCCCTTCGCCCACTTCCCCAACCCCGCCGTCGACGACGCGATCGCGGCCGAGCTGCGCGAGCTGCCGCCGGTCCTCCGCTTCCCTCCGTCGAGCATCGAGGGCATGGTGCGCACCTACCTCGGGCGGATCTCCGACCTCCCCGTCGAGGCGCTGCCCGGCTCCGCGCCGCTGGCGGGTCTGCCTCCGGTCACGGTCCTCGTGAACGAGTACGACGAGCTGCGCGGGTCAGCGGAGCTGCTCCTGCGCCAGCTCGCGGAGGCGGGCGTCGCCGTGACCGGGCACCTGGCCGCCGGCATGCCCCACGGGCACCTCAACCGGACGCCGGCGCTGCCCGAGGTCGACCGGTCGCTGCACCTCTTCGCGGCTCAGCTGCGCGCGATGGGCTGAGGCGCCCGGCCCCGTCTCGTCCGCTCCGCCCCGCTCAGCTCAGGCGCGGTCGGCCCCGCCCCGTCTCACTCCGCTCAGGCGCGGTCGTGCAGGGTGACGTGGTACCCGTCCGGGTCGGCGAAGGTGAAGGTGCGCCCGAACGGGCCGTCGATCGGAGCCGCGACGACGGGGTGCCCGTCGGCGACGAGCGCGTCGTGGATCTCCTGCACGCCGGTCGCGTGCAGCCAGATCGCGGCGCCCACCCCGGGGCGGGAGGCGGAGTCGAGGTCGGTGCCGGGCGCGAGGTCGCGCAGGGCGAAGGCGATCGGAGTCGTCGCGAAGACGACGGCGTGCGGCGGGCCGGCGGGCGAGCGGACCAGGCCGAGGTACTGCTCGTAGAACGCCTGGGACGCCGCGAGGTCGCGGACCTGGAGCGAGACGAAGTCGGGGCCGGTGACGGGCATGGGGTTCCTCCTCGGTTGTGTCAGCTTTCTGACACACCAGAGCGTATGTCAGAATACTGACGTGAGTCAAGACGGCATCGACCTCGAGACCTCGCTCGGCTACCTCCTCAAGGAGGCGTCGAGCGCCCTGCGCGCGGCGATGGAGGCCGTGCTCCGCCCGCTCGGGATGACGGTCACCCACTACTCCTGCCTCGAGCTCCTCGCCCAGCGGCCGGGCCTCTCGAACTCGGAGCTCGCGCGGGGCGCCTTCGTCACCCGGCAGTCGATGAACGTCCTGCTGCAGACTCTGGAGCGCGACGGCGTCGTCACCCGCCCCGACGCGGCTCCGGTCGGAAAGGTGCTCCCCGCCCGGCTCACCGAGCGCGGACGCCGCAGCCTCGCCGAGGCGTCCGCCGCCGTCCGCGGGGTGGAGCTGCGGATGCTGGAGGGGCTCGCGGAGGAGGAGCGGCAGGCGGCGGCGCGCCTGCTCCGCGGGATGATCCGGTCGCTGCGGGCGGACGACCGCGCCTGAGGCCGCGCTGTTCCGCCGTCTGTAGGAACGGGCGTCGCGCGCTCGCCGGTACGGTCGCGCTCATGGCAGCAGGAGGAGCGGTGCGCCCGCTCGACGTCGGGATCGTCGGCGGCTCGATCGGCGGACTGTTCGCCGCGGCCCTGCTCGTCCGCGACGGGCACCGCGTGACGGTCCTCGAGCGGTCGGCGACGGGCCTGTCGCGGCGGGGCGCCGGGCTGGTTGCCCAGCAGGACCTGATCGACCTCCTGCACGCGATCGGCCGCGACGACGAGGCGCGGGTCGGCGTCGTCGCGCACGAGCGGATCACCCTCGACCGCTCCGGGCGCGTGATCGGCCGCGACCCCTCCCCGCAGACGCAGGTGTCGTGGGACCACCTCTACGACACGCTCCGCTCGCGGATCCCCGCCGACCGCTACCTCCTCGGCCACGCCGTCGCCGGGGTGCGCCCCTCGACCGGGACGGACCCGGTCGTCGTCGAGCTGCGCGACGGGAGCGGCCTGGAGTTCGACGTCGTCCTCGGAGCCGACGGCCTCGGATCCGTCGTGCGCGCGGCGGTCGCACCCGAGGCGCCGGGGAACCGCTACGCCGGCTACTCGACCTGGCGCGGGCTGATCCCGGAGTCGGCGCTCCCCGCCCAGGCCGCGGCGACTCTGCTCGGACGCTTCGCCTTCTACACCGCGCCCGGCGAGCACATGCTCGGATACCTCGTCCCCGGACCCGCCGGCGAGGTGGAGCCCGGCCGACGGCGCTACAACTGGGTCTGGTACCGGCCCCTCTCGGAGGACGCCCTCCGCGGAGTGATGACGGCGTCCGGCCGTCCGCCGGAGAGCGTGTCCCTCGCGCCCGGCGATCTCGCCCACGATCTCCGCCGCCGGCTCGAGGAGGACGCGCTCGACCGCCTGCCGCCGCCCTTCGCGGCTGCCGTCCTGGCCGAGCCGCAGCCCTTCCTGCAGGCGATCGTCGACTACGTCCCGCCGCGGACGGTCCGCGGCCGGGTCGCCCTCCTCGGTGACGCCGCCGTGACGGTGCGGCCGCACACGGCCATGGGTGCGGCCAAGGCGGCGGGCGACGCGCTGGCCCTCGCTGGTTCTCTCGCGCGGCACCCGGTCGACGAGGCGCTCGAGCGCTACGAGACCGAGCGGCTCCCCGTCGGCCGCGCCATCGCCGAGTACGGCAGGCGCCTGGGCCGCTCGATCCCGCTGCTGTCCGAGTGACCGCAGTACCGCGCTCCTGATCGATCCCGGACGTCCGCAGTGATTACCGCCTTCCCGGTGACGAGCCGCCACTGCGAAAGAGTGCGATCGAGAGCGAAGAAGAAGGTCTCCGCTGGAAGTCCTCAGGTGAGCCGAGGTCCGTGCCCGTCACGAGTTCATCCCCCGCCCCCGCCTGGCCGCTCCCCGCCGTCCGCCGCGCGTCCCTTGCTCCTCGACCGCGGAGACGGCACCCTCGGGTGACGGCCCACGGCGAAGGAGACGCATGGACGACGACGGACTCCTGGCTGCGCTGCTGCGGGGACGGCCGGCGACGCTGGCCGACGCGGCGGAGCTGACCCACATCGACGAGGCCGAGGTCGCTGCGGCGATCGAGCGGCTCCGCGGCCGGGGGCTCATGGGCGGCGAGGGCGAGCAGCTCGACTTCCCGGCGCCGATGGAGTGGGCGGCCGCGGCCATCGCCCGGCACACGGAGTCGGCGCGGCGGGCGGGCAGGGAGTCCCTGGACGGGATCGAGAGCGTGGTCGCGGGCCTGCCGATGCTGCTCGGCGCCTGGCGGGTCGGCGAGGACACGACGGATCCGGTGCCGACCCTCCTCCGTCACGGGCCGCACGCGTCCGAGGACCTCTGGTTCGACCTCGTCCGCCGCGACTCCGGCTCGCTCGTGGCGGTGCTCCCGAACGTGGAGCGGTTCCTCGACCCGCCGACGGAGCGGGCGATCCGCTTCGGGCACGCGCTCGCGGCGAAGGACCGGGTGCGCGTCATCATGCCGGCCGCCGGCGCGCGCGACCCGCGGGTGCTCGCCCGGGTGGAGGCGTACCAGGCGGCGGGCGTCGAGTACCGGCTCCTCGAGAGCCCGCCGAGTTGGTTCTGGGTCGACGGCGACCACCTCGCCGTCCCGTTCGAGCGGGGCGAGACGAAGCCGACCAGCGTGCTCGGCGTGCGCCATGCGGCGCTGGCGGGGCTGGTCGAGTCGTACTTCGAGGTGCTGTGGCGGCAGGCCGCTCCGATCGGCGCCGTCGACCAGAGCTGGCTGCCGCTGCTCCGGCTGATGCGCCAGGGCGTCACGCTCGAGACCGCGTCGCACCGGCTCGGCATGAACCCGCGGACCGGCCGCCGCCGCGTGGCCGCCGCGATGGAGCACTACGGAGTGGCGACGCTCTTCGCGCTCGGCACGGCGTGGGCGGCGGACTCGCGCACCCGCGACGGCGACGCCGGTGCCGGAGAGCCGGTGCTCGTCGATCCGGAGGCGCTCGAGCCGGGAGCGCTGGACGACGGCGAGATCGACCTCGCCGAGACGGTGCCGCGCGAGGACTGAGCCGGGGCGGGGCAGTGCCGCCGCGGGGACGGGGCTCGGCGTGGACCGGCCGCGGGACCTGATCCCGGCGTTACCGTCGCAGCCCCTGCACGTACCCGAGCACGTCCCGGCCGAGCGCCGAGGCGTGCGGCCAGGTGTCCGAGATCTGCCGGGCGAGCGGCGCGAGTGCCGCGGCCCGCTCCTCGGGATCGTGCGTGTCACGAGCGCGGGCCAGTGCGAGCCGGGCCGCCTCCACGGCGCCCGGCGGCAGTCCGTCGCGGGCTCCCTCCTCGTCGAGGCGCGCGAGGAACCGGTCGAGGATCGTCATGCCCGCCATCGTCGCAGACACGGTGCGGCCGACCCCTCGACGCCTTCGGGTGGCAGTGAGGAGTCGGCCGATGCGCCCGCCCGGGCACCTCTCCAGTGTTCGGACGTGACCACGGCGGGGACAAGAGCCTGTAGCGGACACGTCCGGAAGAGGACACCGCACCCGGGAGCGGATCGCCGGCGCTCCCGCTCCGGGGCGGGCGCGTGCCAGGCTTGCCGCATGGATCTCGAGGTGCGGCCGGGGCTCGTCGTCCCCGCATCGGAGCTGCAGTGGCGGTTCTCGCGCTCCTCCGGGCCCGGCGGGCAGCACGTGAACACCTCCGACAGCCGCGTGCAGCTCACCTGGAGCGTCGAGGAGTCGGCGGCTCTCTCGGACGAGCAGCGCTCGCGCCTGCTCGAGCGCCTCGGGCGGCGGCTCGTCTCCGGAGCGGTCACCGTCACGGTGGCGCAGGAGCGCTCGCAGCTGCGCAACCGCGAGACGGCCCTCGAGATGCTCCGCGGGATCATCACCGCGGCCCTCGCGCCTCCCTCCGCCCCGCGGCGCCCGACCCGGCCCACGCGCGGCTCCACCCGCCGGCGGCTCGCCGCGAAGCAGCAGCGCTCCGAGACGAAGCAGCAGCGCCGGCGGCCGCCCGGCGACTGAGCGGAGCCGCGGGGGCCCGTCCGGCGGGTGCTCCAGGCCGCGGTGCCCCGGTCGCGCCCGACCCGGCTCAGGGAGTGAAGAACGCCTCGATCGCCGCGGTCAGACCGACCAGGTCGTCCACGTGGGCGAGCTCGCGCGCCGAGTGCATCGAGAGCAGCGGCACTCCCACGTCGACCGTGGAGATGCCGAGCCGGGTCGCGGTCAGCGGGCCGATCGTGGATCCGCACGGCACCGAGTTGTTCGAGACGAACTCCTGGTACCCGACCCCGGCGCGCTCGCAGACGCCCGCCCACAGCGCCGCGCCGCGCGCATCCGTCGCGTAGCGCTGCGTCGCGTTGATCTTGAGCAGCGGCCCCTTCCCGGCGACCGGCTGGTTCGCCGGGTCGTGCTTCTCGGAGTAGTTGGGGTGCACCGAGTGGCCCGCGTCGGCCGAGAGGCACCAGGAGGCCGCGATCGCCCGGGCGCGCTCGTCGACGCCGGCGCCGAGGGCCGTGCCGATGCGCGAGAGGACGTCCTCGAGGAACGGCCCGCTCGCTCCGGACCGGCTCGCCGAGCCGAGCTCCTCGTGGTCGAAGGCGGCGAGCACGCTGATGTGCGCGGGCGGCGCCGCGGGATCGGCGCTCGCCGCGAGGAGCGCGACGAGGCCGGCGTGCACGGAGCTGAGATCGTCCATCCGCCCGGCGGCGAGGAACATCTCGTCGAGGCCGAAGCGGCGCGGCGCCTGCGTGTCGGCGGTGAGCAGGTCGCAGCCGGCGATGTCGGAGGCGTCGTCGAGCCCGGCGTGCGCGGCGAGCAGCTGGAGCAGGTCGACCTCGGAGGCGTCGCCGACGCCGAACACGGGGACGGTGTGCTTCTGGCGGTCGAGAGTGAGGCCCTCGTTCGCCGTGCGGTCGAGGTGGATCGCGAGCTGCGGGATGCGCAGCAGCGGGCCGGTCCGGAGCAGGCGCGTCGAGCCGTCGCGGGTGACCACGCGCCCGGCCAGCTCGAGCTCGCGGTCGAGCCAGGAGTTGAGCAGCGGGCCGCCGTAGATCTCGACGCCGGCCTGCAGCCAGCCCTTCGAGCCGATCGTCGGCCGGGGCTTGAGCATGAAGCCGGGGGAGTCGGTGTGGGCGCCCAGGATGCGGAAGGGCGTGGTTGCTCCGGAGCCCTCGGGCAGGTGCCAGGCGATGATCGCGCCGTCGCGGACGACGTAGTACCGGCCGGGCTCCGCGGGCCACGCCTGCGTCTCGTCCAGCCCCGTGAATCCGGCTCCCTCGAGGCGCCGTGCCGCCTCGGCGGCCGCGTGGTACGAGGAGGGGGAGGCGGTCAGGAACTCGGCGAAGTCGGCGATGTGGTCGTCACGCGTGGTCATCCCTCCAGTGAAGCACGCGGCGCGGCCGGGACGGAGAGGGTGCCGGGGAGCCCCTGCGGCGGCCGTCACGGCCGGGCAGGGGCGCCCCCGGGCGGAGGGTCAGCGCCGTGTCAGGTCGACGTCGGCCTCGGCGGCGATCGCCTTGATCAGCGCCGAGGCGTTCTCCCCGCCGAAGCCGGCGGCCATCGCCTCGTCGATGTAGTGGCGGGCCGTCGCGACGCCGGGGACGGGCGCGCCGACGCTGTCCGCGTAGGCCTGGATCAGCCCCGCGTCCTTCTGCATCAGCGCGAGGGCGAAGGACGGCGAGTAGTCGCCGGCGAGGACCGAGGGACCGACGCCGTCGAAGATCGGCGACTTGAAGTCGGTGACGGCGAGCACCTCCAGCACCTTGTGCAGGTCGAGCCCGCCCTTCTCGGCGAGGGTGAGCGCCTGGCCGAGCGCCAGCAGCTGCGACGCGACGATCAGGTTGCCGACCAGCTTCATCCGAGCACCGGAGCCGCCGGGGCCGATGTGGTGGACGGTCTCGCTGATCGCCTCGAGCACGGGCCGCGCCTCGGCGAAGACCTCGGCGTCACCTCCCACGACGACCCAGAGCCCGCCCGCCGCGGCCTCGCCCTTCGAGCCGAACACCGGGGCGTCCAGGAAGCGGACGCCGCGGGCGTCGAACGCCGCGCGCTCCTCGTCGCTGGCCTCGGGGCTGATCGTGGACAGGTCGACGACGATCGTCGACGGATCGACGAGGCCGGCGAGCCCGCCCTCGGCGAGCACGACCTCGCGCACGGCCGTGTCGTCGGCGAAGCAGGAGAGGACGAAGTCCGCGCCCTTCGCCGCGTCGGCGACGGACCCGGCCGTCGCCGCTCCCGCGACCTCCGGGACCGCGCTGCGGTTCCAGACGGTGACGTCGTGCCCCGCCTTCACGAGGTTGTCCGCCATCCCGCGTCCCATGGTCCCCAGTCCGAGGAATCCGATTCTCGCCATCTCAGTGCACCTTCATCTCTGTGTCGGAGGTCGTCTCCGCGGGGAGCTCCGCCCCCTGGTCGGAAGTGGCGGCCTTCCAGGACTGGAGGAACCGCAGGTAGGCGGTGGCTCCGGGGTCCTGCAGGCCGATGCTGCGGTCCTGCAGCCACGACGCACGGCCGCGGCGGGACTGCAGCTCCTTCGAGCTGATCACGCCCTGCTCGGCGGCCGCGATCGCCGCGTCGAGGGCGGCGGGGCCGGGCTCCGACGTGCGCAGCGCCTCCGCCGCGGGGAACATCGCGTCGAGGATCGTCTTGTCACCCACCTGCGACTTGCCCCGCTGGCTGATCGACTCGGCGGCCGCGAGCGCGAAGGCGCTGACGTCGTCGGAGCCGATGGCGGCGGCATCGCCCCAGACCCGGGAGCCGGCGAGCAGCGCACCCGCGACGAGTGCGGCCATCGTCGACGGGTTCGCGTTGGCGAAGGCCTTGGCGCAGGCGAGCACGACCTCGGTCGGCGTCGCCGTGTCCGGGAGCAGCGCGAGCGCCTCGCGGGCGGCCTTGGCGCCGAGCGACACCGTGATGCCCAGGTCGCCGTCGCCGAGCGCCTGGTCCAGGTCGCCGAGCTCGTCGGCGTGCTCGGGGAAGACGACCAGGCACTTCGCGATCGCGGAGCTGAGTTCGGTTCCGTTCATCGTGATCAGACCTCTCGGAAGAAGGGGGACTGGGCGGGGGCGTTCAGCAGCTCGAGACGCGCGTCGTCGAGGGCGAGGAGCGAGATCGACGCTCCGGCCATCTCGAGGCTGGTCGCATACTCGCCGATGTAGTTCTTCGCGACGGTGACGCCGCGCTCGGCGAGGAGCCCGTGGACCCGCCGGTAGAGCAGGTACAGCTCCTCGAGGGGAGTGGCGCCCATGCCGTTGACGAGCACGGCCACGCGGTCGCCCTCGCCGATGCCGAGATCGGCGACGAGCCGCTCCGTGAGGTGCTCGGCGATGCTGTCCGCCGACTCGAGTGCGCCGCGGTGGATGCCGGGCTCGCCGTGGATCCCGATCCCGATCTCCATCTCGTCCTCGGCCAGCTCGAAGCTCGGCTTGGCCGTCATCGGGAGGATCGTCGGGGAGAGGCCCACTCCCATGGTCGCCGTGTGCTCGATGACGTCCTCGGCGACGGCCGCGACCTCGTCGAGCGAGTCCCCGCGCTCGGCGGCGGCGCCGGCCGCCTTGAACGCGAAGAAGATCCCGGCGACTCCGCGGCGGTCCGCGGCCCGCTCCTTCGGCTGGCTGGCGACGTCGTCGCGTCCGAGGGCGGTCAGCGTGCGGATCCCCTCGAGCTCGGCCATGTCGACCGAGAGGTCGAAGTTGAAGACGTCGCCGCCGTAGTTGCCGTACAGGTAGAGGACGCCGGCGCCGCCGTCGACGGCCTTGGTCGCCTCCAGGATCTGCGCGGACGACGGCGAGGAGAACACGTTGCCGATGGCGACCGCGTCGCACAGCCCCGTGCCGACGTAGCCCTTGAACAGCGGCAGGTGGCCGGAGCCGCCGCCCGTGACGATCCCGACCTTCCCTGCGACGGGGGCGTCGGCGCGGGCGAGGATCCGCAGGTCGTTGCCCGGCGTCTTCACCAGGGTCGGGTGGGCGAGCAGGATGCCCTCGACGAACTCGTCGACGAAGTCCTTCGGCTCGTTGATGATCTTCTTCACTGGTGCTCCGTTCTGGTGGACGCGTCCACGGTGGGCCGCGCGGGCGCGGGAGGGGTCGGGGCCGTCGCCCGCTGCCGGCGCGGCCGGTTCGCGGTGACGGAGTCGAGGACCATGACGGCGATGAGGAGGACGCCCTGGGCGATGGCGTACTCGTAGGAGGTCAGCCGCAGAGCGGTGAATCCGCTCGAGACGACCTGGAGGGTGAGCGTGGCGAGCACGACTCCGGCGACCGAGGCGAAGCCGCCCGACGGGTTCGTCCCTCCCAGCACCGCGATGACGATGACGAGCAGCACGTACGAGGAGCCGTAATCGGCGGACGCGGTGGGGTTGCGGGCGAGGAACAGCACCCCGGCGCCGCCGGCGAGCAGCCCGCCGATCATGTAGCTGCGCGAGAGGACGCTGACGCTGCGGATGCCCGAGAAGCGCGCGGCCTCGGGGTTCGCTCCCTCCAGCTGCACCTTGCGGCCGAGGGAGGTCGTGTTGATCAGCAGGGCGACCGCGACGGCCACCACGAGCAGCACGAGGAACAGCACCGGGACGGGCCCGACGGCCATCATGCCGAAGGTCGTCAGGGCCGACGGTGCTCCGTAGAGCGTGGTCCCGCCGGTCCACACCACCGCGATGCCGTTGAGGATCTGCATGGTGCCGAGGGTCGCCAGGATCGGGGTGATCCCGACGACGCTCACGAGGAATCCGTTGAGGGCGCCGCAGAGGACTCCGACGACCAGGCCCGCGAGGACGATCGGCACGGTCATCGCCTCCGCGGCGGCGGGGTCGGCGGCGGCGACCTGGGAGTAGATCGTCGCCATCGTCACCGCCGACAGGTTGGCGATCGCCACGAGGGAGAGGTCGATGCCGCCCGTGAGCATGGCGAGCATCATCGCGATGGCGATCACGCCGATCTCGGGAGCCGCGACGCCGATGTTCTGCAGGTTGAGCGGGCTGAGGAACACGCGGGGATTGGCGATCGCGAAGATCGCGACCGCGACGACGAGCGCGATGAGCATCCGGCCCGTCCCGCGGTTGCCCGCGGCGCGTCCGACGACACCGCGGGTGAACGCGTCGAGGCGGTCGTTCATGCGCCGAGCCGGGTGCTCGGAGGTGGTCCGGGATCCGTCGGTCATGATGCGACCCTCGCGCTCTCTCGTTCGTGGCTCACGTCGTCGTCGACGGGCCGGACCCGCTTCGCCTTGCGGCGCGCGGCGATCGCCTGCACGCCGACTCCGACGATCAGCAGGACTCCGACCGCGGCGCGCAGCCAGGCGCTGGGGACGCCGGCGAGCAGCAGGCTGTTGTTGATCACCTGGATCAGGACGACGCCCAGCACCGTGCCGAGCACCGACCCGCGGCCGCCGAAGATCGACGCGCCGCCGAGGACGACCGCGGCGATGATGTCGAGCTCGTCGCCCACCAGGTCCTGCGGGTTCGCGCTGCGGCCGAGGACCATGTGCGCGATCCCGGCCAGGGCGGCGAGGACGCCGACGAGGACGTAGACCGAGAGCTGGGTCCTGACCACGCGGAAGCCCGCCCGGCGGGCGGCCTCGATGTCGCCGCCGATCGCGTAGAGCGAGCGTCCGAACATCGTGCGCGTCAGCATCAGCCAGACCACGACCGCGAGCACGACGGCGAGCAGCGTCATCAGGTGGAGGGCCGCGCGGCCGCCCGAGGTCGCCACGTCGACGACGTTGACCGAGGAGAGCGCCGCGAGCGACGGGGGCAGCTGCGCGTAGTACTGGGCGCCGACGAAGGTGTACATCACACCGACGAACACGCCCTGCGTGCCGAGCGTGACGATCAGTGTGGGAAGCCGGAACCTCGCGATCACGAAGCCGTTGACCAGGCCGAGCACCGCCCCGATCACCACGGCCATCGCGATGATCGCGAGCGCGGGGAGGTCCTGCCCGGTGGCGAGGGTGACGCTGACCGCCGTGTAGGCCGAGAAGATCGCGACGGCCGCGAACGAGACGTCGATGCCTCCGGAGACGATGACGATCAGGACCGCGAGCGCGAAGATCAGCGGCACGGTGGCGCTGCGGAGGATCGACAGACCCGTCGTCGCGCTGAAGAAGACCGGGTTCACGGCCGTCATGACGATCACGAGGGCGACCAGGACCAGGGCGAGGACGCCCTCGTTGTTCGCGCCTCGGAGGGATCGGAGCGTGGACACGTCAGACCGCCATTCTGTTCTGGAGGTTCTCGGCGGTGATCTCGTCGCCGCGGAGCTCGTGGGCGATGCGGCCGCGGGCGACCACCAGCACGCGGTGGCAGCAGGCGACCAGCTCGGGGGCGTCGTCCGAGATCACGACGACGGCCATCCCGCGGGCGGCCTCGCGCCGCAGCAGCTCGAGGATCTGCGACTTCGAGCCGACGTCGACTCCGACCGTGGGGCCGTTGAGGATCAGCACCTTCGGGTCGGTCGCCAGCCACTTCGCGATCACCACGCGCTGCGCGTTTCCTCCCGAGAGGGAGCGGACGGGCGCCTGGGGGTTCGGGGCCTTGATGGACAGCTCGGCGAAGAGCCGGTCGATGGTCGCGCGGATCCGCCGCTTGTCGAGCGAGCGCCACGGCGTGCGGTGCGCGTCGAGGGAGCCCGCGATGATGTTGTCCGCGATCGGCTTCTCCAGGAAGAGGCCCTGCGAGAGGCGGTCCTCCGGCACGTAGCCGATGCCGGCGCGGACGGCGTCGCGGATGCTGCGCACCGCGGTGGGCGCTCCGTCCACGGCGATGATCCCGGAGGCGGCGGGCTGGGAGCCGAAGACGGCCTCCGCGATCTCGGTGCGGCCCGAGCCCAGGAGCCCGGTGATGCCGAGGATCTCGCCCGGGCGCACCGAGAACGAGACGTCGTGGAAGGCGCCGGGGCGGGAGAGGCCGACGACCTCGAGCATCGGGGGCGCCGACTCGTCGAGCGTGCTCACGATCCGCGACTCGTCGAGCTCGCGGCCGGTCATGTGCTCGGCGATGGAGCGGCGGTCGAAGTCGGCGACGGGGCCGCTGGTGACCACGCGGCCGGAGCGCATGATCGTCACCCGCTGCGAGATCTCGAGGACCTCCTCGAGCTTGTGCGAGACGAACGCGAGCGCGACGCCGCGGCTGCGCAGCCGTTCCACGATCGTGAACAGCCGCGCCACCTCGGTGTGCGTCAGCGCGGTGGTGGGCTCGTCCATGATGATGACGCGCGCGTCGTTGACGAGGGCGCGGCAGATCGCGGTGAGCTGCTTGTCGGCGACGGAGAGGTCGGCGACGTCGGCGTCGAGGTCCAGGTCGAGCTGCAGCTCGTCGACGATGGCCTTCGCCCGGGGGCGCGCGGTGCCGGCGCGGTAGAGGCGGTGCTTCGCCGCGACGGCCGAGGTCAGCACGATGTTCTCGGCGACCGTGAGGTTGGGGAAGAGCGAGAAGTCCTGGTAGATGACCTGGATCCCGCTCGTGATCGCGGAGGTGGTGTCCATCCGGGAGCGGGTGTCCCCGTCGATGGAGATCTCGCCCGCGTCGGGGCGCTCGGCCCCGGAGATGATCTTGATCAGGGTGGACTTGCCGCAGCCGTTCTCGCCGGCGAGGCAGTGCACCTCGCCGGGGATCAGGTCGAGCGAGACGCCGTCGAGGGCGGTGACGCCGCCGAATCGCTTGGTGATGCCGCGGGCGCTGAGGATCGGGGCGGTGGTGCCGGGGGGAGCGTCGGTCATCGTCGACCTTCCTGAGGGTGCTCCGGGGCGCGCGGGCGGCGCGCCCCGGAGCGGGGGTGGAGGGGGATCAGAAGTCGTACTGCGCGGCGGTCTCCGCGTCGGCCGCGACGGACGCGTTCCCGACGAAGACGTTGTCGAACCCGTCGAGCTTCTTGAGCGAGTCGTAGCCCTCCACGCCGAGGTCGGTTCCCTCGGTGATCTCGCCGCCGTCGGCGAGGATCTTCGCGATCGACAGCTGGGCCTCACCGGCGAGGGCCGGGTCCCAGAAGAAGATCTTGTCGATGGAGCCGTCGGCCAGGTACTGGTTGGCCACCGACGGGATCGAGGTGCCCATCACGCACACCTGGTCCTGGAGGCCCGCCTCCTGCACCGCGCGCGCGATGCCGGGGACGTCGTTGCCGGCGGAGCCCTGGAAGCCCGCGATGTCGGGGTACTTCGCGAGGATCTCCTTCGCGCGCTCGTACGCCGTCTCCTGGTTGTCGGTGCTCTCGATGGGGGTCTCGACGCGGGTCATGCCGGGGGAGTCGGCCTGCTGCGTCTCGTACGCCGCCTCGACCCACTCCATGTGCGTCTTCGCGGTCAGGCCGCCGACGAACTGGACGTACTTCCCCTCGCCGCCCATGCACTCCGAGAGGTTGTCCATGATCTCGGAGCCGTAGGACGCGTTGTCGAAGGCCTCGATGTCGACGTCGACGTTCTCGATGCCGGACGCCTCGTGCGAGACGACGATGATGCCCTGCTGGCGGGCCTGGGCGAGCACGTTGCTGAGCGACTCGGGCGAGTTCGGGACGACCGTGATGGCCGTCGGGCGCTGCGCGATCAGGTCCTGCACGATCGCGGTCTGCTTCTCGGGGCTGACGTCGTCGGCGCCCTCCTGGCGGGCGTCGATCCCGGTCTCGTCGGCGAAGTCCTGCACGCCGACGGCCATGCGCTGGAACCACGGGATGGTCTGCGCCTTGACGACGGTCACCATGACCATCTCGCCGGGGGCGGCCGAGCCTCCGCTGCCGGCGGCGGTGTCGGAGCCGGCGCCGACGGTCGTGCATCCGGTGAGGAGGATTGCGGCGCCCGCTGCGAGCGTCATGCCTCGGAAAAGTCGAGAGCGGTCCATTCGTTGACTCCTTCGTGAACGAGAGGATGGCGGCCGTTCGGCCCTCATCCGGTGCGGTGTTCTGACGCTGCTGTGTCGGAATCCGTCGCAGGAGCCCGACGCTAATCGCTGATCGAGCACGCCGTCAAGCGATAACGCGCAGATGGCTGCACTCTTTCGCGCATGACACGTGGGAAGCGCGCGAATCGCGCATCCCGGGCGCCGCGGGTGCGTTCGACCGCGCAGATCAGCCGCGTACCCGCCGGTCGGGACGCGCAGCCGCCCGCGCATGCGCGCAATCTGCGCGTTTCCGCGCGCCGTCTGCGCCTCCTCCCCGCTCCGCCCCGTAGCCTCGACGGAGGCGAGACCAGGATCGAGGTGTGGGATGTCCCGTCAAGCAGAGATCGTCGACGTCCTCCAGGACGGCGGCTTCCAGTCGGTGCGAGACCTCGCGGAGCGGTTCGACGTCACTCCGTCGACCATCCGGCGCGACCTCGAGCGGCTCGAGGCGATGGACCTGGTCAAGCGCACGCACGGAGGCGCGATCCCGGTGAAGCAGTCCGAGACTCCGCACCACTTCAAGGAGGAGCTGCACCGCAGCGAGAAGGCGGCGATCGGGCGGGCGATGGCCGAGCGCGTCCTCGAGGGGCAGACGATCCTCCTCGACGGGGGCACCACGACGCTCGAGGTCGCGCGGCACCTCGAGAACCAGCGCCTCACCGTCGTGACCGGCGACCTCCGGGTCGCCCTCGCCGTCGCCCGCAAGCAGACGATCCACCTCGTCTTCATCGGGGGCGAGCTCCTGCCGAACGCCTTCTCGATGTGGGGGCCGACCTCGGTGCAGCAGCTCTCGAACCTGCGGGTGGACGTCGCGATCTTCGGCGCCGACACCGTGGGCGACGACGGCATCTACAGCACCACCAGCTACGAGCTCGAGCTCAAGCGCCTGATGATGGCGTCCGCGCGCGAGGCGTTCTTCGTCGCCGACAGCTCGAAGTTCGGGCGGGAGGCGCTGTTCAAGGTCTTCGGCACGGAGGACTTCACCGCGGGGATCACCGACAGCCTGCTCGACCCGCTGCGGGCGTCGCACTTCCCGGTGCCGCTCATCCAGGCGTCGATCCTCCCGCCCGACGGCAGGCGCGCCTAGCCGCGAAGCCCGCGCCTCTGCGGGGCGGAGGCGCAGTCGTCCCCGCGGCGGGACGGCGCTCGTCACTCCTGTGGTGGAAGCGCGGCCGTCACTCCTGCGCGGCCGCCGCGAGGGCGCGGTCGAGCCAGTCCGCGAGCAGCAGGCGCTCCGCGGGCGTGAGACCGGCGAGCTCCGGTGCGAGGGCCCGGACGCCGACGAGGGCGGTGAGCCGCCCGCTGTCGCCGGGGGAGGGCGGGTCGGCGAGGATCCCCGCGAGCACGCTGTCGAGCGCGGCGTCGGCGAGACCGGGGTCGCGGTCGGCGGCGGGGGTGGAGAGCAGGGTGGTGACCACGCCGGTGCCCGCCGCCTGGATGAGGCCGACGGCGCGCTCCTCCGGCACGCGGAGGCGGCCCTCGGCGGCCACTCGCTGCACGCGCGCGGCGAGGACCCGCCGCCCGGAGAGGGCGGCCGGCGATCCGGAGGCGCGGCCCGGATCGCCGAGGAGGCGGAAGAGCGCGGGGTTGGCGAGGCCGAACTCCACCTGCGCGGCCCAGCCCGCGCGCAGGTCCTCGACCGGGTCGACGCCGCCGGCGACGGCCGCTTCGACCGTCCGCGCTTTGGAGTCGACCCAGGTGGCCAGTACGTGCTCCGCGACCGCCTCGAGCAGGCCGTCCTTGTCGCCGAAGAGGCGGTAGATCGCCGGGGCCTGCAGCCCGGCCGCCTGGGCGACCGCTCGCGTGGTGACGGCGGCGGGGCCCTCGTCGCGGAGGAGGCCGGCGGCCGCCTCGACGATGCGCAGGCGCGTGTCGGTCGGAGGAGTGGAGCTGGTCACGTATCGACGGTAGCGCACGGTTGCTATCAAGGGAATTCCGTGGTTATCTTCGTCGTGGTATCGCTGATACCCCTCATCGGAAGGCTCTCCCCATGATCATCGTGACCGGTGCCACCGGCGCTCTGAACGGCGCCACCGTCGACCACCTCCTCGACTCCGTCCCCGCCTCCGGGATCGCCGTCGTCGCCCGCGACGCCTCGAAGGCCGCCCGCTTCGCGGAGCGCGGAGTGGAGGTGCGCGTCGGCGACTACGCCGACCCCGCCTCCCTCCCGGCCGCCTTCGACGGAGCGGATCAGCTGCTCCTCGTCTCCTCGAGCGATCCGCGGGCCGACGCCGTCGCCCTGCACCGCACCGCCGTCGAGGCGGCCGTCGCGGCCGGAGTCGGACGGGTCCTCTACACGAGCCACCAGGGCGCCGCCGCCGACACCCCCTTCGGCCCGGGCCGGGACCACGCGGCGACCGAGCGCCTGCTCGCCGAGTCCGGACTCGCCTGGACGTCGCTCCGCAACGGCTTCTACGCGCACAGCCTGGGCCTCTTCCTCGGACCGTGGCGGGAGGCCGGAGTGATCGAGGTCCCCTCCGACGGCCGCGTCTCGTGGACGGCCCGCGAGGACGAGTCGGAGGCGGCCGCCCGGCTCCTCCTCTCGGGGAGCCCGCACGACGGGCCGGTCACGCTGACCGCGACGGAGGCTCCGACGTTCGAGGAGATCGCCGGGATCGCGGCCGAGGTCGGCGGGCGGCCCGTCGAGCTGCGCGTCCTCGGCGACGACGAGTGGGTCGCCGCGCGCGTCGCGGCGGGTCAGCCCGAGTTCCTCGTGCGCTTCACCCTCGGGATGCACCGGGCGGCCGAGCGCGGCTTCTTCGCGGGCACCGGCCCCGAGCTCGGGCGCCTCCTCGGACGCGAGCCGCGCAGCGTCCGCGACCTGCTCGAAGCCGGACCGGCAGCCGTCACCGGATGACGCCGGGCGGGCCGTCCCGGGTCCGCCCGCGCGCCGCGGCACCGCGCCGTCCGCCGAGGCGCCGCCGAGGGAGCGGTGCCTCGGTGTCAGGGCGGTGTCCCGACTCCCTCCGCACGACGACGGGAGCCCGCCGCACCGGTGAGGTGCGACGGGCTCCCGGGGAGTGCCGTGCGTCAGCCGCAGCTGCGCGCGCTGTACGGCGCGGTGGCCGTGGCCGTGACGGTCTTGCCGCCGACCGAGGCCGTGCCGGTGACCGTCGCCTCGCCCGCGGCGAGCTGCGTCGAGCGCACCGTGAACGCGGCGGAGCCGGAGGCGCCCGGCTTCACTCCGGCGATCGTCTTCACGCCCTCCGGGGTGCTGATCGAGACGTCCATCGGCACCGTGTCGCCGTTCCTGCCGACGACCGTCAGCACGACCTTGCCGGCGACGCAGCGCGACGTGGCGGTCGCGCTCACCTTCAGCGAGGACTGCACGGTGACCGTGACCTGCACCGGCATGCGCGACGCGTCCTGCGCGACGCCCGAGACCGTGAAGGTCCCGGCCGTGGCGTAGGCGGCGGGCGCGACGGCGTCCCAGGCCACGTCGACCGTGCTGGTGGTGCCGGCGGCGGTCGTGATCGTGGCGCGGGGCAGGACCGGCGCGGTGCCGACCGTGGTCGTCGCGGTCAGCGGAGCGACCGAGGCGACGGCCAGGCCGGGGGCGTAGCCCTCGAGCACCTTCTGGTACTCGGAGCGCGTCACCGGGATGACCGTGCCGTGGCGCGGCTTGCCGCCGTCGGCGTTCTGCGGCAGGCCCGTGCGGAGCTTCGCTCCGAGCGGCTGCCAGGAGTCGCCGTTCGCGAGGTCGTCGGTGCCGAACGGGATGTAGTGGTTCGGCCCGTCGTGGTAGTTCGGCTGGTCGATGAAGAGGAACCAGTCGAGGCCGTTCACGTCGCCCTCGTTGGCGGGGAAGACGTTGGGGCCCTCACCGCTGGTGAAGGTCTTCCCGGGCTCGCCGTTGGGCAGGCCCGAGGCCACCTTCTCCTTGACCAGCGACCACTCGTCCGCCGGTCCGCCGGTGCCGGGCAGCGAGCCCGAGACGGTGGCCAGCAGGTCGGTGCTCTTCTCCTCGCGGAGGGTCATCGACGCCTCGTCCTTGGTGAAGCGGTAGTAGGTGTCGCCGTCCTTGGCGACCGTCGAGTCGATGGTGCCCTTGCCGGCGCCGCGCTTGACGTCGATCCACGGCTTCGCCTCCGAGAAGGAGGTGAAGTCCTCGGTCGTCGCGTACATCATCTGGTTGTAGGTGACGGAGGTGCGGTCGGCCGTGTTCGTGGTCGGGTACATGTTCGAGGCCCAGAACACGACGTAGGTCTGGAGCTCGTCGTCCCAGTACGCCTCGGGGGCCCAGGTGTTGCCGGCGAAGTCGGTGGAGACCTTGACGTGGCGCTGGGCGGACCAGTTCACCAGATCGGTCGACTCCCAGACCTCGATGTACTTCGAGCCCGACTTCTGCGCGGTGTCGAAGCCGCCGGGGAGCCCGTCGATCTTCAGGTCGGTGGCGAGCATGAAGAACTTGTCGCCCTCGTGCGAGCGGATGATGAACGGGTCGCGCAGGCCCATCGTCCCCAGGTTCGAGGTGAAGACCGGCTTGCCGCCGTTCAGCGTGTTCCAGCTCAGTGCGTCGTTGCCCTTCGAGGCGGCGAGGCTGATGCGCTCGGCGCCGTCGCCCTCTCCGGTGAAGAACGCCCAGACGTACGCCTCGGTGTCGTCGGTGCCGGCGGGGAGCGGCTGCACCCGGAGGGTGAAGTCGCGGGTCCGGGTGGTGGATCCGCTGGTCGCGGTCGCGCGGACGACCACGTCGATCGAGGGGCTCCCGGTCGCGGGGCGGTCGACGTCGATGGTGCGGGTGCCGGCGGCGCTGCCGTCGCGGACGGTCGCTCCGCTCGGGCTGACGACGCTCCAGGCGATGCTCGAGCCGAGCGTGCCGGTGGTGGGCACCGAGACGTTCGTGCGGATGTCGCCGACGTTCGGGATCGCGATCGCGGCGAGGTCGCGCTGGACCTTCGTCGCGTCGTCCAGCTGCGCGGCGACGCGCACCGTGTAGTCGACCGAGCGGGTCTCAGTGCCGACCCTGTAGGTGGCGGTGAGGGTGGCGGTGGCGTCCGGCTGTCCCGCGGCGGGGCGCGTGACGGTCGCGGTGCCGCCGGTGATGGCCACGGCCGCGCTGTTGGACGTCCAGGTGATGCCGACGCCGCTGGCGGTGGTGGGCACCGTGAAGCCGGCGGTCGCCTCCGTGGGCACCGTGACCGACGCGACGGCGCGGTCGAGGGCCTGCGAGGAGTAGAGCGCCTGCACGGAGCTGCTGCTGAGGGCGCTGTCGTAGACGGCGAAGTCGTCCATCTCGCCGTTCCAGCCCGGGTCGTTGTAGGTCGAGCGCGCGATGTACGCGACGAGCGACGGGCCGAACGAGGAGACGTCGCGGGCGATCGTGCTCTGCGAGATCTGCGCGCCGTTGACGTACACGGTGAGCTTGCCGGTCGAGCCGTCGATGACGGTCGTGTAGAGCGAGAGGCCCGAGGGGGTGCGCGCGCCGACGGTCGGGGTGCCCGTCGCTCCGGCGCCGACCTCGGTGTTGTAGGGAGCGCCCGCGTTGACCGAGTTGGTGACGACCGACTTGGTGTAGCCGGAGAGGTTGCTCGGGTTGAGCAGCCAGTAGCCGGAGGAGAACGAGGCGCCGGAGGCGACGGGCGCTCCGACGAACGCGGCGGCGACGTTGCCGGTGCCGCCCTTGTGGGCGAGCCAGGTGGAGAAGGTCAGGTCCTTCTTGCCGACGAGGCCGGCGGTGGGGATCTCCAGGTAGGGGGCGGCCGCGGCGGATCCGCCGGGGAGGCTGATGAGCCCGTTGCGGAACTGGGCTCCGGAGCCGCGCAGCGTCGCGCTGTAGCCGTTGCCGCTGGTGTCGGCGACCGTGGTGCCGGTGGGGGCGGTATCGAACGTGTAGTGGAGTATCGGGGTCTCGGTGGCTCCGAAGGCGGAGCTGGGGACCGTGGCGCCGAGCAGCGCCGTGGCGGCGACGGTCGCGACCGCCAGAGCGGTCCTCACCGCCGATCGTGATCGTCTCATGCAGATAGGCCCTCGTGATCGGGTGCGGCGTCGAGGCACGATCCGCAGGGCCGCGGAGGTGTGCGTCTTCGCACGGAATGTGAACGTGAACATCCTAGATCGCGGTACCGGATCCTGACCAGACCCCGGGAGAGGTCTGCGGGCTCGTGCAGAACGCCCGCCGAAAGCGCCGTCCCTCGCCCGCCGACGCACAGGCCCTCCTCTCCGCCGACGTTCTGCAGGAGCCGGCCGGGTGGCACGATGTCCGCATGGCCTCCGACCGCCCCGTCCTGCTCGTCGTCGACGTCGCCGACGGCGGCCGCGAGGACCCCGAGTTCGAGATCGAGCTGCAGCTGCTGACCGCGAGCGTCGTCACGGCCGCCACCGCCGCGGGCTTCGTGGTCGACCGCGTCCCTGCCGAGCAGGCCGGCGCCGCCGAGCTCGAGCGCCGGCTCGCCACCGCCGACGCCGTCGTGGTCACCGGAGGGGAGGACGTCGACCCGTCCCTCTACGGCGGCCGACCCGACGACCCGCACCGAGGCCAGTCCTTCCCCTCGGCCGACCGCGCGCAGATCGCGCTCGTCCGCCGTGCCGTCGAGACGCGGACCCCGCTGGTCGGGATCTGCCGCGGGATGCAGCTGGTCAACGTCGCCCTCGGCGGCGACCTCGTGCAGCACCTGCCGGGCGCCGGTCACGTGGGCCGGTCGGTCCCCGGCGAGCACCTGTCCGGGATGGTCGACCACCGCGTGGCGCTCGAGCCGGGCAGCGCCCTCGCTCGCATCCTCGGCGCCGCCGAGCTCGACGTCCGCAGCTCCCACCACCAGGCCGTCGACCGTCCCGGCGAGGGCCTCGTCGTGGTCGGCCGCGCCGACGACGGCACCGTCGAGGCCCTCGAGCACGAGTCCGCGCCGCTCTGGTGCGTGCAGTGGCACCCGGAGGACGCGGGCTCGCGAGGCACCGTGCTCACGGACCTGCTCGAGGCGGCGCTCGCCGCGACCGCTACTTGATCGACCCGCGCATCACTCCGCTGACCACCCAGCGCTGCGCGAAGAGGTACACGATCAGCAGCGGCGCCATCGCCATCAGGTAGGACGCGAAGGCGACGGTGTAGTTCGTGTTGAACTGCCCCTGGAAGACGTACTCGGCCAGCGGCAGGGTGCGGGCGGACGGGTCCGAGAGCACCACGAGCGGCAGGATGAAGTCGTTCCACGCCCACACGCAGGTCAGGATCCCGACGGTCGCGTTCATCGGGCCGAGCAGCGGGAAGATCACCTGCCAGTAGGTCCGCCAGGTCGAGGCGCCGTCGGTGCGCGCCGCCTCCTCGAGCTCGATGGGGATCGAGCGGATGAAGGCGGTGTAGATGAACGTGTTGATCGAGAGCCCGAACACGGCGTAGAGCAGGATCAGCCCGGCCTGGTTGTCCAGGCCCAGCAGGGCCGTCTCCTTCACCACCGGCAGCATGATGATCGGGAACGGCACGAAGACCGCGGCGAGCAGGTAGAAGTAGACGCCCTTGAAGAACGGCCTGTGCATGTTCCGGGCGACCGCGTAGGCGACCATCGAGTTCGAGAACAGCGTCAGCACGACGGCTCCGACCGTGATCAGCGCGGTGTTCACGAAGGCCTGCGGGAAGCGGGTCGCCGTCCACGCCTCGGCGAAGTTGCCCCACGAGATCGAGGTCGGCAGCTCGAACCCGGTGCCGCCGAGCTGGTCGGGCGTCTTCAGCGCGGTCACGACGGCGAAGTAGAGCGGCAGGAGGATCGTCAGCGAGCAGACCGCGATGAGCGCGGTCGCCCACCAGTTGATCCGGTAGGTGTCGCGGGAGGGCCGGCGCCGCCCCTCGGGCTCGCCGAGGGCGATCGCGGTCGTGGGGGTGATGGTCGATGTCATCAGAACGACGCCTCTCTGCGGCTGAGGACTCGGAACTGGATCAGCGAGACCACGATGATGATGAGGAAGTAGAGGACGGCGTTGGCCGTCTGATAGGCGTACTCGCCGCCCTGGAAGCCGCCGCGGTAGATCAGCAGCGTGATCGACTCCGTCGCGGTGCCGGGGCCGCCGTTGGTGAGGGCGATGATGTGGTCGAACACCTGGAGGAAGTTCTTCATCGAGATGACCATGTTGATCGTGAAGAAGGAGGCGATCAGCGGGAACGTGATCGAGGTGAACTGCCGCCACCTCCCCGCTCCGTCGAGCGAGGTCGCCTCGTAGAGCTCGCCCGGGATGGTCTGGAGTCCGGCGAGGTAGATGATGATCGAGAAGGCCGAGGCCTGCCAGACCGCCAGCACCACGATCGCCACCCACGCCCAGTCGGCGTTCGCGAGGATGTTCTCGCCGATCACCGGGATCGCGCCGAGGATCTGCGGCAGCGAGTTCGCGAAGAGGTACTGGAATACGTAGCCGATGACCAGGGTCGAGAGCACGTAGGGGATGAAGTAGATCCCGCGGAACGCCGTCTGGAACTTGATCCGCGCGTTGAGGGCGACGGCGATGGCGAGCGAGATCACGTTCACCAGCACGGTCGCCACGATCGCGAAGCCGAAGGTGAACCCGTAGGCCTTCCAGACGCGGTCGTCCTGGAGGAGCGCGAGGTAGTTCGAGGCGCCGATCAGGTCCCAGGAGCCGTAGCCCGCGTAGTCCGTGAAGCTGAAGAAGATTCCGGTGAGGACCGGGACCGTGTGGAGCACGAAGAAGAGCAGGACGGCGGGGACCGTCATCCAGTAGAAGGTCTTCGAGGTGCGCCCGATGGTGCGCTTGCGGCGCGCGGGCGGCGGAGGAGTGGTCGCCACCGCCTGCGCGGCGGCCGTCGTGGTCGTGGTCATGGGGTCACTTCCTGGTCGTGCGTGCCGCGACTTTGCGCCACTCACTGTCGAGGGTCCGGAGCGCCGCGTCGGCGTCCCCGCTGGCGAGGAACGCCTGGAGCGTGGGGTTGAGCGGGATGCTCGCGGGGATCTGGTGGTCGACGAAGCCGATCAGCCGTCCCTGCTCGAAGTAGGGCTGCAGCTCGGCCAGCGTGGGGTCCGAGTTGGGTGCGGCGCCGACCAGCGGCGAGAAGGCGGCCTGGCTCGCGACGTACGGCTCGACGACTCCGGGGGTCAGCAGGAAGTCGACGAAGCGGCGGGCCGCGTCGAGGTTCGGAGTGCCGCGGCCGATGGCGACGGCCACGTCGACGCCCGAGGTGACCCGCGTGTCCGCCGGGTCGTCGAGCACCGGGTAGGGGAAGACGCCGAGGTCGATGTCCGGGTTGTTCGTGCGCACCGGGTTGATCGCCCAGATGCCCTGCGGGTACATGGCCGCCTCGCCCGCGGCGAAGGCCTGGTTGCCGTCGTCGTAGCCGCGGCCGAACGAGCCCTCCTGCGTGTACGAGAAGAGCTGCCCGAGCCGCTCCATCGTCGTCGCGTAGTCCTTCGAGAACGAGACGGGGGAGTCGGGGCCGAGCGCCGCTCCCTCCTCGCGCATCGCGTCGAAGAAGCCGTCCGGCTGCAGCTGCCCGCCGAGCGCGTTGAAGGCGGGGGCGCCGGTCCAGTTGTCGAGCAGGGCGCCGTAGAAGGGAGTGATCCCGGCGGCGGTGAGCGTCTCGCAGACGGCGATCAGCTCGTCCCAGGTGGTCGGCACCTCGATCCCGTTCTCGGCGAAGATCGTGCGGTTGTAGAGGATCCCGTCCGCGTTGTTCGCGAAGGCGAGCGCGTTCACCTCCTTCCCCTCGAAGCTGCCGAGGGCGGCGAGGATGTCGAGGGCCGCCGGGTTCACCCGCTCGACCAGCTCGTCGCCGGTGAAGTCGTGGAACACGCCGGCCTTCGCGAGGTCGGCGTAGTAGCCGCTGCCGTTCAGGGTCAGCACGTCCGGCACCTTGTCCTTCACGAGCAGGGTGCGGATGGCCGTGTCGGGGTCGGGCACGTTGTTGGCGATGACCCGGATGTCCGGGTTGGCCGCCTCGAACTCGCGGATGATCCGCGCGAAGTCCTCCACCGCCTCCGCCTTGAACTGGAAGAAGTCGAGCGTGGTCACTCCGTCGCCGGCGCCGGGGGAGGCGCAGGAGGCGAGGGCGGCGGCGGACGCCGCGGCGAGCGGCACCGAGAGGAACAGCCGCCGGGAGAACCCGGGGGGATGCGGATGAGCGGACATGCGGCGCCTCCTTGCGCGTGGGGACAGGTCTCAGGGCGCGCTCGACCGCGGAGGGCGGTGCGAGAGCAGGTGCGGCGGCGGGGGAGCGGGGTCGGCTCCGGCGCCGGGAGGGCGGGTCAGAGGGCGGTGAGCACGAGCACGACGAGCTGCTCCGGATCGAGGACGGGGGCCTGGAGCCCGACGGTGCCCAGCACGCGGCCGCGGAGCGCGGTCCCGTGCTCGGCCCAGCCGAGCGGCGACTGCCCGGGGCCGCCGAGCGGCGACGTGACCGGGGCGAGCGCCACGGAGTAGGTGCGCTCCGGGTCCAGGCCCGGGAGCGTGATCCGGCCGGGCGGGTAGGTCTCGCCGGTGCGGAGCTGGGCGAAGGTGAAGAGGGCGGCGGAGCGGTCGGCGGCGACGACTCCGGAGAGCGAGGCGGCGTCGTCGGCGAGGTCGGCGCGCACGACCGTCCCGGTGTGCAGCAGCGCCCGGTGCTCGCGGTGGAAGGCGACCCAGGCGGTCAGCTCCTCCTCGACGGCGGGGGCGAGATCCGAGACGTCCCACTCGATGCCGAGGTGGCCTGGCAGCGCGGTGCCGGCGCGGAAGGCGAGCGAGTGGGTGCGCTGCGTCGAGTGCGACCGCGGCCCTCCGATGTGCTGCCCCATCAGCTCGGGCGGCACCACCAGCTGGGTGAAGGGCTGGATGGTCTGCCGCTCGAGCGGGTCGATGCAGTCGCTCGTCCAGATGCGGTCGGTGCGGGCGAGGATCCCGAGGTCGACGCGGGCGCCCCCGGAGGCGCACGACTCGATCTCGACGCCGGGATGCCGGGAGCGCAGCTCGTCGAGCAGGCGGTAGAGCGCGAGCACGTTCTCGTGGACGGCGGAGCGGCCGGTGGCGGGCGAGACCGCCTCGATCACGTCGCGGTTGTGGTCCCACTTGAGGTACGCGATCGGGTACTCGGTCAGCAGCGCGTCGAGGGCGCCGAGCACGTGCTCGAACGCACCGCGCTGCGAGAGGTCGAGGACCTGCTGCTGCCGCCCCGAGGCCGGGAGGTGGCCGGCCGGGCCGAGGATCCACTCCGGGTGCGCGCGGGCCAGGTCGGAGTCGGGGCTGATCATCTCGGGCTCCACCCAGAGGCCGAACTGCATCCCCAGGCCGGTGACGACGTCCGTCAGCGGGGTGAGGCCCTCCGGCCAGACCGAAGGGTCGACGGTCCAGTCGCCGAGCGCCGCGGTGTCGTCGCGGCGGCCGAGGAACCAGCCGTCGTCGAGCACGAAGCGCTCGACCCCGATCCGCGCGGCCCGCTCGGCGAGGGCGGTGAGGCGAGCGAGGTCGTGGTCGAAGTAGACGGCCTCCCAGGTGTTCAGGGTGACGGGCCTCGGAGCGACGGGGTGCTGCGGGCGGGCGCGGAGCGACGCGTGGAACCGGGCCTGCAGAGCGCTGAGCCCGTCGCCCCAGGAGCCGTAGGCGACCGGGGTCTCGTAGCTCTCGCCCTGCGCGAGCTCGATCTCGGCGGGCCGCAGCAGCTCGCCGGCCGCGAGGAGCGAGACGCCCTCGACGGTGCGCTCGGCGCGGAGCGAGGTGTCGCCGCTCCAGCCCAGGTGGACGCCGTGCACGAGCCCGCGCTCCCAGCCGAAGCCGGGCGTGCCCGCGGCGAGGAGGAGGGTCGCGTCGGCGCCGGGGCGGCCGCGGCGGGTGCGGCGGGTGTGCTCGCCGATGGTCAGTGGGCGGCGCTGCGGGTGGCGCTCGCGGAGGTGGTGCCCGGTGGTGTCGAGGATCTCGCGCGCGGTCGCGGGGAGCGGGAAGCCGAGCTCGAAGCGCTCGAGGCGGAACGGGCGGGCGTCGAGGTTCTCGACCCGGGCGCGCTGGGTGAGCAGGCCGGCCGCGTCGACCTCGAGGTCCACGGTCAGGCGCACGCCCGCGCCGGTGGCGACGGTCCGGAGGGCGGAGCCGAGCGCCTCGATGCTCTCGACCTCGAACCGCTCCGACGCGGCCGCGCGCTCGTGGGTGCCCTCGAAGGTGGGGGCGTGCTGCCAGCCGTCGGCCTCGACGGCGACGAGGCCGAACGGCGCGAAGGCGTCGAGTCCGCCCGAGACGCGCTGGGGGAGGGCGGCGTCGGCGAGGGCGGATAGTTCGGCGGCGGAAAGATCTCCGAGCGCGGCGCCCCAGTGCACGATCGTGGGGAAGGTGACGAGGCGGGCGTCGACGACGACGCTGGTGCCCCCGTCCTGCAGGTGGAAGAGGCGCGATTCCTGGCCGGAGAGGGTCACGGAGTCGTTCGTGGGGGCGATGCTGCGGTGCATGGCTTATTTCTAGAGCAGAAGTAATAGGGGTGTCAAGAGCAGCGCGAGTGTCCGGATCCGTTCCTGGAGCGGCGCACTGCCGGTAGCTTTCTACCAGGCCGGAAAGAAGGAGCCCCGTGACCGACACCATCGTCGCCGAGGACGCCTCCGGGAGCTCCTCCGAGCTCCTGGCGCGCGAGGTCCTGATCCACGGTCCCGTCTCGCGGGCCGAGCTCGGCCGCCGCCTCGGCCTCTCGCCCGCCAGCCTGACCCGGCTCGCGCGCCCGTTCCTCGACGGCGGCCTGGTCGTCGAGGGCCTCGAGCAGAGCACCGGAGTCGGCCGCCCCGCCCGGCCGCTCGACATCCGCGCCGACGCGCTGAGCTTCGCGGGCGTGAAGATCACCGGCACCGAGGTCCTCGCCGTCCGCACCGACCTGCGCGCGCGCACCGAGCGGGAGCTGGTCCGCCCGCTGCCGGGGACGGAGCCCGCCGACGTGATCGCCGCGATCGTCTCGGTCGTCGACGAGCTCGGCGGCCCCTCCGCCTTCGCCGGCCTGGGCGTGACGCTCGGCGGGAGCATCGCCGCCGACGGCCGGGTGAGCCGCGCGCCGTTCCTCGGCTGGCGCGACGTCGACCTCGCCGCTCCGCTCTCGGCCGCTCTCGGGCTGCCGGTCGCCCTCGAGAACGACGTGGTCGCGCTCACGGGAGCCGAGCACTGGTTCGGGCGCGGCCGCGGCATCCCGCACTTCGCGGTGCTCACGGTCGGCGCGGGCGTGGGCTACGGACTGGTGGTGCACGACCGGGTGGTCGCGCCCCCGGAGGCGGGGCTCGGCCTGGGCGGCCACTACCCGCTGGATCCCACCGGCCCCGTCTGCGAGGCCGGCCACCGCGGCTGCTCGACCGCGATGCTCAGCCTGCCCTCGCTCCTCCGCCAGCTCTTCGTCGCCACCGGCCGCGAGCTGACCCTGGCCGAGGGCTTCGCCGCCGCTCGCGCGGGCGACCCCGGTGCCGAGCGCATCCTCGCCGACTCCGGCACGGCGCTCGGGACGATGATCGCCGCGATCGGCAACCTCTCGATGTCCGGCACGGTGATCCTGGCCGGGGAGGGTGTCGCCCTCTACACGGAGCAGGCCGCGGTGGTGGACGCCGCGATCGCGGCCACGCGCGACCCGGACGCTCCGCCCCTGGCGCTGCTCGTCGACGACGGCGGGCTCGTGGAGTGGGCGCGCGGCGCGGCGGCCGTCGCGATCCAGCGGCTGCTGCCGCGGATCGCGCTCGGGACGCTGGGGTAGCGGGGCTCCGCGGCGCGCGGGTGCTCGGGGCGCCGGGCTCGCGGGTCCCCGCGCCCAGTGTGCCGTCGGCACGCTCGCCCGGCGGGTCTCAGCGCCGCGCGGAGGCTCGGAATGTCGGCTCGGCGGGTGTCCGCTCAGGGCGGGTGCCGGGACGCCGGCCTCGCGGGCTAGGCGCCGAGCGCCGAGCCGGGCAGGTCGCTCTGCAGGCCGTCGACGATCCGGCCGAACGCCGCGATCGCCTGGTCGTCGCCGAGACGACCGGAGTCGACTCCCCCGGCGATGCGCAGGACCTCTGCCCGGCGCTCCGCCCGCTCCACCGCGTCGAGCCCGGAGGCCCCGATCGCTCCGGATGCGCGCACTCGCGCGACGATCGTGCCGACGTGCCATCTGCCGCGTGCCATCTGTCTCCTCCTGAAGTCCCCGCCTCTCTTCGGAGCGGGCGCACACCCGGATGGGTGCGCGTCCCCGGGTCCTCACCCCCGTCGCTCCGGCGATGCGTCACGAACGGTCGTCATCCGGCCGCCGTGGCGACCGTTCGTGACGCATCGATCGCGCCGCAGGGCCAGTCCTCGCGGCGGGCAGTGTGCGGTCGGCCTCGCCGGGTGGCGACCCCCTCCGCCTGGCCCGGACCGCGCGCGGGACGCCGCGGGCTCGCCAGGCGCCCGCGCCCGTACTTATGTCGATCATCGCGAAGTCTTATGTGTGTTTCAGACGCATCGCTGTGATACTGAAGCGAAGCCGCCCCCGGCTCCCCACCGTGACATCGACGTCAGAAAGGTTGGACATGTCAGAGCAGCGTCGCTTCCCTGTCCGCAGATCCGCTTACCTCGCCCTCCCCGCCGTGGCAGCCGTGCTCCTCGCCGGCTGCTCGGGATCTCCCTCGGGTGAGAGCTCCGACGGCTCCACCTCGTTCTCGCTGACCTACGCGAAGTCGAACACCATCGCCAGCCCGTTCGAGACGCTGGCGCAGGACTACATGGACAGCCACCCCGGCGTCACCATCACCCTCTCGCCCCAGCCCAACGACACCTACGGCGACGCGATCCGCACCCAGCTCCAGGCGGGCAACGCCCCCGACGTGATGGAGACCGAGGCCGGCTCCGGCCAGAGCCGCAGCGTCATCCCCCTCGCGGAGGCGGGCTTCCTCGAGGCCATCCCCGACGCCGCCGAGGTCATCCCGCCCGGCAGCGAGAGCAGCTACTCCGTCGACGACTCGATCTACGGCCTCCCCCTCGGCGTCTCCTACGCGGGCCTCATCCTCAACAAGACGACCGCAGACTCGGTGGGCCTCGCGGACTTCCCGACAGACTTCGCCTCGGTCGAGAAGGCCTGCGCGACGGCCGCGGACGCCGGGAAGTCGATGTTCGTCGTCGCGGGCGGCGCCGCTCCCAACGCCGGGATCACCGCTCTCATCGTCTCCGCCACCCGCGTCTTCGCCGAGACGCCCGACTGGAACGAGCAGCGCGCCGCGGGCGACGTCACCTTCGCCGACAGCGAGGGCTGGAAGGACACCCTGCAGACCGTCGTCGATCTCAACGAGGCGGGGTGCTTCCAGGGCGGAGTCGAGGGTGCCGGCTTCGACGCCATCACCAACAACATGACCTCCGGCGCCTCTCTCTCCTTCTTCGGGCCCCTCGGCTCGGCCTCCGAGCTGGCCAAGGCCTCGCCCGACCAGACCTTCGTGGCGCAGGCGTTCCCGCCCGCCACCTCGGGCGACAAGCCCTACGGCGTCGCGAGCCCGACCTACTCGCTGTCGATCAACGCGAAGTCTGCCAACAAGGAGGCGGCCGGCGACTTCCTCGACTGGCTCGCCGACCCCGCGCAGGCGACCGCCTTCGCCGACGCGTCCGGAGGCCTCCCCGTCTCCGGCCTCGCCGACATGGACTTCACCGGCGGCACCTACGAGGGCGTCTCCGACCTGCTGAAGAACGGCGACTACACCCCGCTGCCCAACCAGGCCTGGGCCAACGCCTCGGTCTACGACGCCATGGCGACCGGCGTGCAGGGACTGCTCACGGGCCAGTCGAGCATCGACCAGGTCCTCGCCTCGATGGACACCGCCTGGGATCAGTGAATCCCGGTCCCGCCCGGCCGCTCGGCGGCCGGGCGGGACGCTCCGCTCACCACCTGCTCACGACGACGTAGCGAGGACCCGATGACATCGACCGTACGAGACGCGACCACAGGGCTCGTCGTTCCGCCCCGGAAGTCGAAGGGTCCCCTCGACCGGGTCACCCATCCGCCCCGCCGCAAGAAGGGCCTGCTCCAGCTCGGCCACTGGTGGTGGGCGCTGCCCGGCATCCTGATGGTGATCGCCATCCACTACGTCTCGACCAGCGTCGGCGCCTTCTTCGCCTTCACGAACTGGACGGGCATCGGCGGCTTCGACCTGGTCGGCTTCGACAACTTCGCGAAGATCTTCGCCGATCCGAGCAAGGTCGGGGCGCTGGTCAACACGCTCTTCCTCGCCTTCGCCTCGGTGATCCTCTCGAACCTCGCCGGCCTCGGCCTCGCCGTGGGGCTCAACCGCCTCCTCAAGACCCGCTACATCCTCCGCACGCTCTTCTTCATGCCGGTGGTGCTGAGCCCGCTCGCCACCTCCTACATCTGGAAGTTCATCTTCCAGTTCGACGGGCCGCTCAACGTGGTGCTGCAGGGCGTCGGCCTCGGCTCGATGGCCCGCTCCTGGCTCGCCGACCCCGTCTTCGCCATCTGGGCGGTTCTGGTGGTCGTCGTCTGGCAGAACATCGGCTTCGCCATGGTGATCTACGCCGCCGGCCTCGCCTCGGTCCCCGTGGAGGTCGAGGAGGCGGCCGCGATCGACGGCGCGAACCTCTGGTCGCGCTTCGTCCACGTCACGCTGCCCTCGATCCGCCCGTCGATCGCGATCGCGACGACCCTCGGCCTGGTGAACGGCCTGCGCATCTTCGACCAGATCATGGCCCTCACCGGCGGAGGCCCGGCCAACGCGACCTCGACCCTCGCCACCGAGGTCTACAAGCAGGCGTTCAGCCTCGGCCAGTTCGGCAACGGCGCCGCACTGGCGCTGATCCTCACCCTCATCATCCTGTTCTTCGCGGTGGTCCAGCAGCGGGTCACGCAGGACCGCACCGGCAAGGAGTGACATGTTCCGCTACACGAGATGGACCGCCGTCCGCGAGGTCTCGCTCTGGGTCGTCGCGCTGGTCTACCTGCTCCCCTTCTACTTCCTCATCGCGATCTCGTTGAAGCCTGACGAGGAGGTGTTCAGCACCTCCCGGCTCGCGCCGCCCGCCTCGCCCACGATCCAGAACTTCGTCGACGTGCTCTCGGCGACGGGGCAGTCGAACGTGCTGCTCGGCCTGCTGAACAGCGCGATCATCACCGCGGGCAGCATCCTCGTGATGGTGCTGCTGGGCTCGCTGACGGGCTACGTGATCTCGCGCAGCACCCGCCGCTGGAGCCGTGGGGCCTACCTGCTGTTCCTGATCGCGATCGTGCTGCCGACCCAGCTGGGCACCGTGCCCCTCTACATCGGCGCCAGGACGATCGGCCTCACCGGCTCGGTCTGGGGCATGATCATCCTCTACAGCGGGATGCTCCTGCCGCTCGCGATCTTCCTCTACGCCGGCTTCTTCCGCGGGCTCGGCACCGAGTACGAGGAGGCCGCGTCGATCGACGGGGCGACCCGCACCCAGATCTTCTTCCGGGTCGTGCTGCCGCTGATGTCGCCGGCGACCGGGACGGTGGCGATCCTCGCCGGCCTCATCGTCTGGAACGACTTCTTCACGTCGCTGATCTTCCTCGGCGGCTCGACCAGCCAGACGCTCCCCGTCGCGATGTACTACTACATCGGCTCCCTGGTCTCGCAGTGGAACCAGATCTTCGCGATCGTCATCATCTCGATGATCCCGATCCTCGCCTTCTACCTCTTCGCCCAGAAGCGCTTCATCCAGGGCTTCGCCGGCGGCCTGAAGGGATGAGCGCCGCGGAGGCGCCCGCCCCTACGGGTGACCGCCGGGCGGACTTCGCCCGCTTCGTCGAGCTGTTCTACACGCGCAAGCGGGTCGCGGAGGCGTTCGCCTTCCTCGTCTCGAAGGACTACCGGCAGCACAACCCGACCATCCCCGACGGGCCGGCGACCGCTGTCGCGATGCTCACCCCGAAGTTCGACGGCTCGCCCGACGCCCGCTTCGAGGTGCAGCGCACTCTCGTCGACGGCGACCTCGCGGTCGTCCACGTCCGGGCCACGCGGCCCGGAGCGCCCGACGCCGCGGTCGCCGACTTCTACCGCTTCGACGGCGACCGGATCGTCGAGCACTGGGACGTGCTGCAGGCCGTCCCGGAGTCGCCGGTCCACGACCACCCCATGTTCTGACGCCCCGCGATCCGAACCGACCGTTCCGTCCATCAGGAGATCCCATGTACCAGCTAGCCCCGAACATCGAGCTCCTCTTCACCGAGGCGGGAGCCGACTACGCCGACCGCGTCCGTGCGGCCGCCGCGGCGGGTTTCACCGCCGTCGAGATGTGGGGGCCGACGGGCGTCGATGCCCCCGCGAAGCCCAAGGACGTGCCGGCCCTGGCCGCCGCGCTCGAGGAGACGGGAGTGGTCCTGACCGCTCAGCTCTCGGAGCCGCGCACCCAGTTCATGATCCCTCCCTTCGACGACTCGCCGTTCTTCGCCGCCCTCGACGGCGGGGTGGCGATCGCCCAGCAGCTGAAGTGCACCCGCATGGTGGTCGGCAGCGGTACAGGGTTCGGCGGGAGCAAGCGCCAGGTGCAGCTCGACAAGCTCGCCGAGATCTACCGCCGCGCGATCGCGCAGATCGAGGGTTCGGGCATCACCCTCGTGCTCGAGCCGGTGAACGTCCGGGTCGACCACCCCGGATCGCTCCTGGACCGCACGGCCGAGGCCGCGTACGTCGCGCGCGAGGTCGACTCGCCCTTCTTCGGCGTCCTCTACGACCTCTACCACTCGACCGTCGAGGGGGAGGACCCGGCGACCGAGATGACCGCCGCCGCCGACGTCATCCGCTACGTGCAGATCGCGGACGCGCCGGGACGCGGCGAGCCGGGCACCGGCGACATCGACTGGCCGGCCCGCCTGGCCGACCTGCGCGCCTCCGGCTACGACGGCCCGATCGGCCTCGAGTACTACCCGCAGACCGAGTCCGTCGCCTCCGTCGCCCGCATCAAGGGCTGGGCGGAGCAGGCATGACCAGCCGGTACCCGGAGGCCGTCGACGTCGCGATCGTCGGCAGCGGTCCGACCGGCGCGGCCTACGCCCGCATCCTGACCGAGACCTCGCCCGGGACCACGATCGCGATGTTCGAGCTCGGCCCGACCGTCACCTCTCCCGCCGGAGCGCACGTCAAGAACATCCAGGACCGCGACGCACGGACCCGCGCGCAGCGCCTCTCCGAGGGCTCGGCCGCCGGTGCGCCGACGATCAGCGACCCGGGAGGCGTGAAGGCAGGCATGCGCGCGGCCCGGGCCGGGACCTTCCTCCTCGAGGAGCACTACCGGGTCGACGGCGAGGACGGCCTGCCCGCGGTCGCGATGTCGACCAACGTCGGCGGGATGGCCGCGCACTGGACCGGCGCCTGCCCGCGACCCGGCGGATCGGAGCGCATCGCGTTCCTCCCCGACCTCGACGAGCTGCTCGGCGAGGCGGAGCGCCTGCTCGGCGTCACCACGCACGCCTTCGACGGCGCGCCCTTCGGGGACCTGGTGCGCGCGCGCCTCGCCGAGGCCGTCGACCGGGGCCGCGTCGCCGAGACGTCCGTGCAGCCGATGCCACTCGCCGCGCACCGTCGAGACGACGGGCGCCTGGTCTGGTCGGGCTCGGACGTGGTGCTCGGCGACGAGACGCGCGCGAACCCGCGCTTCACCCTCTTCGACGAGTCGCAGGTCGTCCGCGTCGTCCTGGCCGAGGACGGCCGGGCGGTCGGCGTCGAGGTCCGCGACGTCCGTTCCGGTGAGGTGCAGACGGTGTCGGCCCGGGCCGTGGTGGTCGCTGCCGATGCGTTGCGCACCCCGCAGCTGCTCTGGGCGTCGGGCATCCGCCCGCCGGCCCTGGGCCGCACGCTGAACGACCAGGCCCAGATCGTCTTCGCGGTGCGCATCCGCGACGCCGCCGACGCTGTTCAGCAGGTCGACTCCGACGCGGCCATCGGTCTGAGCGAGCAGAGCGGCGTCACCTGGGTGCCCTTCGTGGACGAGCTGCCCTTCCACGGGCAGATCATGCAGTTGGACGCCTCGCCGGTGCCGATCGCCGAGGACGATCCGGCCGCGCCGGGCTCCATCGTGGGCCTCGGCCTCTTCTGCGCCAAGGACCTGCAGTCCAGCGACCGCGTCGAGTTCTCGGACGACGAGCTCGACGGGACCGGGATGCCCACACCGGTGATCCACTACACGCTCACTCCGCGCGACCACGAGACGATCGACCGCGCACGGGAGGAGATCGTGCGGCTGGGCCGGGCGATCGGCGAACCGCTCGACGACCGCGCCTTCGTGATGCCGCTCGGGTCCTCGCTGCACTACCAGGGCACGACCCGGATGGGCGAGACCGACGACGGCGAGAGCGTCGTCGACTCCGACAGCGAGGTCTGGGACGTCCCCGGCCTCTTCCTCGGCGGCAACGGCGTCATCCCGACGGCGACCGCCTGCAACCCGACGCTCACCTCGGTCGGCCTCGCCGTCCGCGGCGCCCGGCGCATCGCCGCCCTGCTCGCCGGCTGACCCGACTCCCCACACCAGACGACGACGCCGGGCGACAGCCCGGCGAGATGGAGGTACTCCCGTGATACCCGACCGCATCATCGAGCGAGGGACGCTCACCAGCGAGGACGGCCGCGTCGCCGTCGAGGTCCGCATCCCCTGGTACCGCGCCCTCCCGGGCTCGTGCATCGCGGGCGCCGGCCTCACCGTCGACGGCGTCGCGGCCCCGGAGGAGTCGCTGCGCTGGAGCATGAACGGCCGCGAGTTCCGCTTCGGGGAGCTCGTCGACGCCACGGACGAGTGGTGGTTCCCGCTCGACTCCGCCGTCCTGTCCGGCGACCTGGCGCTCGCCGACCCCGGCGCCGACCACGAGGTCGCCGTCGACTTGACGCTGTACATCCCGTACATCGTCACCGACCACGGCGTGCTCCACATCGAGGAGCACGGAACCGCGACCATGAAGGCGGACCAGCGATGAGCACCACCCTCGGCACTCCGATCCAGGGAGTGACCCTCTACAGCTTCACCCGCGCCTTCCACGCCCGGGAGTACGACCTCGAGCAGCTCATCCGGAAGGTCGCGACCGACGGTTACGGCCCGGGGCTCGAGATCATCGGCTTCTCGAGCTTCCGCGGCTTCCCCGAGATCGAGGACTCGTTCGCCGGCTGGTTCAAGGACCTCGTGGCCGAGACCGGGCTGGTGCAGACGTCCCTCGCGGTCAACGCCGACGTCGGTCTGCGCCGCGACCGCCTGCTCGACCAGGACGAGCTGATCGCCTACATGGAGCGCCAGATCGTCGCCGCGGCGACCCTCGGCTTCCCGATCGCGCGCGTCCAGATCTCGCTGACGCCCGACTCGATGGAGGCGCTGCTCCCCGTCGCGGAGAAGTACGGCGTGACGCTCGCGCTCGAGGTGCATGCCGACCAGTACGCGTCGCACCCGCGCATCCTCGCGCTCCGCGACCGCTTCGCGGAGCTCGACTCCCCCCTCCTCGGCTTCACCGCCGACTGGGGGGCGACCGTCTCGGCCTTCGCCCCTTCGCTGCTGGAGGCCTACCGCCGCCGCGGGGCGAGCGAGGAGCTGCTGCATGCGATCGTCGACCTCTGGAACGGCTTCTACGCCGAGGGCCCGCCCGCCGACCAGGAGGTGCACGGGCAGCGCTTCGGCGCGTTCATCGGCCTCGCGCACCGCTTCGGCCGACCGGACCTGGGCATCGACTTCGCGATCAACGGCACCGGGCTCTTCGGGCCCGCCCGGGTCGAGGACTGGCTCGAGATCATGCCGTTCGTCCGCCACGTCCACGGCAAGTTCTTCGGCATCGACGAGAACGCTGAGGAGCCCTCCGTGCCCGTCCGCGACCTCGTCCGCCTGCTCGTCGAGCAGGGCTACACCGGCGCGATCTCGAGCGAGTACGAGGGCTGGCACTGGAACTCCTGGCAGGACCCGTTCGAGATCATCCGCGACGAGCAGGCCGTGCAGCGCTCGGCCGCTGAGGCCTCGGGCTCGCGCATGACCACCGATGCCGAGGCGGCGCGACGTCAGCTCGCGCAGCACCTCGCCGCTCCCGTCCGCGCATGACCGTGCGACCGGCCCCGACCCCCACCGACCAAGGAGACCGCTCATGACGGACACGCAGACCACGACCACGAGTGCCGACGGCATCGCCGGCACCGGCATCAAGCTCGGCACCACCCTCTACTCGATGACGAGCGAGTTCGCGGCCGGCCAGTACACGCCCGAGACGCTGATCAGGGCTGTGCACGACGAGGGCATCGGCCCGGGCGTCGAGTTCAACATCGCGCAGCTGCTGCGCACCTATCCCGACGTCGACGACGAGTTCGTGAAGCTCTGGTTCGACTCGCTCGAGAAGTACGGACTCGAGGCCAGCGCCGTCGGCACGAACCTCGACATGGGCCGCCGCAAGGAGCGGGACATGAGCCCGGACGAGGAGCACGACTTCCTCGCCCGCCAGCTCGAGACCGCGCACACGCTCGGCTTCTCGAAGGTCGTCATCCGCTCGCACGGCAAGGAGCTGCTGCGCAGCCTCCTGCCCCTCGCCGAGAAGTACGACCTCAAGCTCGGCTACGAGATCCACGCTCCGTCGGGCCCCAACAACCCGCAGGTGCTCCAGATGCGCGAGATGTACGACGAGCTGCAGTCCGACCGGCTCGGCTTCACCGCCGACTTCTCCTCGACGATGCACAGCCTCTCGCCGACCCTCCTGCGCACGCTGTCGCAGATGGGGATGGATGAGAAGCACTTCCCCGTCATGGACGAGATCTGGCACGAGCCGACGCCGATGCACGTGCGCAACCAGAAGTTCGAGGACTACCTCTCGGGCGAGGGCGTCGACTTCCTCCGCTTCGGCCCGTTCACCCGTCTCGCCTTCAACATGCACGGCCTCGTGCCGCCGGAGGAGTGGCTCGACATCATGCCGCAGATCTTCCACGTGCACGCGAAGTTCTACGACATCGGCGCCGACGGCCAGGAGCCGGCCATGGACATCCCTCGCATCGTCAAGCAGTTCGTCGACGGCGGCTACACCGGTTACCTCTCCAGCGAGTGGGAGGGCCACGCCTTCTCCGACCTGGGCGAGGCCGACCCGATCGACCTGGTCAAGAAGCAGCACGCGCTCATGCGCACCGCGATCGAGGACGCCGTCGCCGCGTCCTCGAGCGCCCCGTCCTCCCGAGAGCAGTAAGGAACCGCCATGGCCACCCACAACTCCCTCTTCGCGCCCGAGGACGTCCGCCGCACCGACGACGGCCTCGCCGTCTCGGTCCAGCTCCCCTGGTACCGCAGCCTCTGGCTCTCCGCGGTCGACGACGTCGGCGCGAGCGTCGACGGGGTCGAGATCCCCCGCGACCGCCTCCGCTTCGAGCTCCAGGGCACGAGCTACCGCATCGACGACCTGAAGGAGCAGTGGGAGACGCTCTGGTTCGTCGCCGACCGGCCCGACGTCGTCATCACGCTCGACGACCCGCCGGCCCCCGGCGCCGCGGTCCAGGTCGAGATCGTCCTCACGATGCGCCTGCTCTACATGCAGATCGCCCCGCAGCGCTACGTCACCAATCGGGTGACCGTGGCGCGGGAGACGGTGCTCGCCTAGACGATCACCTCGGTCGGCCGAGAAGGCCCGTTCTCCACCCCGAGAACGGGTCTTCTCGGGCGAGTGGGGCCGTCGGCTTCATCGCAGGCCGCGGGTGAGTGCGGCGGCGGCCAGGCGCAGGTGCTCACGGGTCATCGCGTCGGGATCCTTCTCCGGGAGCCACTCGTGACCGCCCCACTCGCTGGTGAGGGTGCCCTGGAAGCCCGCTTCGAGCAGGAGGGGCGCCAGAGACTCGAGCGGAGCGGTGACGCGTCCGTCGCGGTCGTCGAGGTCCCAGAACTTGAGGTGCACGCCCGCGGCCAGCGGCAGCAGGGGGATCAGCTCGCCGGGCGAGGTGCGCCCGAAGCGGATCAGCAGGTCCATGTAGAGGACGTGCACGTGCGGCGGGACGGCGCCCGAGCGCAGCAGCCGGACGACTTCGTCCCCGGTCCCGTGGCCGGTCCAGTCGTCGGCGAGGCGCGAGACGAAGTCCGCAGGCAGCCCCGCCTCCGCGAGGCGCGCGAGGTAGCTGGTGGGCAGGGCCGGCATCAGGAGACTGACGTCGACGGCGAGCCGGAGGCGCGGATCGTCGAGCGCGGCGATCGTCTCGAGCGCTGCCGCGACATCGGGCCGCGCGGGCGCCTGCTGCCCCTGGATCTCCTCCTGCAGGACCAGATCGAGCTCGTGCAGGTGGGGGAGCAGCGCCTCCAGGAGAGGTCGCCCGGCCTGCCCGAGCGGGAGGCGCACGGAGCGCGCGCCGAGCCATCGGGCCGCGCGCAACTGGGGAAGGAGGAAGGCGAGTCGCTCGTCGTGCGTGCGCCGGCGCGAGGGCGTCACGAAGTCGTCGAGGCTCGCGCCGAAGACATCGACCCGCACGCCCGCCTCCGCGAGCCGCTCGGCGAGTCCCTCCGACTCTGCGCGCGTGGGCGCGGGGAAGCTCCGCAGCACCTGGCCGGCCTCGAGCTCCACGACGTCGACGATCCCCGCCGTGCCGATGCCGGCGACGATCTCGGCGGCGCTCCGATCGGCGCGCTGGAGGTCGACGGTCCAGTTGAACGTGCTCGCGGCGAAGGTCCAGCCGGCGGGGAGAGGTGCATCGGTCATGGGCTCTTTGTATCGTCTCTGTCATACTTCTGTCGACTTCCGAAAAAAGAATCGCACCGGAGGCGTTCTCGGCGCCGCCAGGAGGAGAGCTCTCGATGACGACCGCCCTGCGCCCCGATGCGCTCCGGACCACGACGGCCGGACTCGAGCTCGACGTCGGCCTGCCGTGGATCCGCTCCCTCGCCCTGGACTGCGTCCTCTCCCTGGAGCTCGTCATCGACGGCGAGCCGGTGGGTGGGCTGTCCGTGATCCTCGACGGCCGGCCGGTCGCGCCGGTGGCGCTCGGGGGGGAGTCGGGCTGGTGGTTCCTCCAGGATCGGCTGCTGCTCGCCGCGCCCCGTCCGCTCGCGCCGGGAGAGCACCGGGTCGAGGTCGCCCTGGAGCTCCTCGTCCCCTACCTCTCGGCCGGCGGCGACCAGCCGCTCATCGTCCCCGTCCGGGTGTCCGGGCTTCTCAAGGTCTGAATACTACAAAAGAGTGCCACGATGGAGCGGAAGCGGTATGCTGACGGGGACGCCGGGGTCTGCACGACCCGTTCGCCGCCTCTGACGGAGGCTGCGGCACACACGGTCGCGTCGATCATCCGATCGATCGGATGCCCCTCATGACACGCTCCGACTCCTCCGCTCCCTCCGCCGCCCGCCGCGACCCGGCTGCGCTGTCGCCGCTCCGGCTCCGCCTGCTCGTCGGCTCGCTCCTCGCGGTGTCCTTCCTCGGCGCCCTCGACCACACGGTCGTCTCGACCTCGCTCGCGACGATCGCCGGCGACATCGGCGCGCTCGACCAGATGAGCTGGGTCATCGTCGCGTACACGCTCGCGAGCACGGTGCTCCTGCCCGTCCTCGGCCGGATCGGCGATCAGGTCGGCCCGCGCCGGGTCTTCCTCGCGTCCCTCGTGCTCTTCCTGCTCGCCTCGCTCGTGTGCGGCTTCGCCTCCGACCTGCCGCAGCTGATCGCCGCTCGCGTCGTGCAGGGGATGAGCTCGGCCGGGCTGCAGCTGATGTCGCAGACGATCGTGGCGACCGTCACGACGCCGCGCGACCGGCCGCGCGTGATGAGCATCGTGGGCGCGGCCTTCCCGCTCGCGATCCTCATCGGCCCCGTGCTCGGCGGCCTCATCACCGACACCGTCGGCTGGCCCTGGATCTTCTGGATCAACCTGCCGGTCGGCACCGCGGCGCTCGTCCTCGCGCTCTGGGCCGTCCCCGCCCTCCCGCCCCGCGGCCGGCGCAGCTTCGACGGAGCGGGCGCGGTCGCGCTGACCGTCGCGCTGGTCGGCCTTGTGGTCGGAGTGACCCGCCTCGGCGCCGGCCTCGACGCGACCACGGTGTCCGCGTTCGCGGCGGCGGTGGTCGGCGCCGCCGTGCTGGTCGTCGTCGAGCGCCGCTCGGACGTCCCGATCCTGCCGCTGCACCTGCTGCGCGACCGCACCGTCGCCTGCGCGATCGCCCTCTCGGCGATCATCGGCGTCGGACTCTTCTCGATCGTCTCGTACGTGCCGACCTTCATCCAGATGGCCTACCGCACCTCCGCCACCGTCTCGGGGCTCGTGCCGATCGCGACCGTGTTCGGGATGCTCGTCGCCAACATCGCCTCGGGCTGGATCATCAGCCGCTCCGGGCGGTACCGGGCGTTCCCCGTCGTCGGCACGTCGCTCGCCACGCTCGGGCTCGCCGCGATGGCCGTCGTCCCGCACGGGTCCCCGCTCGTCGTGCCGATGGCGCTGATGGCGGTCGTCGGCATCGGCACCGGCTGCTTCATGAGCCTCATCGTCGTGCTGGCCCAGAGCGGGGTCGCGCCCGGCGAGATCGGGGCGATCACCGCGACGTCGAATCTCGTGCGCCAGATGGGATCCACGATCGGCACGGCCGCCATCGGCGGTTCGCTCGGAGCCGGAGTCGCCGCGCTGCTCCCAGCGGGCGTCGACGCCGCGCGGGCGACTCCCGCCGCCGTCCGCTCGGCCGATGCGGCGACCCAGGAGGCGGTCGCGTCCGCCTACGCCGACGTGATGGCGCCGATCTTCCTCGTGCTGGCGGGCGTCTACGCCCTCGGGATCGTCGTCGCTGCGCTCCTCCCGGCCGCCCGCCTCTCGGACGAGCAGCCCCCGCCCTCGGCGGCTCCCCTCGCGGAGGCGGCGCCGGCCTCGACGCCGTCCCCGGTGCCGTCCTCGTCCTCGTCCCCGTCCGACTCCCGCTCGGCGTGACACCGCAGTCCGCCGCCGGCCCCACCACCAGGAGCATCCCGTGACCAGCACCAGCACCAGCACCAGCACCAGCACCAGCGGCCCTGTCGTCGTCGTCGTCGGCAGCGGTCCCATCGGCTCCGCCTACGCGCGAATCCTCCTCGAATCGACCGACGATGCGCGCGTCGTGATGCTCGAGGCGGGACCGCAGGTCACACCGACCCCCGGCGAGAGCGTCCGCAACATCGCGGACCCGGGGGAGAAGGAGCGGGCCCGCGAGCGCTCGCAGGGGCCCCAGGCGGGCGAGCACCGGGAGTCGCTGGGCATCCCGGCGGCCGCCGTGGTCGAGGGGATGTTCACGGCCCGGCAGGGGACCCACCTCCTCGACTTCGGCGGGGCGGGCTCGGCCCATACCGACACGTTCCCGGCCGCCGCCGCGTCGACGAATGTCGGCGGGATGGGCGCCCACTGGACCTGCGCGATTCCGCGGCCCGCAGGCTCCGAGCGCGTCCCGTTCCTCGACGACGCGGAGTGGGACGGGCTGGTCGAGACGGCCGAGCACCTGCTGCACGCGCAGGCGGCCGCCTTCGCGGACTCCGGGATCGGCGCCGCCCTGCGCTCGCTGCTCGAGGAGGAGTTCGCAGCCGAGCTGCCCGACGGTGCCGGTGTCGGGACCCTGCCCGTCGCGGGGGACCCGCAGCCGGACGGCACCATGCGCTGGGCCGGTGCGGACGTCGTGCTGGGCCCGCTGATCGATCCCGCGTCGCCGCTGTCGCAGCGCTTCGAGCTGCGCGACCTGCACCTGGTCCGCCGGATCCTGCTCGAGGGCACGACGGCGGTCGGCGTCCGGGTCGAGGACCTGCGCACCGGCGAGGTCGAGGACCTGCCCGCCGATCTCGTCGTGGTGGCCGCGGACGCCTTCCGCACGCCGCAGCTGCTCTGGGCCTCCGGTGTGCGGCCCGCCGCGCTGGGCCGCTACCTGACCGAGCACCCGGTCGTCATCTCGACGGTGTCGCTCGACGGCGACTCGATGGGGCGCTTCGCCACCCGCGACGACCTCGCCCGCGAGAAGGCGGCGCGCGCGGTGAATCCGGCCGACCCGATCTCGGCGGTCAACCGCATCCCGTTCTCGGAGCCCGGCCACCCGTTCTCGCTGCAGGTGATGTACGCCGAGAGCCCGCCGTTCCCGCTCTCGCCCGACCATCCCGAGCACGGCAACGAGTGGGGGTACGTGAACATGGGCTATGGCATGCGCAAGCAGCCCCGCGTCGAGGACGGCGTCTCGTTCGACGATGACGAGCTCGACTACCGGGGGTTCCCGAACATGACCGTCGACTACGCGCTCGGGGAGCAGGAGGAAGCCGAGATCGCCGACGCGACCGAGCACCTCCGCCGGGCGGGAGAGGCGCTGGGCACCTTCATCGCGGAGCCGCGGCTGCTCCCGCCGGGATCGAGCCTGCACTACATGGGGACGACCAGGATGGGCGCCGCCGACGACGGGACCTCCGTCGTCGATCCGGACTCGCGCGTCTGGGGCCACACGAACCTCATCGTCGGCGGCAACGGGGTCATCCCGACCGCGACGTCGATGAACCCGACGCTGATGAGCGTGGCGCTCGCCGTCCGGGGAGCCCGGGCCGCGGCGGCCCGCCTGTCCGCCTCCGCTTCTGTAGCAGAACGACGCTGACTCCGCCATCCGGGACAGAAGTACTTGTACCGCAGACCTATCATCGATCATGGCCACCTCCTCAGCACTGCGGTTCGCCGCCCAGACCGACTCGACCACGAGTCTCCTGGCGATCGTCGACCTCGTCCGCACCGGTGCCGCGCGCACCAAGCCCGAGCTCGGCCGAGCCACCGGGCTGGGCCGCGGCGTGATCACCCAGCGTCTCGACCAGGCGACCGAGATGGGCTACCTGGAGGAGTCGACCTTCGGTCCCTCCAGCGGTGGACGCGCGCCGCGCACCCTGAGGTTCCGGGCCGAGCGCGGCCTGATCCTCGTCTGCGCGGCCGGGGGACTGCACCTGCGGGTCGGCATCGCCGACCTCGACGGTGTCGTGCTGGCGCGGGCGCATCGCGACTGGGACATCTCATCGGGTCCGGAGGCGACCATCGCAGCCGGAACGGCCATGCTCGACGCCCTGCTCGCCGAGCGGGACGACGACGTGCCCGTGTGGGGCGTCGGCGTCGGGCTGCCCGGCCCGGTCGAGTTCGACAGTGGCCGGCCGGTCGCGCCGCCGATCATGCCGGGCTGGAACGGCTACGACGTGCGGACCCCGTTCGTCGACCACTACGGAGCCCCCGTCTGGGTCGACAACGACTCGAACCTCCTGGCGTTGAGCGAGCGGCGCCGCCAGCGCTGGGGTGCCCGCGCCGACCTGATCTACTTCAAGGTCGGCACCGGCATCGGCGCGGCGCTGCTCACCCGCGGCGTCCTGCACCGCGGGGCGTCCGGAGCGGCGGGCGACATCGGGCACGTCCGCGTCACCGACGGCACGCACCTCTGCCGGTGCGGCAAGGTCGGCTGCCTCGAGGCGGAGGCGGGCGGCTGGGCCCTCGTCCGCGACGCCCGCGCCGCCGTCGCGGAGGGGCGGAGCGACGCTCTGGCGGCGAGGCTCGAGGAGTCGGGCGACATCACTCCCGTCGACATCTCGATCGCCGCGCAGAACGGCGATCCCGTCTCGATCGAGCTCATCCGGCTCTCGGCGCGACTGGCCGGCGAGTCGATCGCGACCCTGGTCAACGTCTTCAATCCCACCGCGATCGTCCTCGGCGGGGCCGTCGCCGCGTCCGGTGAGATGTTCCTGGCCGGCGTCCGTCAGCGCGTCTACGAGCTGTCCCTGCCGCTCGCCACCCGGGACCTGCAGATGGTGCGCTCGATCGGCGACGAGGACGAGCCGCTCACAGGCGGGGCGGAGATGGTGCGCGAGCAGCTGTTCGACGTGTCCTTCCCGCGCTGGATCGCCGACGGCCGCCCGAGCGTCGAGGCCATGAGCGTGAGCAGCTGACGCGATGACCGTCGCAGGGGCCCGGGGACGCGTGCCGATCGCCGTCGTCGGTGCGGGGATGAGCGGGCTCGGCATCCACCTCCCGCTGATCCGCTCGGTGCCCGGGCTCGAGCTCGTGGCGGTCGTCGCCCACTCGGCGCCGGGGCGGGAGCGCACCGCCCCGACCGGTGTGCCGCTCGTCGGCTCGATCGAGGATCTGGCGGACGTCCGGCCCCGCCCCGCGGTCGCCGTCGTGGCGACGCCCGACCGGCTGCACGTGGAGCACGTCAGCGCGCTGCTGGATGCCGGCATCGGCGCTGTCGTCGAGAAGCCGCTCGCCGACACCCCCGAGCGTGCGCGCCTGCTCGCGGCTCGCGCGGTGGAGACCGGGCTCCCGCTGATCGCCTTCCTGAACCGGCGCTGGGACGGCGACTTCCTGACGCTCCGCTCGGTCCTCGAGCAGGGCCTCGTCGGCGAGCCGGTGCTCTTCGAGTCGACGATCGCGCGGTGGATCGAGGGAGCCGCCCCCGGGTGGCGCGGTGAGGCCCTGGCCAGCGGGGTGGACGGGGTGCTCGGCGGATTCGGCAGCCACCTCGTCGACCAGGCGGTGGCGCTGTTCGGTCCGGTCGACCGCGTGTACGCCGAGGTCGGCCGCCGCCGGGCTGCGAGCGCCGTGCCGGACGACGCGCTGCTGATGCTGCGGCATGCGGGCGGGATGCGCTCGCACCTGCGGATGACGATGGTGAGCAGTGTCGAGCAGCCGCGGTTCCGCCTGCAGGGGCTCGCCGGTGCGCTCGAGAAGCACGGCTTCGACGGGCAGCAGGACGCGCTGGTGCGGCGGGGCGAGGATCCGCTCGACGCGCGCTACGGCATCGAGCGGGCCGAGCTGTGGGGCTCCCTCCACACGGCAGAAGGGGCGCGGCCGGTCGAGACGCTGCCGGGGGAGTGGCGGGCGTTCTACGTCGGCCTCGCCGAGCACCTGCACGGCGGCCCCGCGCCCGTGCCCCTCGACGACGCGGTGCACGGCCTCGACGTGCTGCACGCCGCTCGCCGGTCCGCCGACAGCGGTGGGTCGGTCCGGGTCGAGCGCTGAGGGAGCGCTCCGCGGAGTGCTCGGGCGGCCGTCGTCCCGGGCGGGCGACGCGCAGGAGCGCCGCACCCCCTCCCGGCGGTGCGGCGCTCCTGAGGCTCGGCGGCCGCGCGGCTCGGAGCCGACGAATCAGCGCGCGTGGCTCAGCGCAGGCGGATCAGCCGCGGCCCTGCACCTTGTAGGGGTTGAGCAGCGCGTCCTTGATCTCGTCCGGCACGCCCTCCTCGGTCGCGCTCGGGCCGTCGGCCGGCGGGAACGACTCCGTCATCGACATCGGCATGGCGCTGTTGCGGTAGAAGTTGTTCGAGCCGAGCGAGGGCTTCCAGGTGTTCGGCGTCCAGTCCGGCACGTAGTTGCGGTAGCCGCCCGTGTTCATCTCGATGCGGAGCGTGGACGGGTCGCGGAAGTAGAGGAAGTTCTGCTCGCCGATGCCGTGGATCGAGGGGCCGTACTCCATCGGCACGCCGTTCTCCATCAGGATGTCGGCGGCCTGGAGGAGGTCCTCGCGCTGGTCGACCCAGAAGGCGTAGTGGTTGACGCGGCCGGGGCGCGAGGAGCCGTCCAGCACGACGCCCAGGTCGTGCGACTTCTCGTTGGTGGTCAGCACCGAGAAGACCGAGATCGGCGCCTCGTCGAGGACGGTGCGCGCCATGATGCGGAAGCCGAGCACGTCGTTGTACCACTTCGCGAAACCGTCGACGTCGCGCGAGGCGATCGTGACGTGGTCGAGCTGGCGGGGCGCGCCGAGGTGGCGGCTGCGGCGCGACGGGCGGTCGGGATAGATCGAGCCGGCGTCGCCCTCGGCGTGGAAGTGCTCGACGTCCCAGTGCAGGGTCATCGAGTGGCCGTAGGGGCCGGTGAAGCGGTAGGCGCGGCCGATGCCGGCGCCCTCGAACCACTCGCCCGCGGAGCCGGCCTCCTCGATGCGACGAGCAGCCTCCTCGAGGGCCTCGGCGCTGGAGGTGCGCCACGCCATGGTCTCGAGCGAGGGCTCGTCGCCGGCGACGATCACGACGCTGTAGCGGTAGTAGTCGCCCCAGCAGCGGAGGTAGACGGCGTCGTCGGTGCGGTCGACGACCGTGAGGCCGACCTGCTCCTCGTAGAAGCGCACGCTCGCCTCGACGTCGGGGGCGGTGATGGTCACGAACGAGAGATGGGAGAGCAGCTTGATCATCGTTGATCCTTTCCTGAGCTGGTGAGCGTCGTCGGCGGCCGGGACGAGCGTCGACGCGGCGTGACCTCACTCTCGCGACGTCCGAGCGCATCAGGGAACCCGCAGTTGGCTATCGTCCGCATCAGTCGCGCCGATGCCGTCGCGCATCCGTCCGATCGATGGGCGGCATCGTCGAATCGATCTGGCGGATCCCCCCGGCCGGCGTCAGAGTGAGGAAGCGGCGACGACGCCGCAGGACCGGAAGGACCGTCACCGATGACGCTGCGACCCGAGGACGCCCACGTCCGATTCGGCCTGGTGCGCTACCGCGCTCCCGGCGGCCCTGCCGCCGCCGGCGGCTCCACCGATCTGGGCGTCGTCTCCGAGGGGCGGGTGCACCGCGTCGACCTGGCTCAGCTGGGTGCGGCCGACGTGAACGACGTCTTCGCCCGCTGGGCCGAACTCGAGCAGGCGGTCCGCGCGATCCCCGGGCACTCCGAGGGCCTCGCCCTCGACGAGGTCGAGCTCCTCGCCCCCGTCGCCCCGCGCCAGCTGCTGCAGACCGGCGCCAACTACCGCACCCACGTCATCGGGCTGGTCGTCGGCCACCGCTCGCCCGACGATCCCCGTCCCGTGGAGCAGGTCCGCGCCGAGGCCGCTGCGATGATGGACGCCCGCGCCGCGCACGGCGAGCCCTACTTCTTCATCGGGCTGCCGCAGACCGTGGTCGCCGCCGACTCCGACCTGGTGCTGCCCGCCGCCAGCGAGCGCCACGATTGGGAGCTCGAGCTCGCCGTGATCATCGGCACGGAGGCGTTCCACGTCTCCCCCGAGGACGCCATGGACCACGTCTGGGGCTACACGATCGTGAACGACGTGAGCACCCGCGACCTGATCTTCCGCAAGGACATGCCCGAGATCGGCACCGACTGGTTCCGCGCGAAGAACTCGCCCGGCTTCAATCCGACCGGCCCGTTCGCCGTGCCCGCCTCCGAGTTCGCGGACGCCCCCTTCGAGCTGCGGCTCGACCTCAACGGCGAGACGATGCAGGACGCCGACACGAGCGACCTCCTCTTCGACATCCCGCGGCTGATCTCGGCCGCCTCGCAGACGATCCCCCTCCTCCCCGGCGACCTGCTGCTCACGGGCAGCCCGGCCGGCAACGGCCAGGCGCGCGGGATCTTCCTCAAGGCCGGCGACCGCCTCGAGGGCTCGGTGACCGGTCTCGGCACGCAGCGCTTCACCTGCGTGGCGGAGCAGCCCCGATGACGACCCCGCCGACCCGCGACCCGGCGGATCTCGACCGCAGCGACCCCGCCGAGGAGGTCCGCCGCTCCGCCGAGGCCCACCGCAACTGGGGCCGCTGGGGCGAGGACGACCGCGTCGGCACCGCGAACCTCATCACCGACGAGCGCCGCCTGGCCGCGGCCCGCCTCGTCACTCGCGGCGCGGCGTTCAGCCTCTCGCAGCGCTTCGACTCCGAGGGACCGCAGAACGGCTGGCGCCGCCGCACGAACCCCGTGCACACGATGCTCGACACGGGCCTGGACGCCGAGTTCGGCGACCAGGGCTTCCCGCACGGCATCGGCGGAGCGGACGACGTGGTCGCCATGCCGCTCCAGGCCTCCACCCAGTGGGACGGCCTCGGGCACATCTTCGACCGCGGGAAGGCCTGGAACGGCCGCGCCGCCGGCCGGGTCGTCACGAGCGAGGGCGACGCAGTGACCGGGATCGAGCACGTGAGCGCCCTGCTCAACGGCCGCGGCGTGCTCCTCGACGTCGGCAGCGCGATCGGCGAGGGCGGCGAGCTGCCCGACGGCTACGCGATCACCGTCGCCGACCTCGAGCGCACGATCGCCGCGCAGGGAGCGAGCTCCCGCGTCGGCGAGGGCGACCTGCTGCTCGTCCGCACCGGACGCCTCGCCCGCGCCAGGCGCGAGGGCTGGAACGGGTACGCGGGCGGCCCGAGCGCCGGCCTCTCCTTCACCACCGCGGGCTGGCTGCGCGAGTGCGACGTCGCCGCGGTCGCCACCGACACCTGGGGCTTCGAGGTCCGCCCGAACGAGTTCGACGAGGCCTTCCAGCCGCTGCACCAGGTCGCCATCCCGAACATGGGCCTCACCATCGGCGAGATGTGGGACCTCGACGCACTCGCGGCCGACTGCCGCGCGGATGGAGTCTGGGAGTTCCTCCTCGTCGCCGCCCCTATCCCGTTCACGGGCGCCGTCGGAGCCCCGGTCAACCCGATCGCCCTGAAGTAGCCCCACCTCCCCGGCGCTCGTCGCCTCCGCACCACCACTCTGAAGGAGCCGGTCATGCCAGCACTCTCCTCCGTCGGCATCGTCGGGGCCGGCTTCGCCGGTCTCGCCGCCACGATCCTCCTGCGCGAGGGAGGGGTCGACGTCGACCTCCTCGACTCGCGCGACGGCCTCTCCGACACCGGGTCGGGCATCACGATCCAGGGCAACGCCTGCCGCACCCTCGCCCGGCTGGGCGTCTGGGACGAGGTGCTCGAGCGCTCCTACCCGGCCGACGTGCTGGGCCTGCGCGCACCCGATCCGCAGGCCACGGTGGTCGCGCTGATCCCGGACGCGAAGACCGGCGGCCCGGAATTCCCCGCGACGATCGGGATGTACCGCCCCGAGCTGGCGCGGATCCTGCTCGCGCGGGCCGAGGAGCTCGGCGCCCGCGTCCGCTGGTCGACCCGCGTGGACGCGCTCGACGACCACGGCGACGCCGTCACCCTCCACTCCACCGTCGGCGGGGAGCGCGTCAGCGACCGCTACGACCTCGTGATCGGCGCCGACGGCCTGCACTCCGCGGTCCGCTCGATGATCGGCATCGAGACGACTCCGCAGCGCAACGGCATGGGCATCTGGCGCGCCTTCGTGCCGCGCCCCGCCGAGGTCACCCACACCGACCTCGTCTACGGCGGCCCCTGCTACATCGCCGGCTACTGCCCGACGAGCGAGGACCGGATGTACGCCTACCTCGTCGAGGACGCGCAGGAGCGCCAGCTGCTCTCCGCGGAGGAGCAGGTCGCGACGATGAAGGAGCTCGCCCGGGCGTACCACGGGCCCTGGGACGAGGTGCGCGAGAGCATCGACGACAGCTCCCGGGTCAACTACACCTGGTTCACCAGCCACCTCATCGACGGGCCGTGGAACCGCGGCCGCGTCGTGGTCATCGGCGACGCCGCCCACTCCTGCCCGCCCACCGTCGCCCAGGGCGCCGCGATGGCCCTCGAGGACGCCCTGGTGCTCTCGGAGCTGCTGCTCGCCGCGGACACCGTCGACGAGTCGGTCTTCCAGGCCTTCACCGCCCGCCGCCTCGACCGCGCCCGCCAGGTCGTCGAGGCCTCGGTGCAGCTGTGCGACTGGCTCTTCGCGCACGACCGCGGAGCCGACGTCCCCGGGCTGATGCGCCGCGTCGCCGCCGTCGTGGGGCAGCCGGCATGAGCGTCGTCGACGTCCACGCGCACGTCCTGCTCCCCGGGCTCCAGGCCGCGGTCGCCGCGCGCGACCCCGAGGGCATCGCCGCCGCGCAGGCGCTCGACGCGCGCCGCCAGGGACCGGAGTCGCTCGCCGTCTCGGGCGGCATGATCCGCTCCCGCTTCGGGCGTCTCACCGTGCTCGAGCGCCGCCTCGCCGACATGGACGAGACCGGAGTCGACGTGCAGGTCGTCTCCCCGTCGCCCTCCCACTACTACCCCTGGGCGGACGCGGCGCTGGCCGACTGGTCGGCGCGGGAGGCGAACCGCCTCGTGGCCGAGCTGGTCGCGCAGGCGCCCACCCGGCTCCGCGGACTCGGGCTGGTCGCCGCGCAGCACCCGGAGCTCTGCGTCGACCTGCTGGACGACGCGCTCGGACGCGGGCTCGCCGGCGTCGAGATCTCCTCCACCGCGAACGGCGTCGAGCTCTCGGATCCGCGACTCGACCCGTTCTGGGCCCGCGCGTCCGAGACGGGCGCCGTGCTGTTCCTGCACCCCTTCGGCTGCACCCTCGACGAGCGGATCGACGAGCACTACCTCTCGAACATCGTCGGCCAGCCCGCCGAGAACGCGATCGCGCTCTCGCACCTGATCTTCGGAGGCGTCCTCGACCGGTTCCCGGATCTGCGGATCGTCGCGGCCCACGCGGGCGGCTACCTCCCCACCTCGATCGGCCGGAGCGACCACGGCTGGCGCGTGCGCCCCGAGGCCCGCTCGTGCGAGCACCCGCCGTCCAGCTACCTGCGCCGCCTCTGGTTCGACTCGCTGACCCACTCGCCCTCGCAGCTGCGCGCCCTCGTCGAGGCCGCCGGAGCCGACCGGGTGCTGCTCGGATCGGACTACCCGTTCGACATGGGCGTCGAGGACCCGGTGGGGGCGGCGCGGGAGGCGCTCGACTCGCCGACGCTCGAGGCGGTGCTCGGCGGGAACGCGGAGGCGCTGCTCTCCGGTCCCGCGGTGCCGCGATGAGGCTCGCGCGCTGGATCGGGTCCGACGGCGCTTCCGCCGAGGGGCTCGTCGTCGACGACCGCGTGATCGCCTTCGCGGACGGGCTCACCGTGCTCGACGTCGTCCGCGGCGGTCTCCCGGAGGCGCTGCGCCGCGGCGCCTCGCTGGTCTCCGGCGACGGCGAGCCGCTGTCGGCCGTGCGCCTGCGGACTCCGCTGGACCCGCCGAGCGTCCGCGACTTCGTGGCCTTCGAAGAGCACGTCGAGGGCGTCGTCCGGAGCATCGACTCCTCCGAGGGCGTGGTCCCCGAGTGGTACGAGGCGCCGACCTTCTACTTCACCAACCCGCACACCCTGCTCGCGACCGGCGAGGAGCTCGTGCCGCCCGCCTCCGAGCGCCTCGACTTCGAGCTCGAGGTCGCGGCCGTCATCGGGGGCACCGGGCCGTCGCGCTCGCTCGACGCGGCCGCCGCCCACGAGCGGATCTTCGGCTACGCGGTCTTCAACGACTGGTCGGCCCGCGACGTCCAGGCCCGCGAGATGAAGGTGCGCCTGGGTCCCTGCAAGGGCAAGGACTTCGGCAGCACGCTCGGCCCGTGGATCACGACCGCCGACGAGGTGGCGGAGCGGCACGACGCGGAGGGGTTCCTCGACCTGACGATGACCGTCTCGGTCAACGGCCTCGAGATCGGCCGCGACACGCTCGCCGACATGGGCTGGCCGTTCGCGGAGCTGGTCGCTTACGCGTCCCGCGACTCGCGGCTCGGCGCGGGCGACGTGCTCGGCTCGGGCACGGCGGGAACGGGCTGCCTGGCGGAGCTGTGGGGCCGGGCGGGATCGTTGACGCCGCCTCCGCTGCGGGCGGGAGACAAGGTGACGATGACCGTGGACCGGCTCGGGACGATCACGACCGTGGTCGGAGCGGCTCAGCCGGTGCCGCCGCTGGCGCGGGCCCGGCGCCGGCCGGGGTCCCCCGCGGCTCGGGCGCGCTCCGCGGGCTGATCCGCGGAGGCGTCCGGAGGCGTCATCAGGCCGGTTGGGAACATTACCGACGCCAGCCGCGCTGGTAATGTTATCGGCCGTGACCCGGCGCGACCGCGGATCGGGCGGGACCCGCGTCACTCCTCCTCGAGCACCCGCCCGTGCCGGCGGAACTGCTGCCGCATCCACTGGTGACCCGGGTCGTCGTTGTGCATCGGATGCCACCACAGCGCTCCCGAGAGCCGGAGCGCCTCGAACGGCAGCGGCAGCACGCGGAGGTCACCGGCCGAGAGCATGCGGTCGGCGAGGCGCTTCTGCACGATCCCGATCCGGTCCGTCCCGACGATGAAATAGGGCAGCGCCAGGAACCCCTCGACCACGACGTCGACCCGCGGCTCGATGCCGATCGTCTCGAGCTGGCGGGACGCGGCGGTGAAGGCGCTGCGGGTCTTGTAGGTGAACACCCACGGCAGCCGGTGCAGGTCCTCCAGGGTCAGCGCGTCGCCGACGGAGTCGTTGCCCGCCCAGACCACGGCGAGCCAGTCGTCCTCGTAGAGGTCCATCGACGGCAGGTCGCTCGCGAAGCCGCGGGGGAGGAGCATCCCGTCGACGTTGCGGAGGGTGTTCATCGGGTCCTCGACGATCGAGGGGTTGTGCAGGGAGAAGCGGAACCGCACGTGCGGAGCCGCGTCGCGCACCGCGATCGAGACGCGGCTGCCGACGATTCCGAACGAGTAGTCCGAGCCGTAGAGGTGGAACTCGCGCGGCGACGTGGCGGGGTCGAAGAGCGCGGCGGTCGAGAAGACCATTCGCGTCGCCTCGAGGGCCGAGCTGGTCTGATCGATCAGCCGGATGGCGAGGGGCGTGAGGCGGTAGGTGTTGCCGTCACGGGTGAGGATCTGGTCGTCGAAGTGGATCCGCAGCCGCGCGAGGGAGGCGCTCACCGCCGGCTGGCTGAGGCCCAGGCTCTGCGCGGCGCGGGTGACGCTGCGCTCCGCGAGGAGGGCGTCGAGCACCACGAGGAGGTTCATGTCGGGTCGCGGACTCATCCGCCCGGTGCTCATGCCCGGACGTCCTGTGCCCCTGATCGGGTGCTCATGGTTCCTCCTCGGGGCGCGTCGATGCGCCGCCCCCACGGTAGCGCGGCGTCATCCCTCCAGCGTCGCCTCGATCCCGCGCATCAGCGCGTGCTGTCGGCGCAGCTGCTCGATCGAGCGCCACGGGTCCCGGTCTCCCTCGTACTCGCTCGAGAGGTAGCCCGTGTAGCCGCCGTCCTTGAGCGCCTGGAGCACGGGGCGCCAGGGGATGTTCTGATCGACGAGGTCGTCGTCGATGTCGTGGAACTTGGCCTGCACGAAGACGACGTGGTCGATGACGTCGAGCAGGTCGCGCGGATCCACGCCGATCCCGTCGAGGAAGGCGGGACGCGTCTCGCGGGTTTCGCCCGGGCGGAGGGGGATCGGCCGGTCCTGGAAGATCCCGGTGTCGATGAGCAGGCCGAAGTGCTTCGTGCCGGTGCGCTCGATGAAGGCCAGGTAGTCGTCGACGACGGGGTGCTTGATCGGGGTCGGCGAGTGGATCTCGGGGCAGATCACGACGTCGAGCTCCTCGGCCGTGGACAGGCTGCGCTCGACGACCTCGGTCCAGATCGGGTGGGGGACGAGATCGCTCGAGACGACCCCGATCTTGGGGCGGACGAAGCGGAAGCCGAGCCTCGACGCGAGCCGCAGATCGCGCGTGAGGATCGCGGTCCCCTCCTCGACCGTCATGTCACGGTCGCGGTGGAGCCGGGTGTCGATCCAGGAGCCGTAGTTGGTCGGCTCGAGGCGGTGCCGCTCGAGGGACGCGAACCACGCGTCGATCCAGGCGGTGGTGGGCTCGGGGTAGCCGGGGACGTGGCCCTCGCCGAGGATCTCGACGCCGGTCGCGCCGAGGTCGGCGACGACGGTGAGCGCCTCCTCGAGGCCGAGGACGGTGCCGTAGTCGCCCATGAAGCTGTAGAGGCTGACTCCGTACTGGAAGCCGGGAGTGTCTGCGCTCATCGGACGATCGTCACCTTCCTGGTGCTGCGGTACCGCGACGGCTGGTGCTCGATCGGGATGTAGGAGGCGCGGAGGAGCAGCTCCACCTCGACCTCGTGGACGCCGGGGGCGAGACCGCCGGGGTGCGGCACGGTCACGACGCCGGGCTCCTCGAGCTGCCAGCGCAGGCCGTCGCTCCGCCGGAGCTCGTCGATGCCGATGTCCCGGCCGTCGAACCGCCAGAGCGGAGTGTCGTGGCCGACGTCGACCACGTCGTCGACGCGCACCGAGACCCCGTCGATCAGGCTGGCGGCCAGGCCGCGGTACGAGGGCATGCGCAGATGGAGGCGGAAGCCCGTCACCTCGTCGCCCTCGCGGACGTTCGCGAAGCCCACTGATTGGATGAGCTCTCTCTCCAGGAACATCGTCGTCCTCTCCGTCGGGTCGTGCGGAATCGCACTTGTGCAGGAAACAGACAACACCATGACGAAGAAGAACAGAAGTGGCTCGAGCGCATCCACGGGGACGAAGCGCGGCATCACCGATCGCGTCTTCGCAGGCGCGATCCGCGCGGCGAGGATGAGGGCAGCCCTGCTCGACCGGAGGATCGCCGATGATCACCACGCCCACCCGCCGCGCCGTCGTCGTCGGCTACGCCCGGACCCCGTTCGCGCGGTACCTCGGCCGCTTCGCCTCCCTTCCCGCCACGGAGCTCGGCGCCCACGCCGTCGCCGCGGCCCTCTCGCGCTCGGGCGTCTCGCCCGACGACGTCGAGATCGTGCTGATGGGCCAGGTGCTGCAGGCCGGCGCCGGCCAGAACCCGGCGCGGCAGACCGCCCGGGGTGCGGGCGTCCCGCTGCACGTCCCGGCCCTGACGCTGAACGCCGTCTGCCTCTCGGGGGCGGAGGCGGTCGCCGACGCGGCGCGCCGCATCGTCCTCGGCGAGGTCGACGTCGCGGTCGCCGGGGGCCAGGAGTCGATGTCGCTCGCCCCGCACGTCTGGACGGGCTCGCGCCGCGGCCGCCGCTTCGGCGAGGTGGCGATGCTGGACACGATGGAGGTCGACGGCCTGAGCGACGCGTTCGAGCGCCGCTCGATGGGAGCGTCGACCGAGGAGGAGAACGGACGGCTCGGCCTCGGCCGCGCCGAGCAGGACGCCTTCGCCGCCTCCTCGCACGCCCGGGCGGCGGCCGCGGCCGACGTGCTGGCCGAGGAGATCGCTCCGCTCACCACGCAGGGCCGCGACGGAGCGCTCGTGTCGGCGGACGACGGCGTGCGCCCCGACAGCACGGTCGAGACGCTCGGCGCCCTCCGCCCCGCGTTCGCCGCCGACGGCACGATCACGGCGGGCAACTCCTCGCAGATCACCGACGGCGCCGCCGCCCTCGTGCTGATGGAGGAGTCGGAGGCGCGACGCCGCGGCCTCGTCCCGCTCGCCCGCGTGGAGGCGGCCGCGATGGTCGCCGGCCCCGGGCTCACCCTGCACTCGCAGCCCTCCGCCGCGATCCTCCGCGCCCTCGAGCGGACGCCGTGGAGCGTCGCGGACCTCGCCGCGGTCGAGATCAACGAGGCCTTCGCCGCGGTGGCCGTGCAGTCGACCGCCGACCTCGGCGTGGACCCCGCCCTGGTGAACCCGCACGGCGGCGCGATCGCCCTCGGTCACCCCATCGGCGCGTCCGGCGCCAGGATCGTCGGCCACCTCGCCCGCCGGCTCGCCGCGCTCGGATCCGGCTCGATCGGCGCCGCGGGCATCTGCGGCGGCGGCGGCCAGGGCTCCGCGCTCGTCCTCTCGGCCGTGGACTGAGCCCGTGACCGCGCCGGTGTCGGTGGCGTCGAGGCTGCTGTCCATCCTCGACGTGTTCGCCGAGCCCGGGGCGCGGGCCTCGCTCAGCCTCTCGGAGATCGCCCAGCGGACGGGCCTGCCGCTGTCGACCGTGCACCGGATGCTCGCCGAGCTCGTGGAGTGGGGCGGGCTCGCGCGCCGCGACGACGGCCGGTACACGCTGGGCCTGCGCCTGTGGGAGCTCGGGACCCGGGTCCCCGCGACCCGGTCGCTCCGCGCGATCGCCCTGCCGTTCCTCGAGGACCTGTACGAGGCCACCCACCAGCACGTCCACCTCGCCGTGCTCGACGGCGCCGAGGCGCTCTACATCGAGAAGCTGTCGGCGCACCGCGCGGTGCCCGTCGTCTCGAGCGTCGGGGCGCGCCTGCCCCTGCACGCGACCGGAGTCGGACTGGTGCTGCTCGCGCACGCCCCGGCCGAGGACCTCGAGGAGTACGTCGCCCGCGACCTTCCGCGCTTCCTCCCGCGCACGGTGACCTCGCCCGACGCGCTGCGCCGGCGGCTGGCCGAGATCCGCCACTGCGGCGTCGCGCTCTCCTCCGAGGAGATGACGGCGGGGACGAGCTCGGTGGCTGCTCCCATCCGCGACCGCGCCTCCCGCGTCGTCGCCGCGCTCTCGGTGGTCACGGGCTCGGAGCCGCGGCCGGACGACCTCCTCGAGCGCGAGGTGCGCGCCGCTGCGGCCGGAGTGAGCCGGGCGCTCGGCTACCGGCGCTCGGTGGTCGCGTGAGCGCGACCGGCGAGGCTCCTCCCCAGGCGGGCTCGACCCCGTTCCTTCCACTGGATGGAAACCCCGCTCCCCGCGACCGGTCCGGCCCCGAGCATCGTGGTGTCCCTGTCACCGTCGCGAGGAACCCCGTGCCCACTCCCACCACACGTGTCGCCGTCATCGGCGCCGGGCCCGCGGGCCTGCTGCTCAGCTGGGCGCTCCGGCGCGCCGGCATCGACTCCGTCGTCCTCGAGAACCGCTCGCGCGACTACGTCCTCTCGCGCATCCGCGCCGGCGTGCTCGAGCAGAGCTCGGTCGACGTGCTCACCGGTCTCGGCCTCGGCGAGCGCCTGGCGCGCGAGGGGATGCAGCACAGCGGCATCTACCTCCAGGGCCCGGATGCGCAGGGCGTCAGCCGGCGCCACCACGTCGACTTCGACGAGCTGATCGGCCGGACCGTCACGGTCTACGGCCAGCAGGAGGTGGTCAAGGACCTCGTCGCCGCGCACGAGGCCGAGGGCTCGGACGTCCGCTACGGCGTCTCCGACGTGGCGCTGCACGACCTCGAGAGCGATCGGCCGTCCGTGACCTTCACGCACGACGGCGAGGAGCATCGGCTCGAGGCGGCGTACATCGTCGGCGCCGACGGCTTCCACGGGATCAGCCGACCCAGCATCCCGGCGGCCGAGCGCGCCGAGCTCGACCGCGCCTACCCCTACGCCTGGCTCGGCGTCCTCGCCGACGTCGCGCCGTCGACCGACGAGCTCATCTACGCGTTGCACCCCGACGGCTTCGCCATGCACTCGATGCGCAGCCCCTCGGTCTCGCGCCTCTACCTCCAGGTCGACCCCGACGACGACATCGCGGCCTGGCCGGACGAGCGGATCTGGGCGGCGCTGCAGGAGCGCCTGGGCGTCGAGGGCTGGACCCTGCAGGAGGGGCCGATCACCGAGAAGTCGATCACTCCGATGCGGAGCTTCGTCTCGTCCCGCCTCGCCCACGGCCGACTGTTCCTCGTCGGGGACGCGGGCCACATCGTCCCGCCGACGGGAGCCAAGGGTCTGAACTCGGCCATCGCCGACGTCGTCCTGCTGGTGCGCGGCCTGATCGCGGCCGACGGGGGCGACGAGACGCTGCTGGAGGGCTACGAGGCGGCCGCCCTCGCCCGCCAGTGGCGGGTCCAGCAGTTCTCGGTGTGGATGACCGAGCTGCTGCACCGGCCGACCCTCGAGGCGAGCGGCGAGTTCGACTTCCGCGCGCAGCTCGGGCGCCTCGACTACGTGATCGGCTCGGTGCACGCCCAGCGCTCGCTCGCGGAGCAGTACACGGGACTGCCGCTGTGAGCGCGCCGGAGCCGCTCGGCCAGGCCGCCGTCTCGGCAGAGATCGCCGCGATCGAGCAGGAGGCGCGCGACCGCGTCCGCTCGGGCGGCGCCGCCGAGGTGCACCCGCGCCGCGACTACCCGCCGTACCGGAGCACCGCCCTCCGGCACCCGACGCACGAGCTGGTGCGCGCCGATCCGGAGGAGATCGAGCTCACCTCGCCGGCGTTCGGCCACACCGACGTCGACGAGTACGAGAGCGACCTGACGATCCAGCACGCGGGCGAGCCCCTCGGCGAGCGGATCACCGTGTCGGGCCGTGTGCTCGACGGCGACGGACGGCCGGTGGCCGGGCAGCTCGTCGAGCTCTGGCAGGCCAACTCCTCGGGCCGCTACGTGCACAAGCGCGACCAGCACCCGGCGCCGCTCGACCCGAACTTCACCGGGGTCGGCAGGCTCATCACCGGGCCGGACGGCGGCTACCGCTTCACGACGATCAAGCCCGGCGCCTACCCGTGGCGCAACCACCGGAACGCCTGGCGGCCCGCGCACATCCACTTCTCCTTCTTCGGCACCGCGTTCACGCAGCGCCTGATCACGCAGATGTACTTCCCCGGCGATCCGCTCTTCCCGCTCGACCCGATCCTGCAGTCGATCACCGACCCGGCGGCGCGCGAGCGGCTCGTCGGCAGCTACGACCACGAGGCCAGCACGCCCGAGTCCTCGCTCGGCTACCGCTGGGACGTCGTGCTCACCGGGGCGCGGTCGACCCCCCTCGAAGCGGAGGACGACGATGCCTGAGCTCGCACCCACGCCGTCGCAGACGGTCGGCCCCTTCTTCGGCTACGCGCTGCCCTACGACGGCGGGCCGGAGCTCGTCGCGGCGACGCACCCCGGAGCGATCCGCCTCCGCGGCACGATCACCGACGGCGCGGGCGAGCCCGTCCCCGACGCGGTCGTCGAGATCTGGCAGCGCGACGCGGAGGGCCGCATCCCCCGCGAGCGCGGCAGCCTCCTGCGCGACGGGATCGCCTTCACGGGATTCGGCCGCACGGCCACCACCCGCGCCGGCGAGTACGCCTTCACCACGCTCCGACCGGGGGCTCCGGGGGGAGGCGCGGCGTTCGTCGTCGTCACCGTCTTCGCCCGCGGCGTCACCCACCACCTCGGGACCCGCGCCTACTTCTCGGGCGAGGACGCGCTCCTCCGCTCGCTCGAGCCGGCCCGCCGGCGCACCCTGCTCGTCGTCGAGGAGGGCGCGGCGACCGGCCTGCCGGTCGTGCGGTTCGACATCCGGCTGCAGGGCGACGGCGAGACCGTCTTCCTCGACCTCTCGGGAGGACTCGATGGCTGAGCGGCGGAGCCTCGTCGATCCGCTGGCCTCGCCCGCGATCCGCGAGCTGACCGGCGACGAGGCGCTGCTCGGCGCGATGATCGACGCCGAGCTCGCCCTCGCGGCCGCCCTCCGGGAGGAGGGAGTGGTCGGCGCCGACCTCTCTCCGCACGCCGAGGAGATCCGATCCGCGGTGCTGGAGCAGCTCGACGCCGTCGCCGAGGAGGCCCGAGCGGGCGGCAACCCGGTCATCCCCCTCGTGCCGCGCCTCCGCGCCGCCGCCGAGGCGGCCTCCCCCGGCTCCGGCGCCGCGCTCCACCTGGGCGCGACCAGCCAGGACGTCGTCGACACGGCCGTGATGGTCCGCGCCGCGGCCGTCCTCGAGCGGATCGACGAGGAGCTCGTCCGGCTGGGCGACGCTCTGGCGGCGCTCGCCGACCGGCACCGGGCGACGCCGATGGTCGGCCGGACGCTCGGTCAGCACGCCGCCCCCACCGTCTTCGGAGCCGTCTCCGCCGAGCGCCTCGGCGCGGTCACCTCGGCCCTCGCCGCCGTCCGGCGCACCCGGACCGCCCTGCCCGCGCAGCTCGGCGGAGCGGTCGGGACCCTCGCGGCGCTCGTGGCGGTCGTCGGCGAGCGCACCTCCCCCGCCGACGCCGTCGAGCGGACCCTCCGCGTGGTCGCCGGATACGCCGACCGCCTCGGACTCCGCGCACCGGCCGCCGTCTGGCACACCGACCGCACCCCCGTCGTCGAGCTGGCCTCCGCACTCGGGCTCGCCGCCGGAGCCGCGGGCGCCGTGGCCCTCGACGTCACCCTGCTCGCCCGCACCGAGACCGCCGAGCTCGGCGAGAGCCTCGGAGCGGGCGAGGGCGGCTCCTCGGCCATGCCGCACAAGCGCAACCCGATCGGCGCGGTCCTGGTCGTCGCCGCCGCCCGGCAGGCCCCCGGGCTCGTCGGCTCGCTCTTCGCGGCGCTCGCCGCCGAGGACCAGCGGTCGAGCGGCGCGTGGCACGCCGAGTGGCGTCCGCTGCAGCAGCTCCAGGAGGCGGCGCTCGGCGCGGTCACGGGCGCCGCTGATCTGGTCGCCTCGCTCGAGGTGCGCGCCGACGCCATGCGTGAGCACCTCGTCTCCGGCGACGGCTCCGTGTTCAGCGAGGACGTCGCGACGCTGCTCGGCGAGCGCCTCGGGCGGGCGGAGGCGTTCGCCCTGCTCGCAAGGGCCTCGCGGGAGAGCGCCGCGACCGGCCGCCCGCTCCGCGTCGTCGTCTCGGGCCTGCTCGGCCCGGACGAGGCCCTCCAGGAGCGCGTCGCCCGGGCCTTCGAGCCCTCCTCCTCGCCGGGCGTCACCGGTGCCTGGATCGACGCGGCGATCGCCCGCTTCGCCGCCGACCGCGACTCCGCGGCCGCCCCCGAGGGAGAGACCGCACCATGACCGTCCCCGTGCTCGCCGGCCTGACCACGGCCACCACGTCCCTCCGCAGCGACGCGCCCCTGCTCGTGCTCGGCCCCTCGCTGGGCACGACCACCCGGCTCTGGGAGGCGGCGCTCCCCGAGCTCGCCCGCTCGTTCCGGATCCTCCGCTTCGACCTCCCCGGCCACGGCCGGAGCCCCGCCGCGACCGCGCCGTTCTCGATCGCCGAGCTGGCGGAGGCGGTCCTCGGCCTCGTCGACGCGGCCGGCGGCGGCGCCTTCCACTACGCGGGCATCTCGCTCGGCGGCGCGATCGGCCTCGGGCTCGCGGTCGACGCCCCCGAGCGGCTCGCCTCCGTCACCGCGATCTGCTCGGCGCCGCGCATCGGAACGCCCGACGGCTGGGCGGACCGGGCCGGGACAGCGCGACGGAGCGGCACCGCGTCCCTGGTGACGCTCAGCGCCGAGCGCTGGTTCGCGCCCGCGTTCGTCCGGTCCTCCCCGGACACCGTCGGCGCCGCTCTGGGCGAGCTGGTGGACGTCGACGACGAGTCGTACGCCCTCTGCTGCGAGGCCCTCGCCCACCCGCCGGGCCTCGCCGCCGCCCGCGACGTGCTCCTGGTGGCCGGCGCACTCGACGCCGCCCTGCCGCTCGCGAGCATCCGGGAGCAGGCCGAGGCGATGCCCGGCGCCCGCGTCGAGGTGCTCGACGGCGTCGGCCACCTCCCCGGCTACGAGGCGCCCGAGCGGCTGGCGGCGATCGTCTCCCGCCGCGCCTCCCTCGGCGGCACGACCCGGCGGGCGGTGCTCGGCGATGCGCACGTCGACGCGGCCGCCGCCCGCATCACTCCCGAGACCGCCGACTTCCAGGAGTTCCTCACCCGGTACGCCTGGGGCGAGGTCTGGACGAGGCCCGGGCTCGGCCGCCGCGAGCGCAGCATGATCACGCTCGCCGCGCTGGTCTCCCTCCGCGCCGAGGACGAGATCCCGATGCACCTGCGCGGAGCCCTCCGCAACGGCGTCACCCGCGCCGAGATCGCGGAGGTGCTGCTGCACACCGCGCTCTACGCGGGCCTGCCGGCCGCCAACGCCGCGTTCGCGCGGCTCCGGGCGGTCCTGGCCGAGCTCGACGCCGATGGAGGACCGGACGAGCCGGCCGCCCTCACGACCACCGACGACGAAGCAGAGGACCGACGATGACGCTGGACAAGGGCAGGACGAGCGCGGCGGAGGCCGTCGCCGACATCCCCGACGGGGCCTCGATCGCCGTGGGCGGCTTCGGCCTGGTCGGCGTGCCGATCGTGCTGATCCGCGCGCTGCTCGCCCAGGGCACGCATGGGCTCTCGGTCGTCTCGAACAACTGCGGCGTCGACGGCTGGGGGCTCGGCGAGCTGCTCTCCGCGGGCCGGATCGACCGGGTCACCGCCTCCTACATCGGCGAGAACAAGGACTTCGCGCGGCGCTACCTCGGCGGCGAGCTCGAGGTCGAGCTGACCCCGCAGGGCACGCTCGCCGAGCGCCTCCGGGCGGGCGGCAGCGGCATCCCCGCGTTCTACACCGCGAGCGGCGTCGGCACGATGGTGGCCGAGGGCGGGCTCCCCTGGCGCTACGCCGCCGACGGGAGCGTGCTCGTGCGCAGCGACCCCAAGGAGGTCCGCGTCTTCGAGTCGCTCGGGAAGCCGACGCAGTACGTGCTCGAGGAGGCCATCGTCACCGACTTCGCCCTCGTCCGCGCCGCCCGAGGCGACCGCCACGGCAACCTCGTCTTCTCGAAGTCGGCCCGCAACTTCAACCCGCCGGCCGCGATGGCGGGGCGGATCACGATCGCCGAGGTCGACGAGCTCGTCGAGCCGGGCGAGCTCGACCCCGACGACATCCACCTGCCCGGCATCTACGTCGACCGCATCGTCGAGCTCTCGCCCGAGGAGGCCGCCGACCTGCCGATCGAGAAGCGCACCGTGAGGCCCCGCGCCTCGCGAGAGGAGGACCGCGCATGACCCCGCTCACCCGCGACGAGACGGCCGCCCGCGCGGCCCTCGAGCTCACCGACGGCGCGTACGTCAACCTCGGCATCGGGCTGCCCACGCTCATCCCGAACCACATCCCCGCCGGAGTCACGGTGACCCTGCACTCCGAGAACGGCGTGCTGGGCGTGGGCCCCTACCCCTGGGAGGGCGAGGAGGACCCGACCCTCATCAACGCGGGCAAGGAGACGATCACGGTCGAGCCCGGCGCCGCCTACTTCGACTCCGCGCAGAGCTTCGCCATGATCCGGAGCGGCCGCGTGGACGTCGCCGTCCTCGGCGCCATGCAGGTCTCGGCGCACGGCGACATCGCCAACTGGGCCGTGCCCGGCCGGATGGTCAAGGGCATGGGCGGGGCGATGGACCTCGTCCACGGCGCCGACCGCGTCATCGTGCTGATGGAGCACGTGACGAAGACGGGCGAGCACAAGATCGTGCCCGAGTGCCTCCTCCCGCTCACCGGGCGGAGGGTCGTCGACCGGATCATCACCGATCTCGCCGTGATCGACGTCACCGAGGAGGGGCTCGTCCTGCGCGAGACCGCCCCCGGAGTGAGCGTCGCCGAGGTCGAGGCCGCGACCGGGGCACCGCTGATCGTCGCCCTCGCGGAGGCGGGACGATGACGCTGCTGCGCGAGGTCGTGGTCTGCGAGCCGCTGCGCACGCCCATCGGCCGCTTCGGCGGGGCGCTGCGCTCGGTCGCGCCGGCGGAGCTCGCCGCGACCGTCCTCCGGGCGATCGTCGAGCGGGCCGGGCTCGACGGCGGGGACGTCGACGACGTGATCCTCGGCCAGGGCTACCCGACGGCCGAGGCGCCGCCGATCGGCCGGGTCGCCGCTCTCGACGCGGGGCTGCCGGTGACGGTCGGCGGGTCGCAGGTCGACCGGCGCTGCGGCTCCGGGCTCCAGGCCGTGCTGGATGCTGCCATGCAGATCCAGACGGGCGTCAGCGACCTCTGCCTCGCGGGCGGGGTCGACTCCATGAGCTCGGCGCCGCTGTACTCGGTCGACGCCCGGTGGGGCGTGGCGGGCACGAACGGGCTGCTCCTCCGTGACGCGCTCGGCCGCGGCCGCGAGACCGCCGGCGGGCGCCACCACCCGATCCCCGGCGGCATGATCGAGACGGCGGAGAACCTCCGCCGCGAGTACCGCATCCCCCGCGACGAGCAGGACGCCCTCGCGCTGCGCTCGCACCGCCGGGCGATCGCGGCGGCGGAGGCGGGCTTCTCCGCCGAGGAGATCGTCCCCGTCTCCGTCCCGGGCCGCCGGGGCGCTGTCACCGTCGTCGACCACGACGAGGGGCCCCGCGCCGACACGACGCTCGAGGCGCTGGCCCGGCTCTCGCCCGTGCGGCGCGACGTCGATCCCGAGGCCACCGTCACCGCGGGCAACGCCTCCGGCCAGAACGACGCGGCAGCGGCGTGCATCGTCACCACCCCCGAGCGCGCCGCCGAGCTGGGCCTGCGCCCGCTCGTCCGGCTGGTCTCGTGGGCGCGCGCGGGCGTCGAGCCGGAGCGGATGGGGATCGCCCCCGTCGCCGCGACGGCGCGGGCCCTCCAGCGCGCCGGCCTCTCGCTCGCCGACATGGACCTGATCGAGCTCAACGAGGCCTTCGCCGCCCAGGTCCTTGCGGTGAGCCGCGAGTGGGGCTTCACCGAGGAGGACTGGGAGCGGACCAACCCGCTCGGCTCCGGCATCTCGCTCGGCCATCCGGTCGGCGCGACCGGGGCGCGGATGCTCGCCACCGGCTCCCGGCACCTCGTGCGCACCGGCGGCCGCCACCTCCTCGAGACCATGTGCATCGGCGGCGGCCAGGGGCTCGCGGCGGTCTGGGCCGCCTGCGAGTAGGAGCCGCTGCGGAGGAAGGACGGCGCGGGGGAGGGGCCGCCTGCAAGCCGGGGCCGCCCGCGGGGGAGAGACGGCCTACGGGTGGACCCGGCCGGCGAGGTGGGGTCGCCAGCAGGAGTGCGCTCGTGCTCGACGTGGCGCCCGTCCGGGCGCCGTTCAGTCGGCCGGGCGGTCCGCGTCCGCCCGGACCGCCCGTGGGGCTCAGGCCGCCGCGTCGCTCAGACCGCTGCGAGGCTCGCGTGCATCGACCGCCGGATCAGGTTGTGCTGACGGCGCACGAGGGCGATCGGGTCGACCTCGCCGAGATCGAGGAAGGCGTGGCCCTCCCACTCGCTCGACATGTACCCGCGGAAGCCGCCGCGTACGAACACGTCGACGATCGCCGGGTAGTCGATCGCGGGCTCCTGGCCCTCGTCGTCGATGTCGTAGAACTTCGCGTGCACGTGCAGGATCTGCGGCATGATGTCGGCCCACTCCTCGACGGGGACGTGTCCGTGCATGTTGAAGGCGAGGAACGCGAACGAGCCGAAGTCGCCCGGGTCGATGCCCCGCGATCCCAGGTAGGCGAGGAACTCGCCCTGCCGCTCCCGGCCCGGGGCGTCCTGCGCCCAGATCCGCTGCAGCTCCGCCGTCGCCTCGGCGTCGAGCCCCATGCGCCGCATGGTCCGGAGGAGGGCCGGCGACATCGCGTGCATCGTCGAGGAGAAGTCGGCGACGAAGCCGAGCAGCGGCGAGTCGAGCTCGGCGTAGAGCTCGCGGATCTCCTGCACGGCCGGCGCGTTGGGGCCGGACGGGGCGTGGATCTCGTAGCCGAGCGCGACGTCGAGCGACTCCGCGAGGGGGAGCAGCCGCTGGAGCAGCGTCCGGCGAGCACTCTGGATCCGCATCAGCGGGAACCCGAGGCGGTGCGCGCCCCGGAGCAGCTCCGCCGAGAACTCGTACTCCTCGTCGTCGTCCATGTCGCGCGTGCGCAGGCGCCCCATGTCGAGGTTCGCGCCGAACGCGCTGGCTTCGAACCCGTGGCGGTCGAACGCGGTGCGCCAGGTCGAGACGAAGTCGGGGGTCACCACCGGGTACTGCCGGAGGGTCTGCGAGGCGACGATCTCGATCCCCGGCCCCACCCCCTCGGCGGCCACGCGGTCGAGGAGGGACTCGAGGTCGTACTGCCCCGCGTTGAGCTCGGACGTCGCCGAGTAGAGCGTGAGGCCGAGCTTGAACGGCTCACCGGGCTGCGCCTCGACCGCCTCGACCGTCGTCGTCTCCAGCCGCAGCTCGTCGCGCACCGGCTCATCGGCGGTGCGGACGACGAGGTCGCGCGTCTGGTGGACCACCTGGGGCACGTAGGTCTCGGGCTTGATCTGCATGTAGGGCAGGCTCAGCCGGGCGGAGGCGACGACGCGGTGGACCGAGCCCGCGGCGAGCGGCTCGTCGAGGGCGACGACCAGTACCGCCGCGTCCGAGAGGAACCAGAGCACGTCCCACTGCTCGCGGAGCTGGTCCACGCGGAAGACGGAGCCGCCGAGCTCGAACCGGAGGCGGTCGCCCGGCACCGTCGTCCCGTCGATCGAGACCTCGAGGCCGTCCACGGACGACAGCCAGAGACTGCGGTACCAGGGCAGGTGGAGCAGGAGCACGGCCCCCTCGGGGTGGACGCGCAGGCTGTGGTCGTCGATCAGGATGTTGTGCGTCGCCATGGGAGTCCTCGGTTCGGTGGCCGCTCGCGATCGCGGCGGTCGCGCCAGCTTAGGTCTGAATTCGTCAGAAGCGGCCCCGAATAGTGAACGGCGATGCCGCGCATCACGGATCGTTCTAGGCGCTTCCTTCGTTCTGCCGGTTCCAGACAATAGTCTGTAGTAAATGGACTAGAGGTCGACAGGCCGCTCACCGACGAGACGGACCCGCCCGCGCACCTCACCTCTGGAGGCCTCCATGCCCGACACCCTCGACGTGCTCATCCTCTCCGGCCACATGACGGTGGAGCACGACAACGAGTTCCGCAGCTTCCGTGCGCACAACCAGTGGCTCACGACCCTCCTCGAGGACACTGGGCGCTTCCGGGTCCGCGTCACCGAGGATCCGCGCGGTCTCACCTCCGCCGTCATCGACCGCTACGACGTCCTGATCGTGGTGTACGAGGGACGGGACGGCTACCGCGACAGGGCCACCGGCTTCGGCCCCGAGACCGACGCCGCGATCCTGCGCTTCATCCACGACGAGGGCAAGGGGATCGTCTGGTTCCACGGCTCGGCCGTGCAGGAGGACGACTGGGGGTACCCGGAGGAGTACAACGTCATGCGCGGCGCGAAGCTCAGCGTGCCCACCGGCATTCGGCCGCGCCCATGGGGCGAGGCGCTCCTCTCGACAGCGGAGCCGCGTCACGCGATCACCGAGGGGATCAGCGCCACCTGGACCGTCACCGGCGACGACATCCTGACCGGAGTCGAGATGTACGACGGTGCCGAAGTGCTGATCACGACCTTCGACGATCTGGAGTCGTACCAGCGGGCCCCGATGTGGCCGATGTCGCACTACCCGGTCGCGATCCCCGAGACCGGCCTCGCGGACCTCCCCGGCATGAACACGGACCAGCCCCTGGCCTGGATCAACGAGTACGGCGCGGGCCGCTCGTTCACGATCACGATCGGACACGACATCGACACCTTCCGCCGCATCGAGTTCATCCGGATGCTCCCCCGCGGTGTCGAGTGGGCGGCGACCGGCGAGGTCACTCTGACGGGTCCCGACCGCAGGGGCGAGCGGCGCTTCCTGCCCTGGCCCTACTACAACCAGGAGGGCTGATCCCATGAGCGGCGCGCCTGCACGACCGGGTCGGGTGGTGCCGATGGCGGCCGTCCCCGCCCTCCTGCCCGGCCCCCGACCGCCGATGCGCGGCGAATCGTCCGTGCAGGCCCGCCGCGACCTCCGCCGCTCGATCCTCGCCGCCTACGCGCTCGCTGAGTCCGCCGAGGCCTCGATCGCGGCGCTGACCGTCTCGGTCGAGGACTGGCGCTGGATCGCGCGCTCCGCGGCCCGTGAGCTCGGCCGGCCCGTGCGGACCTCGGAGTCGGGCGGATCCGTCCGCGCCGTCCTCGCTCCGGTCGCCGCGCAGCCGCGGGACACGAAGGGTCCGTGGGCGGGCGCCGCGGAACAGGGCGGCGCCGCCTGACGCAGTGCCCCGCCCCCGCGGCAGCGATCGAGCGGAGCGGCGTCGCGCCCCTCTCTCCCCCGTCCGACGTCTCAGTCGTCACGAGCGGCCGTCATCCGGCCGCCGTGCCGACCGTTCGTGACGCATCGATCGGTCTGGGACTGACGTCGAGACTCCGGTGGCGGCGCTCGCGGAGAGGGGGCCGGGGCGCCAGACTGACGGCGAGCGGAGGGAGGCACGATGCGACGCCTCCGCGCCCTCGCCGCCGCGCTGCTCCTCCTGCCCGCCCTCGCGGCCTGCGCGCCGGGAGGCGCGACGGACGCCCCGAGCGGCACCGCTGCGGCCACCGCGGCTGCGACCACCGCCACCCCGGCTCAGGCCGCCCCCGACCCGGCCCGCTCCTCCGC
>NZ_PSVF01000019.1:0-63933 GCF_002931975.1 Rathayibacter sp. AY1F3 | reverse complement strand
GAGCAGCCCCCTCGAACCGCCCCCGACGCCCCCTCGAAGACCCGGAGCCGATCGTGAATCCTCAGACGACGCCAGACCCGACCCGCCCTCGCCGACGACGCGCACGCCTCTCCCTCACCACCGCTCTGATCGCCGCTCTCGGCATCCTGGTCGCCCCCCTCACGGCGCCCGCCGCCTCCGCGGCCACTCTCGACCCGGGCGCCGGGCAGAGCACGCGGATCCAGGAGACGAACTCCTCGCTGACCTACAGCGGCTCGTGGCGCACGATGACGGGCGGCGACAGCGGCGGCGGGATCAAGTTCCTCAACAGCACCGGCTCCGTCTCGTTCAGCTTCCGCGGCACCGGCTTCAGCTGGGTCAGCCGCACCACCGCCTCCGCCGGCATCGCCACCGTCACGGTCGACGGCGCGAGCACCTCGGTCGACCGGTACACGAAGACCACGGCGTACCAGGTCCCGGTGTTCACGAAGAAGGACCTCGCCGACACCGTCCACACGGTCAAGATCGCCTGGAGCGGCAAGGCCAACAGCTCCGCGAGCGACAAGAACCTGGTCATCGACGCGTTCGACATCACCCGCGCGACTCCCGCCACCGAGGAGCCGACCGACGAGACCGGCGGCGGCGAGGACGACGGCCCCGTGCTCGATCCCTCCGGAGCGACCAGCCTCCTCGTGCAGGAGACCGACCCCGCGCTGCAGTACACCGGCTCGTGGAGATCGATGGCGGGCGGCGACAGCGGCGGCGGGATGAAGTACCTGACCTCCGCCGGATCGGTGAAGTTCACCTTCGTCGGCACGTCGTGGCGCTGGATCAGCCGGAAGACCTCCTCCTCCGGCATCGCCGCGGTCTCGGTCGACGGCGGACCCGTCACCAAGGTCGACCGCTACAGCTCGACCGCGCAGTACCAGGTGCCGGTCTACGAGACGACCGACCTCGCTGAGGGCACGCACACCGTGACCATCTCCTACACGGGGACGAAGAACTCCAAGTCGACCGACAAGAACCTGATCATCGACGCGTTCGTCCTCGCCGAGGACGGCCTCGCGACCGACGCCGTGGAGCTCTCCCCCCTGACCGACGGCTACACCGTCGCCTGGGACGCGCCCTTCAGCTCGCGGGTCGTCTCGTACGACGTGCACCGCTCGAACGAGGACGGCTCCGGCGACACGGTCGTCGGCACCGTCGCCGACCCGGTGCGCCAGTACCGCGACGAGACCGCCGAGGCGGGACGCGCCTACACGTACACCGTCACGGCGACCGACGACGCCGGCCGCGACTCGCGGCTGAAGGAGTCGGCCACCACCTCGGCCGACCTCCTCGCCTCCCGCGCCTCGCTGCTCGCGGCCTTCGACTGCCCCGCCGCCACCAAGACGGTGTCGACCTCGGCGCAGCTCGTCACGGCCCTGACCAACCCCTCCTCCGGCGACGTCATCCGCCTGGCCGACGGCGTCTACACCGGCAAGTTCGCCCTCCGCGGCACCGCCGCCCAGCCCGGCTCGATCTGGATCTGCGGCTCGCCCAACGCGGTCCTCACCTCCGGATCCACCTCGAGCGGCACCGCGCTCATCCTGAACACGGTGAGCGACGTGCACCTCGTGGGCTTCTCGGTCCGCAGCTCCTTCCAGGGCATCCAGGTGCTCGCCAGCAAGGGCGTCCAGATGGCCGGCCTGACGGTGAGCGAGATCGGCTACGAGGCGGTCCACTTCCGCAACCAGACCACCGACTCCCTGATCGTCGGCAGCACCATCCGCCGCACCGGCATCGTCTCCGCCAAGTACGGCGAGGGCGTCTACGTCGGCACCTCCGACCGCAACTGGTGCGAGTACAACAGCTGCAACCCTGACCGCACGGCCCGCATCGCGGTCGTGGACAACGCGATCAGCGACACCGGCGCCGAGCCGATCGAGGCCAAGGAGGGCACCCTCGACGGCGACATCATCGGGAACACGGTCCTCGGCGGATCGCGGCTCGCCTCGGACGTCGTCTCGCTGATCCTGGTCTCGGGCAACAGCTGGCTGGCCGCGGGCAACTCCGCCGCGGGCACCACCACCTACGGCTATCAGGTGATCACCCGCGCCGACGGCTCGGGCAACGACAACACCATCAGCGGCAACCTCGCGCTGAAGACCCGGGACGCCGTGGTCTACCTCCACCAGCCGTCCAACTGGTCCACCAGTGGCAACACGCTGAGCTGCTCCAACTCCGGGAAGGACCTGATCGGGAACGTGGCCTGCACGCCGTGACCTGACCCGCTCCCCGCGCGCAGAACCGCCGCCGTCGTCCCTCGACGGCGGCGGTTCTGCGTGTGCCCGCCTCCCGCCGACCAGGCGCGGACGGCGGGGTCGCGCGCCAGTACGGCGGCTTCTGCGGACTCGCGGGGTGAGCGGGCTCCCGGGAGCCGGTGAGGCACCTGGTCCGGCCACGGTGGGCGCTGGAGAGGGCTGGACGGGCCGGGCAGGTCCCGGGGAGTCGAGCGGGCCCGGACGGCGACGCCGCCTCCTGTCGAGTCCGCGGAAGTGGGCGGAGTCGCGCGCGAGTACTGCGACTTGTGGGGGCTCGCGGGGTGAGCGGGCTCCCGGGAGCCGGTGAGGCACGTGATCAGGCCACGGCGGGCGCTGGAGACGCTGAGAAGGGACGGACCGGTCGGCCGGGCCCCGGAGAGCCCGCGGGCCCGGACGGTGACGCCGCCTCCTGCCGAGTCCGCGGAGGTGTGCGGAGTCGCGCGCGAGTACCGCGAGTTCTGCGGGCTCGCGGAGTGAGCGGGCTCGCGGAGGGGTGGAGGGGGCTGGAGTGCCAGCCAGGCGTCGGAGGGGCCGGCTGGGCCCGGAGAGAGGGCAAGCCGGGCCCCCGCCGGGCACCGCGCAGTCCCCGGACGCGGAAGAGCGCACCGCGGCCGGGGCCGGGGTGCGCTCTTCCGCAGCGTGCGAGGACGCGATCAGACGATCGCGGGGGCCTTCTGCAGCTTGTGGCGGGCCAGGACGACCGCGCCGACCACGGGGGTGCCGGCGGTCTCGATCCAGTGCACGTCGGCGGCGGCCTGGGGCGAGTCGACCTTGCCCTCGATCAGGACGAGGACGGCTCCGTCGGCGACGCCGCGGAAGGTCGGCGACTGCTCGGTCGCGCCGAGAGTGCCGGTGACGATCAGGACGATGTCGTAGACCTTCTCGAGCTCCTCGACCAGCGCGCGGAGGGCGTCGGTCGGCATCGGCGTGCCGGCCTGGGCGCCGCCCGCGGGGAGCAGGTCGACGCGGTCGGTCGAGCGCTTGATGATCGCGTCGTCGAGCGAGGCGGCTCCGGCGAGCACCTCGCGCAGGCCCGGGCGTCCGCCCGAGGCGGAAGCGAGAGCCGAGCCCTCGGCGGTGCCGTCCACGATCACGACGGACGAGCCGAGCACGGCCAGCGCCTTGGCGAGCAGCACCGCGCTGGCGGTGTGCGGGGTCTTCTCGGACGCCGGGGCGATCGCGAAGGAGGAGTACGAGCGGGTGCGCGCGATGGCGGAGAGCTCGAACGCGACGGCCGAGTAGCGGGCCGGGATCTCGGTCGAGTTCAGCATCTCGTCGAGCTTGGTGGCCTTGACCGGGACGATGCCCAGCAGCGGCCGGTCGATCGCGGAGCGGACGTCGTCGCCGCTGCGGAGGCGGCGGTCGAGGGCGGTCATCACGATCGCCACTCCCACGCCGACCACGGCGCCGCCGAGGATGCCGAGCGCGAGCAGGACGAGGATGCCACCGGTGACCGGCAGCTCCGGCGGGAGCGCCTGGCTGAGCACCTGGAGCTGGATCTGCGGGACGGCGACGCCGTTCGTGGTGGTCGCCGGATCGGCGCCCTTCACGGCCGCGTCGAGCTGGGCGGCGACCGCGTTGGCGATGACCGCGGCCTGCTCGGGCGAGGGGTCGGTGGCCGAGATCGTGATGACCACGGACTCCGGCTCGGCGAGGACGGTCACGCGCTTGGCGAAGTCCTCGATGGGCTCGTCGATGCCGAGGCCGTCGATGACGCCCTGCAGGACGGTGTCCGAGGTGCCGAGGGCGACGGAGGTGACCGTGGCCTGGGAGGCGGCGCTGTTGGCCGCGACCCGGTCCGCGGTCGAGAGGACTCCGGACGAGGAGACCGCGACGTACACGCGTGCGTCCGCCTTGTACTGCGGGAGGAGGACGGCGTTGAGTACCAGGGCCGCCACGGCGCCGAGCAGAGCGAAGGCGACGATGTAGACCCACCTCCGGCCGATGCCGGCGAACAGTCCGTTCAAGGTCATGGTGTGTGGTGTCCCTTTCGTCGACTGCACCGGAGTGCAGGGGGTCTGACTGTAGCGTCGTGATGTGTCGTCCGCGTTGCGCGGAACCGGCCGCGAGGTTTCGCGCGGGAGCGGTGGATCAGAGGTGGGCCTGCAGGAAGGCGAGGATCGCCTTCTTGTTGTTCGGGGTGTTGTTCTGGAGCCCGTGGTGGCCGGAGCCGTCCACGCCGACCTCGGACGCCACTCCGGCGTCCTGCAGGGCGACCTGCATCGCGTCGGCCTGCTCGACCGGGACGAGCTCGTCCTCGGAGGTCAGCCAGATCTGCGGGGCGTCCGTGGAGTCGACCGAGGTGATCGGCGACGCGGGGATGCTCTGCGGGCAGGTCGTCGAGTCGATCTCGTCGCAGTCCAGGTAGGAGAGGATCTGCTCCTTCGCCTCGGGCACCGGCGTGCCCAGCGACATCCCGGTCTCGGTCATGTCGGCGACCGCCGAGAAGGCGACGACCGTCTTGACCCGCGAGCCCTCGGTGAGGGACCCCTCGCCGAGCGTGCCCATGGTCGCTCCGATGATCGCTCCGGCGGAGCTGCCCATCACTCCGATGCGGGCGGGGTCGAGGCCGAAGCGCGTGACCTGCGCGGGCTCGCGCAGCCACTCCACGGCGGCCTGCGCGTCCTCGATCTGGCCGGGGTACCGGCTGTCCTGGAGGAGGCGGTAGTCGACGGAGACCGAGACGAAGCCGCGCTCGGCGTAGTACTCGCAGAGCTCGGTCATCCCGCCCTCGTCGCGGGCGCCGTCGACGAACCCTCCGCCGTGCAGCATCAGCAGCGCGGGGCGGTCGGTGCCGCCCGCGGTGGGGAGGCAGGCGTCGGCCTTCAGCGAGACGCCGTCGACCGAGCGGTACTCGATCGCCTTCTCCGTCGTGAAGCCGTCGGGCGTGCGGACGGGCTCGGGCTGCGAGGAGCAGCCGGCCAGCCCGAGGGCGACGGCCACGACGGCCGCCAGGACTCCGGCTCTGCGTGCTCGTGTCGTCTTCACTCGTGGGACTCCGCTCTCTTCTTCTCGTGACTGGGGGAGGTGCCGGGCTCATCGGCCGGGACCGCGACGGGATCGGAGACGACTCCGGGGCCGCGCGCAGGGACGGGCACGGGCTTGCGCCGCTTGCCGGGGCCGCCGAGGGCGGCCGGGGGGACGTAGATCCACTTGACCTTCGAGAGGTAGCGGGTCACGAAGAGCGAGAGGACGACCGCGAGCACCATCACGACCAGCAGCAGCGGCACCTCGAAGCCGCCGATCTCGGAGCGGTCCTCGGGGAGGATCACCCGCAGGATCGTGATGGCGATCACGATGAAGTAGAGGTGCAGCAGGTAGATGTGCAGGCTGCGCTCGCCACAGATCGTGAAGAAGTTCAGGAATCGCACTCGGGAGAGGGCCCGCGACACGAGGATGCCCATCGCGACGGCGGCCATCTGGCCGGCGAGGGCGAGGAACGGCACCCAGCGGATCGGGAAGAGGAAGAGCACCGCGCTCAGCACGACGAAGACCGGAGTGACGTAGAGGAACGCGCGGCTCCCCTTCTGCTCGACGAAGTCGATGATCCTCTTCGAGTAGAGCGTGCCCACCAGGAAGAAGACGAACAGGGCGCCGATGCGGTTCCAGCCCACGTTGGTCGTGTTGAGGAGACCGGTGGTGAACATCGTCCCCATCACCGCGGCGAGGGCGACCTGCACGCGGTGGTCGACCTTGCGCAGGAGCCACGCGCCGAGCGTGAAGAGGACGAGGCCGTAGATGAACCAGTAGCTGCTGCTGGGCCAGAAGAACAGCAGGAGTAGGTTGAGCGGGTCGGTCGCGGGGAGCTCGCCGAGTCCGCCGTTCGCGAGCGGCACGACCAGGTAGAAGGCCATGCGGATCACGGACCAGACCACGTAGAGCCAGAGCAGCGGGTACAGCCTGCGGCGCCAGAGGTCGCCGAAGCTCCAGGTGCGGATGCGCGAGCCGAAGAGACCGGACACCAGGAAGAAGAGGGGCATCGGGAACAGCTCGAACACGACCTTGATGCGGCCGAGAGTGTTCTCGACCCCGATGTCACCGAGGTACAACGACGTGTGGTAGTACACGACCATCAGGATGGCGGCACCCTTGGCGAAATCCACCCATTCGCGTCGGGCCCCGCCCGCAGGCTTCAGCAGCTTCATTCTCTCCCCCTAGTGCCCGGTCGTACCGCTCGTGAATTCCATCCGAGGTGAACAAGGCTCAGAGAAGGACGCAGGCTCGGTCGCAGAATGCGACCGAGGATCAAGACTAAGGGTGTATCGTCCGCGCCGCACATCCGACGGAATAGTGACGAGGACTCGATTGCCGGAAAGCGCACTCCGGCCTCTCCGCGCACCGGGGAGACGACGGTCACCGGCGTCCGTTCCCGGCGCTCATCGCCGCTCGGTAGAGCGCGGGCGCCGCGGCGGCGAGCCCGAAGAGGACGGAGCGCTTGAGGTCGCGCCGGCGCACGAGCGCGACCAGGTGCCGGAGCCCCGCCTCGTCGTGCGCGGCCCGCCAGAGCCGGTCGGCCTCCTCGGGGCTGTGCGCGCCCGAAGTGGCGTCCTTGAAGCGGGAGAGCAGGGAGAAGCGCGCGCGGTAGTAGGAGTAGTCCTGCGAGTCGAGGATGCGCGGGTCGAGCCCGCGGGCCGTCCGCTCGATCACGGCGGCGAGCCCGGCGAGCGAGTCGGCGCGCTTCGCGCCCGAGCGGATGATCGAGCCGGAGCGGAGGCGGTACTCGTAGACGGAGTCGGGGACGACGACGACCTCGTCGGCCGCGGCGAGCAGCTGCGCGACCTGCGCCTGGTCCGAGTGCTGGCGGATCCGCGTGAAGTCGATGCCGTCGAAGAGCTCGCGGCGGAACAGCTTGTTCCAGAGGTGCCCGGTCAGCTCCCCGACCAGAAGCGCGGTGAAGGCGCCCCGGCCCGAGAGCGCGAGCGGGCCGCGCAGGGAGCCGACGGGCGTGGATCCGGTGGCGTCGACCGTGACCGCCTGGGCGACCACCACGTCGGCGCGGCCCGCCTCCCCCGCGGCGAGCATGGCCTCGACCGCGGTCTCCGGCCACTCGTCGTCGGCGTCGACAAGCCAGACCCATTCGCCGGCGGCATCGCCGACGGCGCGCTCGCGAGCGGCCGCGACGCCCTGGTTTTCGTCCTGGCGCAGGTAGCGGATCCGCTCGTGCTCCTCGGCGAACGCGCGGCCGATCGCCTCGGTCCCGTCGGTCGAGGCGTCGTCGACCACGAGGATCTCGAGCTCGGCGTGGGTCTGCCGCAGCAGGCGCTCCAGGGCCGAGGCGAGGTGCGCCTCCTCCTGGTGCGCCGGGACCACCACCGAGACGAGGGTCACTTCTGCCCCACGACCCGGCGGAGCACCGTCTCGAGGTCGCGGCCGCTCGACTCCAGCGAGAAGCGGTCGAGCCAGCGGTCGATGCCGGTGATCTCGAGCTCGCTCGCGCGGATCAGCGCGTCGGCGAGGTCGGAGGCGGAGGGGGTGAGCGCGAGCTCGCCGGTGAGGCCGGGGACGATCGCGTCCGCGACTCCGAGCGCCCCGGACACGGCGACCGAGGGGACGCCGGCGGCGGCCGCCTCGACCAGCACGTTGCCGAAGCCCTCGCGCAGCGACGGGAGCAGCACGACGGCGTTCTCGTCGAAGTGGTGGAACCAGTCCTCGACCCAGCCCATGTCCTGGAAGTCCACGCCGCGCGCGGTCGCCTCCGCCTTCATGCTGCCGAGCAGCGGGCCGCCGCCGAAGGAGACGACCTTCGCGGGGATGCCGCGGCGCTCCAGCTCCTCGGCCGCGAGGATCGCGAGCTCGGGGCGCTTCTGGACGACGAGGCGGCAGGGCAGCACGATCTGCAGGCCCGCCGCGGTGCCGGGGGTGCGCGAGACCTGGCGGGAGCGGTCGACCTTGGCGGTCGCCGGGTTCGGCACGACGGTGCAGCGCTCGCCCGAGACGCCGAAGCCGGCGACGAGCTCGCCCGCGACGGGGTGCGAGATCGCGATGACGTGGTCGGCGCGTCGGTAGAGCGTCTTGGCGAGCCCGAGCTGCACCTTCTGGGTCCTCGAGAAGCCCGGGATGCCGAGCGAGACGAGGTTGCGCTCGCTCACGATGGTCTTCGGGCAGTCCGCTTTCGCGGTCATCTCGGCCGAGGCCAGGAGCACGATGTTCGGGTAGCCCTGCAGGGCGACCGCGACGTCGGGGGTGCGGCGGCGGAACAGCTCCTTGAGCATCCGCGCCTTGCCGACGTGGCCCTTGCCCTCGCCGATGCGGTGCAGCACCGCGCCCTCGGGGAGGTACTCGTCGGTGCCCTTCACCGAGGTGGTGACGACGTCGACGTGGTGGCCCTGCTCGAGGAGCCAGCCCATCCAGGTGCGGGCGACGAACTCGGCCCCGCCGCCGTGCAGCGACGTGACGACGAACATGATCCGCATGCGCGGTCCCTTCTCCTGGGCCGCGCTCATCGCACGACCTCCGCGCCGAGGCCGCGGGTGTTGAGCGCCGAGAGGCGGCGCACCTCGGGCATGGCCGCGTCGATGGTGGCGCGCACGCCGCCGTCGCCCGGCTCCGCGAGGATGCGGTCGATCACCGGGAGGACGCGGTCGGCGAAGCCGGGGATCGGCTCGACGCACAGCTGCGGCAGGCCGATGAGGCGCATGATGCCCTCGACCTTGCCCTGGGTGGCGAGGGTGATCGCGGGGACGCCGAGCGAGAGCGACATGATCGCGAGGTGCATGCGGCCGGTGACGGTCAGCAGGGCGTCCTCGGCGAGGCCGCGGATCTCTGCGGGCATGAGCACGCGGTCGACGACGGTGACGCCCTCGGACCCCACGCGCTCGGCGACCGCGCGGACGGCCACCTTGTCGTCGCCGATGGGGCGGGAGACGTGAGGGAGGAGCACGACGTGCACGCCGGCGGCGCGGAGGCGGTCGACGATGCGCTCGTACTCCGGCACCTGGTCGACCATGCCGGCGACGAGGGCGCTCGCGTTCACGAGCGCGAAGGGGACGCCCTCGGGCAGCCCCAACCCCTCGCGGAAACTGCGGTCGCGGGTGCGCGCCGAGAAGACGATGTCCGTGACCTCCTCGACGCGCTGCACGCCGATGCTCCGGGCGCGCTCCGCCGAGAGCGGGTCGCGGAGCATCGGCACGACGCCCGCGCGGGAGGCGGCGATCAGGGAGCGGCGGGCGGCGAGGCGGGCCGCCGCGTTCCAGGAGAAGCCGAGGATGCGCGTGGGCACCCCTGCCTCGGCGGCCGCCTGCGCGAGCAGGGAGCGGCGGACCGAGCCGCGGAGGCTGTACTTGCCGTCCATCATGTCGGCACCGACGACCGAGACCGAGCGGGCGCGGCGGATCAGCGCGGCGTAGGCGCGGAGGTCGGCGGCGTGCGCGTCGCCCACTCCGTAGACCAGGTGCGGGAGCTCGACGACCTCGACCCGGTCGGCCTGCTCCTCGGGGATCACGACGTCGCCGGCGTAGCGCTGGACGACCACGACGGGACCGGTGGTGTTCTCGAGGAACGCCTCCAGCATCGCCTGGTCGCCGATGTTGCCGCTGCCGGGAGCGGCGATCACGAGGTGCGACTCGGGCTCGGGTCGGAGGTCCGCGAGGGCGGCGCGGAGCACCGCCGCGTCGCGGCGGGCGGGCAGGCGGGTCGTCGTGACGAAGTCCTTCTTCCAGGACTTGACGACGCCGAGCTTGAGTTTCATCGATCTCTTTCGGTGGGGGGAACGGCGGCGGGAGGCCGCTCGGAGTCGGGGGTGCCGGCCGTGACGGCTCCGTCGACCAGCGCGCTGTCACCGGTGGGGCTGGTGGCGTCGACCGTGGCCGGGGCGGGAGCGGCGGCCGGGCGGCTGCGGCGGAAGTGGCGGCGCAGGTCGGCGAGGCCGAGGATCTGGCGGCGGAACGCGGGGAGGATCAGCATCCAGAGCCCGACCCCGACCAGGACGGCGGCACCGCCCACGAGGAGGCGGAGGACGGGCTGGTCGGCGGCGATCCAGACGGTGGAGAAGGAGGAGCCCACCGTTATCGAGCCGAACGCGATGCCGCTGCGGAGGCCGTTGGTGAACATCTCGCGGGCGGGGGCGTCGGAGGTGCGGCCGATCCAGATCAGCGCGATCGGCCAGGTGAGGGCGAGCGAGCCGGCGTACGCGACCGCGACGCCCGTCACTCCCCAGTTGGAGCCGAGCAGGATCAGGACGACCATCAGCGGGCGGGTCGCCAGGCTGTACCAGACGCTCTGGCGCACGAGGCCCTTGGAGAGGAACACCCACCAGGAGCAGTACGCCGTGGCCTGGAAGAACCCGGCCACGAGCAGGATCTGGAAGATCGGGACCGAGGCGAGCCAGCGCTCCCCCAGCAGGATCCGGATGACCGAGTCGGACTGGGAGCCGAGGACGGCGAGCACGAGGCCCATCACCGTCAGCATCGCCGACTGGCCGAAGAGGATGAACGTGCGGAACCGCTCGCGCTCGTCCTGCAGCTTGGAGAGCACGGGCAGGGCGACGCGCTGCGCCGGGGCGTTCAGCTGCTGCAGCGGCAGCATCATCAGCTGGAACGCGCGGTTGTAGAGGCCCAGGTCGACCGGGCCGAAGCGCGCGCCGATGATGACGGAGTCGACGTTCTTGCTCGCGTAGGTCAGCGCCTGGGTCGCGAAGACGCCGCCTCCGTAGCGGAGGAAGTGGCCCATCGCCTCGCCGCGGCGGTAGCGGCCGGGCCGCCAGCCCGTGATGAAGACCAGCATCAGCACGCCGATGAGCGGCTGCACGACCTGGCTCGCGGCCAGCGCCCAGTAGCCGGCGCCGCCGAGCGCCATCAGCACGCCGACCACGAGGCCCAGCACCTGGCCGACGATGTCGACCAGGGTGAGCTTCACGAAGCGGAGGTGCCGGGCGAGGTCGGCGCGGAACTGCGTCGAGATCCCGTTGAGGAGGAACGTCGAGGAGAGCACGACGGTCAGCAGCTGGAGCCGGTCGTCGCCGTAGAGGGCGGCGATCGGCCACGAGGCCGCGATGACCAGCAGGGTGAGGGTGAGGCCGATGCCCGCGTTCATCCAGAACAGGTTGCTCTTCTGGCCCGGTGTGATCTCCTTCGCCTGGATGGCGGCGGAGGAGAGGCCGAAGTCGCGGAAGATCTCGCCGATGCCGATGATCGCCGTGACCATCGCGAGCAGGCCGTAGTCGGCCGGCGCGAGCAGGCGCGCGAGGACGACGATGCTGCCCAGCTGGACGGCGATGCGGATCGCCTGCCCGCCGATCGTGACGGCGGCGCCGCGGCTCGCGGAGCGGCCGAGGCTCGGAGACGGCTTCTGCGTGGTCCCGGTCATCGGGTCGAGCCCTTCTTGGTGGCGATCGCGCCCTCGTAGGCCTTCTTGAGCTGGAGTCCGAGCACGTCCCAGTCGCGACCGGAGAGGGCGGGGAGCCCCTCCGGCGGACGGGTGCGCGTGCGCTCGAGGGCGGAGGTGATCAGCTCGGGCGTGAGATCGCCGTCGTACTCGATCACCCAGTCGCTGCCGACCTCCTCGGCCAGGGCCGTGTTGGTGGGCGTGCGCGGCACCAGGATCGGCCGGCCGAGCGAGAGGGCGACCAGGATCGAGCCGGAGTTGTGCATCTCGCGGTAGGGCAGGACGATCAGCTCGGCCCGGCCGATCTCGTCGACCATCTCGGCGTCGTCGACCCGGCGGAGCGTGGTGCGCACCCGGGTGTCGCGGGCGGCCCGCTCCTCGACCAGCTCGCGCTGGCCCGTGCTGGGGCTGCCGACCACGTGCAGGGAGAGGGAGTCGTCCTCCACGCCGCGGAACACGTCCATCAGCTCGACGACGCCCTTGTACGGGCGGATGATGCCGAAGTAGAGGACGCGGCCGTGCTCGCGCTCGGGCAGCGGGTGCTGGGCGAACTGGTCGCGGTAGTGGCCGTGCAGCACGGTGACGGCGGGCGCCCGGCCGGGAGTGACGGTCGTGGGGTTCAGGCGGACGAACAGGTCGGTCGCGCGGTCGATCCGGGCCAGCGAGCGGCGCTCGGCGGCGGGACCGAGCTCGTGCGGGTGCAGGTTGTGCACCGTGCGCACGAGCGGGATGCGCTGGAGCGCGAGGCGCACCAGCAGCACGTCGAGGGCGCGGCGGCGCAGGAAGCGGTGCAGCGGGCTGCGGCCGCGGATCATCAGCTCGGGCCAGTGCACGTGCAGCACGTCGTAGTCGGCGAGCAGGGCGCTGCGCCAGGAGAAGAACAGCAGCTCGACGCCGGGCGCCAGGCCGTCGACGATCGAGTCGACGTACTGCGTGGTCGAGTCCGGCGGCGCGAGCGACTGCTGGACGACGAGCGCGGCCGGCGACGAGTCGTTCCTGCGGGAGCGGCGGCTCACCGGTCGCCCCGCATCCCGACGGCCATCGGCGCGTCGAAGATCCGCGCCCCGAGAGGCTGGCGCATCCGGATGCCCTTGGAGAAGTCGGGGACGTGCACCGGGTTCAGGCAGATGATGACGAGGAAGCCCAGGAGCAGGTGGCTGGGGCGGACCGCGTCGATGGCGTTGTAGCCGGCGAGGCAGACCATGAAGCCGAGCAGACCCGCCGCGGGGCCGACGTCGCGACGGCTGAGCGTGGCGCCGAACATCGCGGCCACCATGATCACGAAGAACAGCAGGCCGGGGATGCCGACGCTGATCAGCAGCTGCAGGAACGAGTTCTCGATGACCACGTCCGAGAACCGCCTGCCGCTGATGCCGGACGTCGCCGCTCCGGAGCCGAGCCAGTGCGTGAGCTCGGCCGCCTTCAGCGACACGGTCACCGCGAGGTCGCGGGCGCCGGCCGAGATGGAGGCGTCGAGGTTGTTGTTGCGGGCGGTGACGGGCTCGAAGTTCAGGACTCCGACGCCCGCGATGAGGCCGGCGATCAGGATCGAGCCGGGCCGGAGCAGCGAGCGGTCCGGGTTGAGGAAGCCGACGGCGACGAGCGCGACGACGACCGCGACGGCGATGGCCGCCATCGGTCCGCGCGAGACGGTCGCGACGACACCGCCCGAGGCCAGGATGCCCAGCAGCAGGTCCGACTTGCGGGAGCCCTGGAGCCAGGAGCCGAAGGCGAGCCCGGCGCCCACGGTGAGGAAGGTGCCGGCGAGCAGCGGGTGGCCGAAGGTGATCTCGGCGCGGTAGAGCGACCAGTGCTGGTCCTGCTCGTAGCCGAGGGCGCCGTAGACGGCACCGAGGATCGGGGAGCTCTGCGCGACCAGCTCGAGGGCGGCGTAGAGGGCGAGCAGCCCGGAGAGGATCACCCACGTCTTGCGCAGCAGCACGGCCTCGCGCTGGGCGTCGAAGACGAGCATCGGCACGCCCACGCAGATCGCGAAGCTGAACAGCCACGAGACGCCCTCGCTCGCGAAGGAGCCGCGCACCGTCGCCACGGCCGACCAGAGCATGAGGGCGATGAACGCGAGGATCACCACGGCCCGCCACGGGGAGAGCACGAGCTCGCGGGTCCACGCCTTGACGGGGGCGCGCCACAGCTCGGGAGCGAGCCCGCGCCGGATCGCCCAGATCACGAGGATGACCGCCCAGAGCGTCATGCGGAACGTCAGGGTCGAGGGGGTGAGCGGCGTCGGGACGAGCGCGAAGAACGCGAGCGCCATCGCCGGCAGCCAGTGCGCGGGGACCCGCAGCAGCACGTAGGCGCCGACGATGCCGCCGACTCCGGCGGCGATCACCAGGAGGCCGGTGGCCGGCTCCCGGGTCGAGAAGATGTACCCCATCCCGAGGACGATCACCAGGGCGACCGAGAAGAGCGCGCCGACGAGGAGTCGTCGCGGGAGGATGTCGATCACGTCAGGGAGTCCTTCTGGCGTCGGAGCGGAGTGGTGGAGGAGGGGGCGGGCGGTGCGGCGCTCACGGGAGTGGTCCCGTCGGCCTCGATGAGGATCGCGATGCCCTCGCGAGCCGCCTCTCGGCGGCTGGGACGCCTGCGATGCCGTGCCCTCCTCCTCCACTGCTCGACCCTGGCGCCGACCCCCGGGGAGGAGGGGTCGCGTCGGTCCTGCCGCGGATCAGGCGGGGCCCTCCTGGAGCCAGCGGCGGAAGGTCTCGACCGAGTCCTTGTTGGTGGTGGTCGGGACGATGTGGCCGCCCTGGTAGCCGTCGCTGCTGTGGTACGCGATCGTCGCCTCCTTGGCGACGGGCAGCGCCAGGCGGCGGAGACGTCCGCCGTGGAGCTCGGCGGGAGCGAGCTGGTCGGCCGTGCCGGCGCTGACGCGCAGGCGGATGCCCTTCCACGCGTCCTGCGGCAGCCGGGCGGGGTTGGTCGCGCGCATCAGCGCCCGGTCTCCGCCGTACACCGCGAGGACGCGGTTCGGCTGGGTGTCGTCGCGCGCCGCGAGGTCCTCGACGTCGAAGACGCTGCTGGCGTGGTACGCCCCGTAGATGTTCGGCACCATCTTCTTCGCGTAGGCCCAGCACATCATCGCTCCGCCGCCGGAGTTCGAACGGAGGAAGCTCGCGCGGACGTTCCAGAGGCTCTGCACCCAGGCCGTGGCCGCCGTCTGCACGGCGAGCGCGGTGGGGTTGGTGTAGTTGCTCGGGCCGCCGAAGTCGGGGCTGATGCTGACGAAGCCCAGGTCGACGAGCGGATCCGCCGAGTAGCTGTACGCGTTGTCGAGAGCTTTGTAGCTGCTGCCGCTGGCGTGGTAGAACCAGGCGACCGGCACCGAGGAGCCTGAATTCGGCTTCGCCGAGTGCGGGACGAAGAGACGGGTGGAGTCGTTGCCGATCTTGACGTCGATGATCTCGTACGGCTTCCTGCCGTTCCTCGAGATCGCGGTGTCGAGGCGCGAGACCTCGCCCGGGAGCCTCGGGATCACGCTGTAGTTCGGCGCGGCGAGCGCCGGGGTCGCTACGAGAGCGGAGGCGGTCGCGGCGGCTCCGACAGCGGAGGCGGCGAGCAGGAGGCGGCGCGAGAGGCCGCGCGGGGTGTCAGTCATATCGAGAATCCTTCGGAGCTTTCGCCATCAGTGTCGAGTCGGCCGACCATTCCGAATTCGACGCACATGAAGTGACGTCCGGCCCCCCAACCCATTCGAGAGTGTACGGGCCGCGGATGACGCGTGGATGTCGTTCTCATCACGTCTGGTCGCTCGGGCGGGGATCAGCGGGAGGAGGGGAAGAGTCGGCGGGAGAGGCCCCAGGACTTCTCGGCCGTCTCGTGCACCACGAAGGGCACGGCGGAATCGGCGGAGACGACCCGCCTCGCCGCGGCGAGTTCGAGCGTCTCGCGGGAGAGGCCCTCGATGTCGACGGTGACCGCGAGGCCGGAGTCGGCCAGGCGGGTGGCGATCTGCACCTGGTGGTCGTCGACGTGCTCGCCGAACGAGGCGCGGCGCGGGACCAGGATCGGCACCCGGCCCTGCTCGATGGCGCTGAGCGCGGTGCCCACTCCCCCGTGCGCGATGACGACGTCGGCCGCCTTCATCGCGGCGTTGAGCTCGTCGTGCGGCACGGAGTGGCGGCCGTCGATCCCGAGCCCGGAGACGTCGTTCGCTCCGGTCTGCCAGAGCACCTCCACGCCCTCGAGCAGCGGCGCGAGCGCGGCGAAGAAGCGGGGGAACGGGTAGCCGTCCTGCGTGCCGACCGAGACCACGGCGCGGCGGATCGGCTGCGGGACGACGTCCTCGACGCGGTAGGTGTCGAAGATCGAGCCGCCGAAGCTCCAGCGGTCGTCGGCCCAGGAGCGGTACTGGGTGTAGGTCGAGACGGCGGGGACCCGGGCGAGGATCCGACCGGTCATCGACGGGCCGAGCACGCGGGCGGCGCTCTCGATGTAGTGCGCGGGAATGCCGCGCGAGGCCGCGAGCGGCAGGAAGGAGAGGGCGGGGCTGGCGCCGGTGCTGAAGACGGCGTCGAAGGACCCGCGGGCCAGCAGGGAGCGGCCGATCATCGCGTTGCGGAGCACCGGCACCACGGCGCGGGGCGGCGGATCGGCGAGGTGGGTCACGCGCCGGTCGGCGAGGAGGGTGCGGCTGAGGGCGCTGTCGACGGTCGCCCAGTGCTGCTCCTCCGGGTCGACTCCGAGGAGCCCCGAGAGGGCGAACATCTCCTTGAGATGCCCGCCGCCGGAGCAGACGAAGAGATACGAAGCCATACGCGCCTTCACTGGTGATGATCGAGATAACAGGCGTGTGGATGATCGATCGTCCGCCGAGAACGACCCCCCGGTCCCTGGTGCAGAAGTCGCCCGATCATAGCAGGGAGGGTCTCCGAGGGGCACTTCTCTGAGAGAACTGTTCACCTCGCCGGAAAGCGATAGGGGCTCATTCGACAGGCGATATCCGCTCACTTCTCCGGAGGGTGGAAAGCGATATCCGCTCGATTCGGGGATGACCGGGAACGTCGCTCGGCACCCCGATAGCGGACCGGCCGATTCCCGTCGATCACCTGCACCGCACGGGCCGCGCGCGTAGCGTCGGACCACCGGCGCAGAGGCCGGTCGACCCAGGAGGAGCGCCATGAGCGACAACGAGCAGAACAGCCCCGTGATGGACGGAGCCGAGGACGCCAGCAACGACGAGAAGCTCGGCGGCCTGATCGACCAGGTCGAGCACGACCACGGAGCCGAGGGCGCCGGCGCGATGGCCGACGCGCTCCGCGACCGCGCCGACGAGACCGACACCGAGATCACCGAGGAGTCGGACGCGTCCGGCCCGGTCGAGGACAGCGGCACCGCCCAGGTCTGAGCGACGGGGCCCGGAGGACGACTCCGGGCCCCGCTCCCTGATCGCTGGGGAGAGCGGTGGGCCCTCCGGATCGCTCGTCAGAGCGGCCCGGCGAGCGCCGCCCGATGTGCACCGGAGCGGCCCGGTGAGTGCCGCCCCACCCCCAAAGCTCTGTTTGACGGTGCGGGAGCCGCCGGTCACCATGGCCGCATGTCCTCTCTCGACGAGCTGCGCGCCACCGCGCATCCGATCCGCCTCCGCCTGCTGTCCCTGGTGACGGGAGCGGCGATGAGCGCCGCGGAGGCCGCCCGCGAGCTGCAGCTGTCGCAGGCGACGGCGAGCTACCACTTCCGCGTGCTGGAGCGCGCCGGGCTCGTGGCCGTCGTCGAGACCGTGCGCCTGCGGGGCGGCGAGGCGAAGCGGTACCGGCACGAGGCCTCCGGAAGGCCCTTCGACGTGACCGCGTCAGTGGACGCCGGGCCGGAGGAGGAGCGGGACCTGCACCTCGAGGCCCTGATCGAGGAGCTCCGGCGGCGCTCGTCGAGCCGGGCGGACGGTCCTCAGCTCTCGACGGACGCGGAGCTCTGGGTCGACCCCGAGGTCTGGCGGCGGGTGGTGCGGCACGTCGGGGAGGCGTCCGCGCTGCTGCACGCGGCGGCCCGGCCGCCGAGGACGCCCGGGACCGCGCCGGTGTCGATGACGACCGCGATGTTCCCGCTCCGCCGGCCGTGACCCGCGACGGGCGCGGGCCGCTCGCGCACGGTGCTCTCGCGCACGGCCCCTTCCGCTGGCTCCTCGCCGCCCGCACGACCGGCGTCCTCGGCAACGCCGTCGCTCCGATCGCCCTGGCCTTCGCCGTGCTGGACCTGACGGGCTCGCCGACGGACCTCGGACTCGTCGTCGCCGCGCGCTCCCTCGCCAACGTCGCCGTCCTGCTGCTCGGCGGCGTCCTCGCCGACCGGCTCCCCCGCTCCGTGATCCTCGTCGGCACCTCGCTCGCGGCGGCGGCCACTCAGGCCGCGGTCGCCGTGACGGTGATCACGGGGACAGCGACCGTCGCGGCCCTGGTCGTGCTCAGCGTGCTCAACGGCGCCGTCGCGGCGATGAGCCTGCCCGCCGCGGCCGCCCTCGTCCCCGAGACGGTGCCGGTCGGCGAGCTCCGCCCGGCCAACGCCCTGCTCCGCCTGGGCCTGAACGCCGGGAGCATCGTCGGCGCCTCGGCCGGGGCCGCGCTCGTCGCACTGGTGGGTCCCGGGTGGGGGCTGGCGGTCGACGCCGCGGGCTTCGCCCTGGCCGCGGTCCTCTACTCCCGTGTGCGGCTGCCGCGGACGGTCCGCTCGGGCCCGGGCGCCTCCGTCCTCGCCGACCTCCGCGAGGGGTGGCGGGAGTTCACGAGCCGGCGCTGGGTGTGGATCGTCGTGGCGCAGTTCACCGCCGTCAACGCCGCGTTCGTCGGCGCGACCACGGTCCTCGGCCCGGTCGTCGCCGACCGGTCCTTCGGCCGAGCGGCATGGGGACTCGTGATCGCCGCGCAGACCGTCGGCCTGGTGATCGGGGCCGTGATCGCGCTGCGCTGGCGGCCCCGCCGTGCGCTGGGGGCGGGCGTCGCCCTCATGGCGGTGACGGCCGTCCCGGTCGCCGCCCTCGGGATCCTCCCGGCGCTCCCCGCCCTCCTCCTCGCCTTCGCCCTCGGCGGAGTCGCGCTCGAGATCTTCGCCATCGCCTGGGACCAGTCGCTGCAGACCCACGTCCCCCGCGAGGCGCTCGCCCGGGTCTACTCCTACGACATGGTCGGCTCCTTCCTCGCCGTGCCGCTCGGGGAGGCGCTCGTGGGCCCGCTCGCCGACCTCGTCGGGCTCGACCGCACCCTGCTCGGCTGCGCCGCGGTCGTCCTCGTCGCCTCGCTCCTCGCGGCTTCCAGCAGGAGCGTCCGCGGGGTGGGCACGGACCGTCCGCGGCCGCAGACGCTCTAGCGCGTCACGGGAGGCGCGGGTGAGGGGACGACCGGTCGGAGGTGCCGGAGGATCGCGGCCGCGACCGCCCCGGGGGCCTCGCGCTGCACGAAGTGGCCGACGCCGTCGAGCTCGATCAGCTCCCGGCCTGCGGAGAAGTACCGGCCGTTCGCCCGCGCGAGGGCGGGCGTCTCGCAGCCGTCGGCCGTCCCGAGGAGGAAGGTCGTCGGCGCGTCGATGCGCGGCCAGACGTCGAGGGCCTCCTGCGCGGCGCGGTGCACGGCCCGGCCGGGCGCCTCCCCGGCGCCGTGCCGGTAGTAGTCGACGACCGTGTCGGCGAAGCCGCTGGTCGCCGTCGCCGCGAGGACCTCCTCCAGGGCCTCAGGCGGGAGGGAGCCCGGAGGCGACCACTCCCGCCAGGCCCAGCGGACGAGCTGCGCCGGGTCGCCCCGGAACGCCTCCGCTCCCGCGGCCGTGCAGAGCCAGTAGCGGTACCAGGCCGCGGCGGCGTAGTCGAGGACCTCGCCGCCGCTCAGCTCGCTCGACGGTCCGTACGCGGTGACTCCTGCAGCGTCCTCCAGGTCAAGCGGAACGGCTGTCCCTGCTCCATCCGCGCGCGCACCGCGATCCGCACGTGCGCGAGCGTCCGGTCCTCGAATTCGATCCGGCGCCGCCAGGCGCCGAAGATCAGCACTCCCACGGGGCTCTCCTCATCGTGTCGGTCGAGCAGCCCGCAGAACGGCGGGGGCGGCGGGCGCGAGGCTCGCAGGGCCGGACCGCCATCGGACGGTCCGGTCGTGGGGACCGGAGTAGAGGTGGGTCCGAGGCTGGTCCCTTCCCGGAGGTGTGCGGACGGAGTGCGCTCCCGCGTCAGTCGGCGAAGATCGCGCCGACCGGCTCGCGCTTCTCGGCCTGGAAGCGGTCCTCGGCGCGGCCGAGAGCCCAGTAGGCCGAGAGCGAGAGCGCCCGGCGCTCCACGCCCCACTCGTCCTGCAGGAGGGCGCGCAGCTGCTTCATCGCGGTGCGCTCGCCGTGCGCGAAGACCTCGAGCACGCCCTCGGGCCTCGGCTCGGCCCGGACGGCCGCGACCAGCGCCCGGCCGGCCTCGAGACCGCCGCGGTGCAGCCAGCGCACCTCCACTCCGGCCGGGGCGGGAAGATCGAGCTCGTCGGCGGCCGAGTCGACCTCGATCAGGACCAGGCCGCGGGCGTGCGCGGGCATCCCCTCGAGGGCGGAGGCGATCGCCGGCAGAGCGGAGTCGTCGCCGAGCAGCAGGTGCACGGCCTCGGGGTCGGCGCTCGGCGACCAGGCGCCGCCGGGCGCGGAGAGGGCGATCCGGTCGCCGGGAGCCGCGGCGAGCGCCCACGGTCCCGCCACTCCCTCGTCGCCGTGCACGACGAAGTCGACGGCGATCGAGCGCCGCTCGAGGTCGACCGAGCGGACGGTGTAGGTGCGGCGCACGGGCAGCTGCTCGGGGGCGACGCTCGCCCGGAGCGCGTCGAGGTCGAAGGGCGGCTGGAGGTCGGAGCCGCGCGGCGGGAGCAGGAGCTTCACGTAGCGGTCGGTCGCGGCGAGGCGCTCGGGGTCGGACTCGGCGAGGAACGCGTCGAGCCCGTCGCCGCCGAGGTGCACGCGGACGAGGTGGCCGGTGAGGCGCTCGGTCCGCAGCACGGTGAGCACGTGCTGGCTGCGGGCACGGCGCGGGCGGTCGGGGGACGGGGCGGCGTCGGTCATCCGTCCAGCATGCCCGGTCGTGCTCGGTGCGGGCCGAGTGCGGGCCGCTCCCGGGCGGGTGGGCGCCGAGGGGTCACGAACGGCCGCTTCGGGAGGGAGGAAGGGACCTTTCGTGACGCATCGGAGCAGGCCGGAGGCACGGCCGGGACGTCGCGGCGGCGCCGAGCGCGAGGCGGCGGCGCGGGCGCGCGTACGGACGAACGGGCGCCGAGGGGTCACGAACGGCCGCTTCGGGAGGACGGAAGGAGCCGTTCGCGACGCATCGGAGCAGGCCGAGGCGGGACCGGGACGTCGCGGCGGGGATCCGCGCGAGGCGGCGGCACGGGCGGGCGTGCGGACGAGCGGGCACCGAGGGGTCACGAACGGTCGCTTCGGGAGGACGGAAGGAGCCGTTCGTGACGCATCGGAGCAGGCCGGGGCGAGGCCGGGGCGTCGCGGCGGGGATCCGCACGAGGCGGCGGCGCGGGTGGGCGCTGATCCGTCGCTCACGGCCCGCGGAGGAGCGCAGGACGGGCCGTTCGCGACGGATCGGCGCGGGCCGGGCGCGACTGGGCGCCGCATGCGGAGCGAGCGCGGGCCTGCCGGAGGGCGCCGGGCGTCGATCCGTCACGAACGGCCCGTGCGGGAGGACGGAACGGGCCGTCAGCGACGGATCGGAGCGGGCGGCCGGAGGCCGGGCCGACCGAGCGGAGCGGACAGCAGCGCACGTCGGCGGAGCGGGCGGCGCCGCGGCCGGTCAGCGACGGGTGGGAGCGGGCCGCCGGAGGCCCGGACCGACGGAGCGGAGCGGACAGCAGCGCACGTCGGCGGAGCGGGCGGCGCCGCGGCCGCCCGTGGGCGGGGCGGCCGGCGCCGCGGCCGACGGCCCGGCGGGCGGCCGGTGGCGCGAGGTGCGCTCGCGCGGGGCGCGGCGGCGGGGGCGCGCCTACTCTCGCGGGATGACTGCGACCGCTCCGCGACTCCGGCACGACCGACTGGTCGCCCCCGACGTGCTGCGCGGAGTGGCGGTGGCGGCCATGCTCGTCGCGCACGCGATGCCGCTCGTGCCGAGCGCGCGCACGGGGGTCGTCGGGTTCCTGGCGTGGAACGTCAACGATCTCGCGTCGCCGCTGTTCGCGCTGGTGATGGGGATGTCGGCGGCCCTGGTGCTCGCGCGGCCCGGTGCCTCGCCCGGGCGGGTGCTGCTGCGGAACGCGATCCGCGGCGCGGTGCTCGTGGCACTCGGGGTCTGGCTCGAGACCTGGGGCAGCTGGATCGCGATCGTGCTGCAGTACCTCGGCGTCGTGCTCGTGCTCGGCACGCCGCTGCTCCTCCTCCGCTCCCGGACGATCGCCGCGCTGGCCGCCGTGCTCGCGCTCGCCGCCGGGCCCGTGAACGCCGCGGTCGCCGCCACCGCATCCGGCTCTCCGCTCGCCCTCTGGCTCTTCACCGGGCCGAGCTACCGCGCGACCAACCTGCTCCCCTTCTTCCTCCTCGGAGCCCTGCTGCTGCGGCACGGCGCGCAGCGCAACCGACTGCTGCCGGTGCTCGCGGCGGTCGCGGTCGTCGCGTACCCGGTGCGGCCGCTGGTCGCGCTCCTGCTCGGCGTGGAGTCGCCCTCCGGCAGCCTCCCGGACACCCTGCACGACCTCGGGCTCGTGCTCCTGGCCTACGTCGCGGTGGTGCTGCTGACCACGTCGCGCTCCACCGCTGTCCAGCGGCTGCTGGTGCCGCTCCGGGCGATCGGCACGCTCGCGCTCTCGGTCTACGTGCTGCAGGTGGCTCTCGTCGCGGCGCTCGCGCGGGCGGGCCTCGGCTACTCCGCCGACACTCCGCTCGCCGCTCTCGCCCTCGTGCTCGGGCTGTGCGCGGCCGCCGTGCTGTGGTGGCGGTTCCTCGGTGCGGGCCCCGTCGAGCGGCTGACGGCGCGGCTCTCCGGGCTCGTGCCGCGCTGAACCGCCGGCCGCCCGGCTGGGTCCGCGGCGAGGACCTGAGCCCGCTGCGGTCCGCGGCGAGCTCGCCTGAGCTCGCGTCGGCCCGCGGCGAGCTCGCCTGAGCCCGCATCGGGCCGCAGCGACCCCGGCTGATCCCTCGGAGCCCGGCAGCCCGCACACGAGCGCAGGCCGCCGGGCGTCCCCTCCCTCAGTGCGCGAGCGCCGACGCCTCCTTCGCGAGGGCCGGGCCGTGCGCCGCGAGCACCAGGTCCCGAACCGCGGTGGCCGGGAGCGACGCGGCTCCGGCCGGCAGCAGGTCCGCGTCCGAGGCCAGCACGAGCGGGGTGTCGGCCGATGAGGACGGCAGCCTCCCGTGCGTGCCGCGCACGAGCGACGCGTCCAGGGGCACCAGGTTCATCGCGTAGCGCAGCCCCAGTGCCTTCTTGGCCAGGTTGCCCGCCGCCTTCGCCTTCACCAGCGGGTCGGCCGGATCGAAGAAGAGCTCGGCCGGGTCGTAGCCGGGCTTGCGGTGGATGTCGACGCCGCGGGCGAAGTCGGGCGCGCGGTCGTCGTCGAGCCAGTAGTAGTAGGTGAACCACGCCCCCGGCCGGGCGACCACGACGAACTCGCCCGAGCGCTCGTGGTCGAGGCCGTAGCGGGCCTGCGCCTCCCGGTCGAGCACCTCGTCGACGCCGTCGAGCCCCTCGAGGATCGAGCGCACCCGCGGCAGGTCCGCCGCGTCCTGCACGTAGACGTGCGCGACCTGGTGGTCGGCGACGGCGAACGCGCGCGACGTCCACGGGTCCAGCTGCTCGCGGCCGTCCTGCACGTAGACCTCGAGCAGGCCCTCGCGGCGGAGCGCCCGGTTCACGTCGACCGGAGTGTCGGCGTCGGCGATCCCGTACTCGGCGACCACGATCACCGACGCGCCCAGCGCCTCCGCGTCGTCGAGCAGCGGAGCGAGCACCACGTCGAGCTCCGACGCGGCCCGGCGCGCCTCGGGCGAGTCCGGTCCGAAGCGCTGGAGGTCGTAGTCGAGGTGCGGCAGGTACGCCGTGGTCAGCTCGGGCGGTCCGGAGCCGTCGCCCGCCAGCACGTGCCGGGTCGCGTCGACCATCCACTGGGTCGAGCGGAGCGACGCGGTCGGCCCCCAGTACTGGAACAGCGGGAAGGCGCCGAAGCGCGAGACCAGCTCGTCGTGCAGCGCCGGCGGGCGCACGTACGCGTCCGGCGACTTGCGGCCGTCGGCGTGGTAGATCGGGCGCGGAGTGACGGTGACGTCGGTCGACGCCCCCATCGCGTACCACCAGCCGATGTTGGCCGCGCGGTACGGCTCCCCGCTCAGCCGGCGCGCGGTCTCCCAGACCTTCTCCCCCGTGACCAGGCGGTTGTGCTGGCGCCACAGGTGCACCTCGCCGAGGTCGCGGAAGTACCAGCCGTTGCCGACGATCCCGTGCTGCGCGGGCATCGAGCCGGTGAGCATGGTCGACTGCACGCTGCAGGTGACCGCGGGCAGGACCGTGTCCAGCGGCAGGCGCCCGCCCCCGCGGGCCAGCCGCGAGAGGCGGGGCATGTCGGCGAGCGCCGTCGAGGTCAGCCCGACCACGTCGAGCAGCAGCACGGGCCTCACAGCGCCGCCGCCTGCGGGAGGAGGGGCGCCAGCAGCGCCTCTCGGGAGGCGGGCGTGAGCAGGTGAGCGGCCGCCCAGGCGAGCTCGGCGCCGATGCCCGTCGAGAGGTCGCTCGGGGCGTCGGCGAGCACCGACCAGGTGTAGGTCTCGACGTCGAGGTGGATCTCGTCGTACGGCCAGGCGGCGTCGACCGCCGAGACCGCCTCCGCCAGGACCGCCGTGGTGGCCGAGAGCGGCGCCTCCGGCCGGTGGTGCAGCGGCACGTGGAAGTGCACGCGCCAGGGGCCGGTGCCGGGGAGCGTGTCCAGCGCCTCGGGCAGGTCGTCGACGCGGAGCACTCCGTCGATCCCGTTCTCGCGGGTCTGGTGCAGGTAGCGCTTCTCGACGAACGGGGTGAGCGCGGCGCGGCCCGAGGGGTCCTCCAGGTGGAGCGCGGCCGAGGCCTGCACCTTGACCACGCGCAGGCCCGCGTCGCGGATGCGGCGGACGGCCGAGACCGGGTCGGCGAAGGAGACGGCGAGGTGGCAGGTGTCGAGGCACACGCCCACGTACGCCGGGTCGACCACTCCGATCCGCGGGTGCAGCCAGTCGACGACGTCGTCCACGGTGTCGAGGATGCAGCCGGGCTCGGGCTCGATCGCCAGGCGGATCGCGTGGCCGGTGGAGCGGCGCAGGTCGCGCAGCTCCTCGACGAGCCGGGCGAGGTTCCGGCAGGCGGCCTCGTCCTGCTCCCGTCCCCAGCCCTCGCGCCAGCCCAGCGGCAGCGTCGAGATGCTGCCGTCGGCGCCGGCGGGCAGCAGGTCGGCCAGGATCCGCGCGCAGTCGATGGTGTACTGCAGGCGCTCCGGCGTGGTCCAGTCGGGGCGGTAGACGTCGAGCTTCACGACCTCGGCGTGGAACGCGGCGTACGGGAACGCGTTGAGCGTGCGCACCTCCAGGCCGTTGCGCTGCAGGGCCGCGCGGAGGACGGCGCGGTCCTCGGCGCTGGCGACCAGGCGGGCCGCGAGGTCGCGCGGGATCCACAGGCCGACTCCGACCAGGGCGAGCCCGGCGGCCACGCGCGCGGGTCCGGCGTAGACGTCGAGCTGGCGGACGACTCCGGCCAGGTCCTCGGCGGGATGGACGTTGGTGCAGTAGGAGAGGTGCATCACACGACCTCCGCCACGCGCGGCGCGCCCCGGAGCACGGAGTTGCCCTCGAAGGTGCGGCCGGCCGACTCCTGCACGTCGAAGCCCGCGACGGGCGAGAGGTCCAGGCGTCCGCTCTGCCCGTAGAACTCGACCGGGTTCTGCCAGAGCAGCCGGTCCACGTCGCCCGCGCTGAAGCCGGCGACGAGGAGGAGGCGGCCGGTCTTCGCGGTCGTGAGCGGGTCGGAGCGGCCCCAGTCGGCGGCGGAGTTGACCAGCACGCGGTCCAGCCCGATCCGCTCGACCAGCGTCACCAGGCGCGTCTCGTCCATCTTCGTGTCGGGGTAGATGGAGAAGCCCATCCAGCAGCCGGAGTCGCGGACCGCGTCGACGGTGACCTCGTTGAGGTGGTCGACGAGGACCCGCCCGGGCTCGAGCCCCGAGTCGGCGACGACCTCGAGGGTCCGGCGGGTGCCCGACTCCTTGTCGCGGTGCGGAGTGTGCACCATCGCGGGGAGGCCGTGCTCGCCGGCGAGCTCGAGCTGCTGGCGGAAGACCTGGTCCTCCTCGGGGGTGAGCGAGTCGTAGCCGGTCTCGCCGACCGCGACGACGCCGTCCTTGGCGAGGTAGCGGTCGAGCTCGGGCAGGACGGCCCGGCAGCGCGGGTCGTTCGCCTCCTTCGGGTTGAGCCCGATGGTGCAGTGGTGGCGGATGCCGAACTGCGCGGCGCGGAAGCGCTCCCAGCCGATCAGGGCGTCGAAGTAGTCCGTGAACGAGCCGACGTTCGTGCGCGGCTGGCCGAGCCAGAAGGAGGGTTCGACGACCGCGCGGACGCCGGCGTCGAACATCGCCTGGTAGTCGTCGGTGGTGCGGGAGGTCATGTGGATGTGCGGGTCGAAGATGCGCATCGTCGCGCCTTTCTCATCGGTGGTGGTGCCCCGCGGTCGGGGCGGCGTTCGGGGGCGGTCAGCTCGGCAGGAGCACCGCCAGATCGTCCGGGAGCGGGCGCCCGGCCGCGCGGCGCTCGTCGGCGAAGCGGCCGGCCATCGCGCGCAGCTCGGCGTCGCTGCGCTCCTCCAGCCCGGCGACCGCTGCGAGCGGGACGCCGAGGAAGACGAGCTTGAGCACCCCGTGCCGCCAGGCGTGCGCATCGAGGTGGCGGCGGGCGAAGGAGCCCATCGCCGCGGCGACGAGCCGGGTGTCGTTGGCGCGCAGGGCGTCGGCGGTCAGCTCGAGGCCGGCGAGGGTCGTCGCCGGTCCCGGGTCGCCGAGGGCGTTCAGCCCGGCCAGCACTCCGCGGCGCTCGGCGCCGTCCCCGCCCCGGTAGAGGCGGAGGAGGAGAGCGGCCAGGTCGTCGTCGCCGAGCGCCTGCGCGGCGGCCTGCACCAGGGCGGCGCGGGCCGCGTCGTCGTGCGTGCCGTGGACGAGGCCGTGCGGGTCCTCGGCGGGCCGGAGCGGCTCGCGTCCGGCCTCGCGGCCCGCGGCGGGGAAGAAGCGCTCGATCCGCGACGGGCGCTCGAGGACGGCGGAGCGGGCGGCCGCGGTCCACGGGTGCTCGGCGTGCGAGGAGGCGCCGCCGAGCGCCTCCTCCATCGCGGCGAGGCTCGCCACGGCCAGGCGGGGCGCGTCGTGCGAGTGCCGGGGCAGCTCGACGGCGGCGATCCCGCGGTAGCCGATCTCGGCGAGGGTCGCGAAGGCGGCCGCGAGGTCGAGCGACCCGGTGCCGAGCTCGAGGTGCTCGTGCCGCTCCGGGAGCATGTCGTCGACCTGCACGTTCAGGAGCAGGTCCCCGGCGCTGCGGAGGGCTCCGACCACGCCGTCCGGCTCCACCACGACGCAGTGGCCGAGGTCGACCGTCAGCCCGACCGACTCCGGGTCGCCGAGCTCGCGGCGCAGCAGCAGCGCGTCGGCCACCGTCTCCACCAGCATCCCCGGCTCGGGCTCGACGGCCAGCCGCACGCCGTGGCGCTCGGCCGTCGCGACGACGCCGCGCATCCGCTCGACGAGCAGCCGCCAGGCCGCGGCAGCATCGGCGCCCGCCGGCACGACCCCCGACCAGAGGGAGACGGCGTCGGCGCCCAGCAGCGCGGCGATCTCGATCGCGCGCTCGAGGAAGCGGACCCGGGGGCCGGCCTCCTCGTCGACCAGCGTGGGGCGGTGCTTCGCGAACGGGTCGAGCAGGTACCGCGCGCCCGTCTCGACGACCACGCGCAGGCCCAGCTCGTCGAGCCGCGACCGGAGCGCCAGCGTCCGCTCGCGCCAGTCGGCCGCGAAGGGATCGAGGTGCGGGTGCCCGAGGGTGAGCGCGACGGCGCGGTACCCCGCGGCGTGGATCACCGTGAGCGCGTCGTCGAGGGTGTGGTCGGCGAAGCCGTTGGTGCCGTAGCCGAGGACGGGTCCGGTGGCGCTCATGTGATGTCCGCCGTCCGCGGGCGGCGGAGCAGGAGGGAGCCGAGCGCGTCGAGCGCGAGCAGCGCCGCCCCCAGCTCGGGACGCTTCAGACCGGCGAGCGCGGCCTGCAGCGGGATCATCCCGGTGATGCCCGCGCGGGTGGCCGTCCGCGCGGCCGCGGCCGTCGGCGTTTGCACGGCCTGCAGCTGCGCGGTGAGCACGAGCAGGAGCCAGCGCCCGAGGCCCGCGGCGACGACCGCGGCGGGGGCGGCCCGGCGCTCGGCCAGAGCGCCGGCCGCGGTGGACAGCGCGATCGCCGCGGTGCCGGCCGAGACCGCTCCCGCCGCGACCGGAGTGGTGCCGTGCACCTCGCCGCGCGAGAGCACGGTGACGCCGAGCGTGTGCGCGGCCACAGCGGCGGAGGCGGGGGCCGCCGCGCGCACGCCGTCGACGCCCGCGCCGAGCAGCACGTCGAGACCGCGGCAGGCCGCCATCACGACCGGGCCCAGCGGAGTCGGCTTCGCGAGCAGGTCGTACGACCAGATCCCGGCCGCGAGCGGCAGCGAGAGCGCGAGCGAGCGCCGCCCGTCCACGACGGCCGCCACGGCGATCCCCGCCGCGGTCAGCGCGGCCGCCGTGCCCAGCGCCGCCGAGCGCCGGATGCGCCCCGAGGGGATCGGCCGCTCGGGCCGCTCCCGGGCGTCGAGCTCGGCGTCCGCGTAGTCGTTGAGCGCCATGCCCGCCGAGTAGAGCAGCGCCGACGACAGCGGGAGCGCGACCGTGCGCGCTCCCACTCCGCGGCCCGCCCAGGCTCCGCCCGCGACGGTGTCGCCGATCACGGTCAGCGCGGCCTTCGCGCGGACGAGCTCGAGGTAGTCGCGCAGCTCAGCCATCGCTCCGCGTCCCGCTCGTCACCGGGGTGCGGCGCTCGGCGACGAGCGCGCCCGTGCGGGCGGACCAGGCCACCAGCTCCGCCGTCTGCTCGGCGAAGCCGTGCACGTCGCTGCCCCACGGGTCCTTGAAGAAGAAGCCGAGCTCGCCGACGGGGCCCGAGACGCCGGCCTCGTCCGCGAGCGCCAGCAGGCGGGCGAGGTCGAGGATCAGCGGCGCCGCGAGGGCCGAGTCGTACGCCGACCAGATCGTCTGCACCGTGATCCGCGAGCCGAGGAAGCCCTCGGCGTGCACGTGGTCCCAGGCGGTCTTGACGTCGCCGAGGTCCGGGACGTTGTCGATGTGGAGCGGAGTGACGACGTCGTCGCCGAGGAGGCTGCGGAGTCCGCGGTTCTTCGAGACGAGCTTCGAGCGCACCGCCTCCGGGTCGGCGAGGGTCTGCCCGTCGCCGCCGCCGAGGAGGTTCGCGCCCGCCCACGAGAGCACGCGCATCCCGCGCGCCGTGAACATCGGCGCGAGCACGCTGCGGAGCAGGGTCTCCCCCGTCTTGCCGTCCTGGCCGGCGATCGGGATCCCGGCCTCGGCGGCCCACTCCTCCAGGGCCGGCAGAGCCAGCGCGGTCGAGGGAGTGAAGCAGGCGTAGGCCGCGCCCGCGACGACGGCCGAGAGGGCGGCGATCGAGCTCGGCGGCAGGAGGCGCTCGCCCGGACGCGCCAGGGCGGCGCGCAGAGCGGCGAGGTCGTGGAACTCGGGACGGTCGGCCGGCAGCACCTCGGTCGAGGCGACGTCGATCACGACGACGCGGGCGAGGCCGTGGCGCTCGCGGAAGGCGACGATGTCGGCGGCCCGGCGGTCGATCTCCTCCTGCTGCGACGCGGCGTCGGAGGGGGCGAGGCGGATCTCGGCGTCGGTCGCGTCGATCCGGTCGGCCACCTCGGCGACGACCGAGGTCGGGAACATGCCGCCGGCCGCGAGGCCCGTGGCCTTCTCGAGCAGCGGGGTCGGCGAGACGTCGTGGCCGCCGATGACGATGTCGGCGAACCCGGCGAGCGGGACGTCCTCGAAGGCGGGGGTCGCGGTGGCGCACCCCGAGCTGGGCGCGGCTCCGGCGGCGATGGCGTGCAGGCCCACGGCGGCCGTGGTGGCGACGCTGCCCCGGGCCCCGATCAGCCAGAGGCCGATGCGCCCGCTCGATCGGGGGGCGCCTGTGGTGGTGGTGTCGGACGAGGTCATCGTTCTCTCCTGTCTGGAAGGGCTGGCTGAGCGGCGATCGTCGGGGCGCACCCGGGCGATCGGAGTGGGGAGGGGCCGCGGCCGGGCGCGCGTCGCGCCTCCGGCCGGCCGTGTTGCGCAGGACCCGCACGCAGGGCCCGCCGAGATTGCGCGACCGTGCGTCGACTGGTTTCCTCAGGTGTGCTGTCCCCCGAACCCGTCCTCCGGGCCGAGAGAAGGAGCTGAGCGTGGCCGAGCGCGCGGGTACCGCGACCGGCGACATGCTGAGGCTGTTCGCCGACGGTCGGCCGCGCACCCGCGCCGAGCTGGTCGAGGAGACGGGCCTCGCGCGGACCGCGGTGATGACGCGCCTGGAGCAGTTCTTCGAGCTCGGACTGATCGCGCACCTCGACCGCGCTCCATCGACCGGCGGCCGCCCGTCCGCGCGCCTCGTCTTCGACCCGGCCGTCCGCTCGCTCCTGGCCATCGACCTGGGCGCGGCGCACTCGACCATCGCGCTGACCGACTTCGACGGCCGCATCATCGCCGAGCGCCGCGAGGAGCTCGACATCGCGCAGGGCCCCGTGGCGGTGCTCGGGCACGCGCTCGACGTCTGCGACGGGATCCTCGCCGCGGCCGGGGTCGACCGCTCCGCCCTCGCGGGCATCGGGGTCGGCGTGCCCGGCCCGGTGGAGCACGCGAGCGGCCGCCCGGTGCGCCCGCCGATCATGCCCGGCTGGGACGGCTTCGACATCCCCGCCTTCGTGCGTCGGCGCTACGACACCACGGTGCTCGTCGACAACGACGTGAACCTGCTGGCGCTCGGCGAGCGGGCCTCGCGGTTCCCGCACGCCCTCGACCTGATGTTCGTGAAGGTCGGCACCGGCATCGGCGCGGGCATCGTCTCGTCCGGGCTGCTCCAGCGCGGAGCCCTCGGCTCCGCCGGTGATCTCGGCCACGTCCAGGTGCCGCGCACGGCCCCGGCCGCGGCGGGCGGTCAGGAGGGGGACCTCGAGGCGGTCGCGGGCGGCTCCGCTCTGGCCGCCGGGCTCGCCCGGGCGGGCCGCGACGTGCAGTCGGTGCGCGAGCTGATCGACCTGCTGAAGGCGCGCGATCCCGAGGCCGTCGAGGCGGCGCGGATCGCGGGACTCCAGCTCGGCGAGGTGCTGGCCACCTGCGTGAGCCTGCTGAACCCCTCCGTCATCGTGCTGGGCGGCGCGGTCGCCCTCGCCAGCCCGGAGATCCTGACGGCCGTGCGCTCGGTGATCGACGAGCGCTCCCTCCCCCTCGCGACGCAGCGGCTCGACGTGGTGACCGCCGAGCTGGGCGGCAGCGGGGGCGTGCGCGGTGCCGCGCTGATGCTGCGCGGCCACCTGCTCAGCCCCGCCGTGGTGGACGGCTTCCTCGAGCAGCTGCGCGCCGAGGGGCGGGCGGTCCGCTAGAGCGGCGGCCGCGCGCCCGGAGGCGGCGGGCCGCGCCGGCGCGATCCCCCGCGGACCGCGCCGGCCGCACCCGGTCAGGAGCGGACCTCCGCGCGGTCGGCGTCCTCCGGCTGGGCGCCGAGAGCGGCGGCGACGGCGGCGTCGATGCGCGCCTGCTCCCCCGCGGCCCGGCGGCGGCGGCGGACGACGGTCAGCACGATGAGCCCGATGAGCAGGGCGAGGAGGAGCACGGCGCTCCACGGCACGGCCGCGGCCGAGGTCTCGGCGGTGGCGACCGGCACGTCGGGGACGACGACGGCGGAGTCGGCCTGCGCGGCCTGGTCGGCGGTGACGACGGTGCCCGAGAGCGCGGCGCGGGCGGTCGCGACGAAGAGCGGCCAGACTCCGGCGACGGTCACGGTGCGCGAGACGGAGGTTCCGGGGAGGAGCTCGGGCAGCGGCTCCGGGTCGGTCGCGGACACCGGCGCGAGGCCGAAGAGGCCGGCGACGCTGATCTCGGCGCCCGGCGCGATACGGGTGTTGCCCGCGTTGGTCACGGTGTAGTCGACGGTCGCGGAGCCGGGGGCGAAGGGGTTCCAGCCGCCCTGGTACGAGACGGCGAGGCCGTCGATCGACAGGCGCGGGGCGAGCTCGCCGCCGACGCGGAGGTACATGCGCGAGCCCAGGCGCCGGTCGACCGAGACTCCGGTCTCGCCCTGCACCAGGATCGAGGAGACGACGCCCGCGGCGTAGTCGCCCGGGGTCACGTCCTCGGGGACGACGACCTCGAACGGGACCTGCACGCTCTCGCCGGCGGGCACGGTGACCTCGGGCTCGGGGAACGCGATCCAGCTGCCCAGCTGCGTCGAGGGCTCCGCGGCGGGGAGCAGGTCGAGCTGGCCGGCCTCGGTGATGAAGCCGTCGGAGCCGTAGACGCGGAACGTCTGCTCCTCGTCGTCGTAGTTGGAGACGATCAGGGCGTCGCTGAGGCGTCCGCCGGGATCGAGGGCGTACGCGTAGTTCGGCCGCTCGCTGCCCTGCTCGGTGTCGGCGGGGCGCACCCCCCAGGTGACCGGCGTGGAGGCGGGGTCCGCCTCCTGGGCACCCGCCTGAGCCGAGAGGCCGCCGGCTGCGAGGAGCGTCATCAGCAGCAGGGCGGCGGTGGTGCGGGAGGTGCGTGGCATGAGCGACATCGATCAGGCTTCCGTTGCAAGGGGGGATGCCTCCCCGCGGGACGCCGCTCCGGTACACGGCACGCCGAGCGGGGCGTACCGGAGTGGCGTCTCGCAGAGAGACGGGGGGAGGGTGGGGCGGCCCGGAGGCCGCCCCACCGGTGCTAGCCGAGCGCGGTGAGCGTCAGCGTCGCGGTGTAGGTGCCGGTTCCGACCGAGAGCGGGAGCTTCAGGTCGAGGTCGGCGCCCAGGACCGAGGATCCGGTCGGGTGCTGCGCCGCGGCGGAGCCGAGGACGCGGGGCGTGGCGAGGCCGTTGCCCGAGTCGAACCCGGAGGGGACGGCTGCGCCGGCGACGGCACCGCCCGTGTTCTCCAGGACCTCGGGGGTCCAGCCGAGGTGCTTGCCCGAGAACGTCTTCTCGCCGGAGCGGAAGTCGCTCAGCTGGCCGGTGACCGACCAGGCCGGGCCGTTGAGGCGGGTGTCGGTCACGCGGACCGGCACGAGCTCACCGGAGGCGGCGAAGTGGTCGCCCTGCTCCTCGGCGACGCCGAGGTTCACCAGGTTGCTGGTGCCCTCGAGCGTCCAGGTCAGCTCGCCCTTGTTGGCCTCGGGGACGATGACGGCCACGGCCTGGTCGCCGGCCGCCGCAGCGCCCGCCGCCGTTCCCGTGAAGGTGCCGTCGACTCCGGCGGCGGTGTTGCCCGCGCCGAAGTTGACCGCCGGCGCGTTGTCGGCGAGCGCGATGCGCCCGCCGACCGTCGAGCCCGCGAGCTGGACGTTGCCGGAGTTGCCCGAGAGCGTGAGGTTCCCGCCCACCGTGTTGCCGAGGGCCGAGGCCGAGCCGTCCTCGTTCGCGCCCAGGAGGACGCCGCGCGAGGAGCCGGTGACGGCGAGCGAGCCGCCGACGATGGCGCCCTGCACGTTCACGCCGAAGTCGCTGCCGGCGAAGGTGGCGTCGCCGCCGACGCTGGTGCGGTCGACGTCGACGTAGTTCGCCGCGTCGGTGCTGACCGAGCCGTCGACCGAGAGGTCGCTGAACTCGACGTCGATCCCGCCGGCCTCGACCATGCCGCCGACCGTGAGGTCGCGCAGGTAGAGGAAGCCGTTGCGGCTGCCGTCCGAGAACGACACGACGTCTCCGCCGACGCTGGTGCCGTCGATCGAGATGCCGTACGCGTCGGTGCCGATGACGTCGCCGCCGATGGTCGCCGAGGTGGCGTCCAGCCAGGCGTCGTCGCCGACGATGACGTTGCCGGTGACGGTCACGTTGCCGAGCACGCAGGTCTGGCCCGCGCCGACGTTGAGGTCTCCGGTGATCGTCTGGTTCCCGAGCTCGGTGGTGCAGTCCGTCGTCGCCGCGAAGGCGGACGGTGCGGCGACCATCGCGAGGGAGGCGGCCGCGAGGACCGCCGTGGGCGTCTTCCACTTCATGGGGGTTCTCCTCGGTGCGCTCGTGCGCGTCGTGCTGGTGGTGGTGCTGTCGGTGCGGCGCGCGCGGCGCGGGGTGCGCTCAGCCACGGAGCGCAGCGATCGCGGAGTAGCTGCGGGAAGCGGCCTCGAGGGAGTTCCCCGTGCTCGGCGGCGTCGCCAGCGTGGGAGCGGTGTCCTGCTCCCAGACGCCGAAGCGCTGGCCGCGGTCGCGCAGCTCCGAGAGGAACGCCTGGTAGGGCAGGTTGCCCGCGCCGAACTCGACGATGTCGTAGCCGTTGGTGTTGGCGTTGTTCGTCTTGCCGTCCTTGAGGTGCAGGATCGGGTAGCGGCGCGGGTTGCGCTTGATGTAGTCGAGCGGCTCGAAGCCCGGGTAGAGCTTCTTGCCGACGTACGCCCAGTAGACGTCCATCTCGAGATACACGTGACGCGGGTCGGTGTTGTCGTAGAAGAGGTCGTACAGGCGGGTCTTGGGGTCGTCCGTGGCGAACCCGAACTCACCGGCGTGGTTGTGCTGGTAGAGCTTCATGCCCGCGGCCGAGACCTGCTGGCCCCACTTGTTCCACTCCTCCGCCGCGGCGAGGTAGCCCGCCTTGGTGTTGACGTTGGTGGGCGCGTTGCCGGTGCCGAGGTGCGGCGTGCCGAGGATCTGCGCGATCTCGATCTGCTTGCCCAGCTCCGAGCGGAGGAGGTTGGTGCCGACGTGCGAGCCGACGGCGCGGAGGCCGTTGTCGTCGAGCAGCTGGCGGATCTGCTGCGGCGTGATCGCCCCGACGTTGCCCTGGGTGTACCCGGCGAACTCGATCTCGCTGTAGCCGATGCGGCCGAGCTCCTCGAAGACGGCCCGGAAGCCGAGCGACGAGACCTTGTCGCGGACGCTGTAGAGCTGGATGCCGATGCGGTTGATCGGGACCAGGCGCGTGGATCCGGACGAGGGCGCGGGGGCGGCCGTGGCGGGCGCCGCGAGGGCTCCCGCTCCGACGCCGACCGCGACGGTCGATGCGGCCAGGGCCGTCATCAGCGAGCGCCGGCTCATCGGCTTGGCCGTGATGGATGCGTGGTGGTGGTGCATCATTTCTCCTTCGAAATGGCAGATGGTGCAGGGGGTGGGGGGCCGGCCGGCCCGGTCGAGCCGGCCGGCCCCTGCGCGGGGGCTACTGCTGGACGGTCAGGTTCAGCAGCGCCGACGCGGCGTTGGTGTCCGCCGTGGCGGTGTGGGTGACGGTCAGCTTGTAGCTGCCCGCCGCGAGCTTCGGGAGCGTCACCACGACGTGCCCGTTCTCGTCGAGGGTCCCGGTGAGCATCGCGACGGTGGAGAGGTTCCTCTTCACCATCACGCTCACCTGACCGGTGCCGGCGACACCCGTCGAGGACTTCGCGTCGACCGTGACCTGCGCGCTGGCGCCCGGCTTGACCGGGTTGGGCGAGACGGTCGCGGTGAGCTCCGAGGCGGCCTTCGAGACGATCAGGCGGGCGGTGCCCTCCGAGGCCTTGAAGGTGGCGTCCGAGCCGTACGCCGCACGGAGGGTGTGGGTGCCGGCGCCGAGGGTCTTCGGCAGGGCGAAGGTCGCCTTGCCGTCCTTCAGCGTCGCGCGGCCCAGCTCGGTGGCGCCCTCGTAGAGGACGACCTCTCCGCCGGGGTTCCCACCCTGACCGGTGACCGTGACGGTCGCCTCGCCCGGTGCCCCGAAGGTCACGCGGGGAGCCGAGAGCGCCACGGTGGTGGTCGACGCGGCGGTCGGGGCGTTCGCCGCGGCCAGGTCGATCGTGAACTTCACCGTGCCGACCGCCGAGACGTTGCCGCCGGTGTCGGTGGCGCGGTACTGGATCGTCCGGGCGCCGTTCGTGGTGAACGGGACCGTGTACGCGCCGTTGACGGCGCGGACCGTGGTCCACGTCGTGCCGTTGTCGGCGGAGTACTGGACGGTGGAGAGCGCTCCGTTGTCCGTGGCGGTGAGGCCGAGGGTCACGGGCTTGTTGTAGACGCCGCCGACGCCCGCAGGCGCTGCCGGGTCGAGGGTCGCCGCGACCGTCGGAGCCGTCTTGTCACCGGCGCCGACACCCTGGAAGGTGAGGGAGTCGAGCGACAGGCCGCTGGGCGAGGTCACGTAGAGCGAGCCGGTGCCGCGGGGGACGTTGGTGCCGAAGGGGACGAGGACGTCCTTCCAGCCGGCTCCCGCGGGGATGGTCGCCGTTCCGAAGGGCGCTGCGTCGGCAGCGTTCCAGCGGAGGTCGACGGTGCCCTCACCGGTGGCGCGGACCACGACGCCGGTCAGGTTGGCGAAGTTCACCGGGTCCCAGCGCAGGAAGGATCCCGCACCGAGTCCGCTGACGGCGTTGCCGCCGCTGGCGGTGGTGTCCGCGTAGGGCAGGACGCCCTCACGGGCGGCGTGCTCCGCCTCCTGCGTCTTCGGGTTCAGCCGCAGCGTCGCCTCGGCCGCAGCCGGGGGCAGGCCGTTGAAGCCGCCGTCCGTGTAGGTCACGACGACGGTGCCGTACAGCAGCGCGCCGGGGCCGTGCTCGGGCGAGTCCTTGGACGTCGGGAACGCTCCCTTGGCACCGGTGCCGGTGACCTCGGGGTGGGCGTGCTCGTCGTGGCCGAGGCCGTAGGTCCAGCCCACGCGGCTGCTGACGATCTGGTCGCCGTCCTCAGCGTCCTTGCCGGTCACCTGGTAGGGGATCGCGTCGCCCCAGCTGAAGAACGAGCCGTTGCCGGGCGTCTGGATCTGGATCTGCGGCGCCTGGTTGCCGACCGAGATGACCCGCGAGGTCAGGCTGAACTTGCCCTTGGCGTCGGTGACGCGCAGACGGGCCGTGAACTGTCCGAGCTCGGTGTAGGTCTTCTTGACGGTCACTCCGGTGGCGTCGAAGGTGCCGTCGCCGTCGAAGTCCCAGTCGTAGGTGAGCGCGTCGCCCTCGGGGTCGGTCGATCCCTTGGCGTCGAACGTGACCTCGAGCGGGGTCTGCGAGGCGGACAGGGGGGTCGCGGTGAAGCGGGCCTGCGGCGCCTTGTTGCCCTCGGCGTAGTCGATCCGGTACAGGCCCGCGTCGGGGTTGGCGCGGAAGAATCCGTCGCCGTACTCGATCACGTACATCGACCCGTCGGGGCCGAACTCCATGTCCATCGGGTTGTCGTGGATCGGCTGCGCGGCCTGGCTGAGCGCCGCGTTGGGGAGGAAGTCCTCGATGTGCGTGACCGCGCGGTCCTCATCGAGCGTGAACGCCGCGATGTAGTCCTGCGAGAACTCGCCGAAGAAGGTCTTCTTGTCCCAGTACTCCGGGAACTTCGACGTCGAGGTGTTGTCCGCGTCGAAGTGGTACACCGGTCCGCCCATGGGGCCCTGGCCGGTGCTGGTCCCGAAGTTGACGAGCTCGTCGAACGGCTGGTCGCCGGGGTTGTCGCCGTAGTAGACGGTCGCCGCCTTGGCGTCCGGGATGTCGACGAGGCCGGTGTTCCAGCGCGAGTTGTTCTTCAGGTTCTCCGGGTCGAAGAAGCCGCGGGGCGTCGACGTCTCGAAGTTCCACTCGTTGTACGGCGCGTTGGGTCCGTGGACGTAGGGCCAGCCGGAGTTGTGCGGCTCGTCCAGTCCGGTCGCGTTCCACTCGACGAGGCCCATCGGGCCGCGGACGCCGTCGGCCGCAGCGGCCTTCGTGGCGTCGGGGCCGTAGTCGCCCCAGGAGAGGGTGTTCGTCTCGGCGTCGACGTCGATCTTGAACGGGTTGCGGACGCCCATCACGAAGATCTCGGGGCGGGTCTTCTCGGTTCCCACCGGGAAGAGGTTGCCCTCGGGGATCGTGTACGAGCCGTCCTCCTGCACGGTGATCCGGAGGATCTTGCCGCGGAGGTCGTTCGTGTTGCCGGCGCCGCGACGCGAGTCGAAGCCCGGGTTCATGCGGGGCGCGTCGTTGTTCGGCGCGAAGCCCGCGGCACCCGGAGCGCTCGCCGGCGTGTTGTCGCCGGTGGAGAGGTACAGGTTGCCGTCGGCGTCCCAGTCGAAGTCGGCACCCACGTGGCAGCACTGCCCGCGCTGGGTCTCGATGTCGATGATCTTCTGCTCGCTCGCGAGATCGAGGCCCGAGCCGGTCCACTTGAACCGGGAGAGGCGGTTGATGCCCTTCCACTGGTCCCAGTAGCTGTCGGTCGCGCCCTCGGGCAGCATGTTCGGGGCCGCGCCGGTCGGGGTGTTCCCGGGGGGCGCGTAGACGAGGTAGACCCACTTGTTCTCGGCGAAGTCGGGGTCGATGCCGACGGACTGCAGTCCGTCCTCCGAGTTCTGGTACACGGGGATCGTGTTGACGACACGGGTGGTGCCGGTCTTGGGGTCGGTGTGGCGGATCTCGCCGTTCCGAGCGGTGTGGAGGACCGACTTGTCCGGGAGGACGGCCAGGTCGAGGGGCTCGCCGACGTTCTTCGTCAGCAGGACCTTCTCGTAGTTGCTCCAGTCGAGAGCGGATGCTCCGCCCTCGGAACCGTGGTCCACTCCGTCGTGGGCCGAGGCGGGCAGGCCGAGGGCGGTGAGTCCGGAGACCGTCACCATCCCGGCGATGCCGAGTGCGAGAAGACGCCTGATGCTTCTTCTCGAGGATCGCTTACCATTCATGCGTGATGTGATTCCTTCAATGAGGTGTTCATCGCAGAGGCCGGATCCGTCGCTGTCCGCACGACTGAGCGGATCCGGTCTCCTCCTGTCCGGCCCTGGGGCCGGTGTCTTGCACTCCTCCTCCTCTCGCGGATGCCGGTGGCGCTGCGCTGCGGGTCGTCAGTGATCCCGGGGCGGCGCCGAGGTGGGGGCCGGCGCGGGATGGTTCCCGCGCCGACCCGGGCTGGTGGGGCCGATCAGGACTCGAAGGCCGAGGGCAGGTACTCGGAGACGTTGTCCTTGGTGACGACCGGCGCGAAGAGCTGGATCTGGCGCGGGACGCCGAGCGAGCTGGTGTCGGCCATCGACTTGTTCTGCTCGACGAGGCGGGCGAGCTTGATGCCGTCCGCGGCCTGGGTCGAGGGGTAGACGACCGTGGCCTTGACGACGGAGTCGTCGGCCTCGATCGCGCGCATCACGTTGGCCGAGCCGGCGCCGCCGACGAAGAGGAACTCGTCGCGTCCGGCGGTGTCGATCGCCGCGAGGACGCCGACGCCCTGGTCGTCGTCGTGGTTCCAGATGGCGTCGATCTTCGGCGCGGCCTGGAGGAGGTTGGCCGCGGCCTGCTCTCCGCCCTGGACGGTGAAGTCGGCGGCGACGCGGTTGTCCACGTCGAGGCCGCAGCCCTCGAGCGCGTCCGAGAAGCCCTGGCTGCGCTCCTGGGTCAGCGGGAGGGAGTCGATGCCGGCGATCTCGGCGACGACGGCGTCGGGGTTGTCGCCGAGCTCCTCGCAGATGTAGGTGCCGGCGCTGACGCCCATGCCGTAGTTGTCGCCGAGGATGGTCGACCGGGCGGCGAAGGGGCTGGAGAACTCGCGGTCCACGTTGATGACGGTGATGCCCGCCTCCATCGCCTGGGTGGCGACCTGCGTGAGCGCCGCTCCGTCGATCGGCAGGAGCACGATCGCGTCGACGCCGTCGTTGATGAAGGTCTCGACCTGGCTGATCTGGAGGTTGACGTCGTTGGTGCCCTCCGCGGTGCGGAGCTCCACGTCGTCGTACTTCTCGGCCTCGGCGATGGCGGCGCGGCTGACCGCGCCCATCCAGCCGTGGTCGGCGGCGGGAGCGGTGAAGCCGATGACGACGTTGTCGCCGGAGGCGTCGTTGTCCGAGGCGGCCACGGCGGCGGCGGTCCCGCCGGAGGCGGCGTTGCCGGTCTCGACCGGGGCGTTCGAGATGCAGCCGGTGAGCATCAGCGCGACGGCGCCGAAGGCGACGCCGGCCGAGCCGAGTCGGGCGGTGCGGGAGAGGCGGCTGCGGGTGAAGGGGCGTGCGGGCATGGAAGTGATCTCCTTCGATCGATCCGAGGGGTCCGAGGGCACACGTGTCCTCGGAGAGGTGACCTGAGTGGTCGGGTGGGTTGCTGTGTGTGGAGGAGCGGGGCCGGAGCCCCGGGGTCAGGACTTCCTGCCTCGGGCGGCGAACCGCTGCTGCAGCAGGACGGCGGCGACGATGATCGCGCCCTTCGCGACGGCCTGAGTCGAGGTCGACATGTTGTTCTGCGTGAACACGTTGGTCAGGGTCGTGAAGATGAGGACGCCGAACACGGTGCCGACGATGGTGCCGCGGCCGCCGGCCAGCAGCGTGCCTCCGACGACGACCGCCGCGATGGCGTCGAGCTCGTAGAGGAGGCCGTTGGTCGAGCTTCCGGCGGTGGTGCGGGCGAGCATCATGACGGCGGCGATGCCGGCGGTGAGCCCGGCGAGGCCGTAGACGTACATGGTGTGGCGGCGGACCTTGATGCCGGCGAGGCGGGCCGCCTCCGGGTTGCCGCCGACCGCGATGGTGCGGCGGCCGAAGGTGGTGCGGTTGAGCAGGATCCAGCCGGCGACGGCGACGACCACGAAGATCAGCACGAGCACCGGGATGCCGAGCACGTCGGCGCGGAAGAAGTCGAGGAACGGCGTGACCGTGACGACCTGCGTCTGGCGGTTCGAGATCAGCTCGGCGAAGCCGCGGGCGGCGACGAGCATCGCCAGGGTCGCCATGAAGGCGACGACCCGGCCGTAGGCGATCAGCGCGCCGTTGATCAGGCCGCAGACGAGGCCGACGACGACCGCGGTGAGCACGATCACCAGCCAGGAGGTGTTGGCCGCGTAGTACTGGGTCGAGACCGTGCTCGCCCAGACCGTCGCGAGCCCCATCACGGAGCCGACCGAGAGGTCGATGCCGCCGGAGGTGATGACGAAGGTCATGCCGATGCTCAGCACGCCGATGACGGCGGCGAGGCGGAGGATCGTGAGCACGTTGTCGACGCTGGCGAAGCGCTCCCCCGCGGTCGCGAATCCGACGATGCAGAGGATCACCAGCGCGAGCAGCAGCCCGACGTTGCGGCCGAGGGAGCCCTGCATGAGGCGGGCGATCCCGGAGCGGGAGTCCTTCGAGGGCACGCCCCCGGAGGAGCCTCCCGTCGCGGCCGACGCGTGACGGGCGGCGTCCTCCTGCGGACCGCCGATCGACGGCGACGCGGTGTCGAGCTGTCCGCTCACGCTGCACTTCCTTCCATGACGAGATCGAGCACGCGGTGCTCGTCGATCGAATCGGCCGGGCCCTCGTGGACCACGGCGCCGTCGGAGATCACGAGCACTCGGTCGGAGAGTCCGAGGACCTCGCCGATCTCGCTGGAGACCACGAGCACGGCGGCGCCGTTGGTCGCGAGGTCCCTGATCAGGGTGTAGATCTCGGCCCGTGCGCCGACGTCGACCCCGCGGGTCGGCTCGTCGAGCAGCAGGACGCGGCAGCCGCGCACGAGCCAGCGGGCGAGGAGCGCCTTCTGCTGGTTGCCTCCGGAGAGGGTGCGGGCGTCGCGGTCGACCCCGGAGGGCCGCAGGTCGAGGGAGACCGCCTGCTCGGCCGCCGCCGCGCGCTCGGAGCGCTCGTCGAGGAAGCCGCGCTTGGCGAAGCGGTCGAAGGTCGAGAGGGTGATGTTGCGGTAGACCGGCTCGTCCAGGAGCAGGCCCTGGCTCTTGCGCTCCTCCGGGCAGAGGCCGATGCCGGCGTCGACCGCCGAGGTGACGGAGCCGGCGCGCAGGCGCTTGCCCGCCACGCTGACCGTCCCGGTGCTGGCGCGGCGCGCCCCGTAGATGGTCTCGAGGATCTCGGAGCGGCCGGAGCCGACCAGCCCCGCGAGGCCGACGACCTCGCCGGCGCGGATCTCGAGGGAGACGTCCGAGAAGGAGCCCTGCAGGCCCAGCTTCTCGACCTTCAGCAGCGTCTCGGCCTCGACGTCGAGCTCCTGGCGGTCCGGGAAGACGTACTCGACGGCGCGGCCGGTCATCAGGGTGATGAGCTTCGAGGTGGGGGTGTCGGCGACCGCGAGGTTCTGCGCGACGGTCGCGCCGTCCTTGATCACGGTGATCCGGTCGCCGATGGCGCGGATCTCGTCGAGGCGGTGCGAGATGTAGACGATGGCGACGCCGGAGGCGGTGAGCTGGCGCACCACGTGGAAGAGGTTCTCCACCTCCTCGGAGTCGAGCACCGCGGAGGGCTCGTCCATGATGATGACCCGCGCGTCGTGCGAGAGGGCGCGGGCCATCTGCACGATCTGCTTGCCGGCGGCGGAGAGCGTGCCGACCTCGCGGTTCGGCGAGATCTCGGAGTGGCCGAGGCGCTCCATCAGCTCGCGGGTGATCCTCGTGGCCTTCGCCCGAGCGGTGAAGCCGCCGCGGGAGAGCTCGTGGCCGAGGAAGATGTTCTCGGCGACGGAGAGGCCGTCGACGACGTCGAGCTCCTGGTACATCGTCGCGATGCCCAGGGCGAGGGCCGCCGTCGGGGACGGGATCGTGACGACGTTCCCGTCGACGAGGATCTCGCCCTCGGTGGGCTGGTGGGCCCCGGCGAGGGTCTTGATGAGGGTGGACTTGCCGGCGCCGTTCTGGCCGAGGAGGCAGTGCACCTCACCGGGTCGGACATCGAGGTCGACGCCGTCGAGAGCACGGGCGCCGGGGAAGACCTTCACGATGCCGCGCATCTGCAGAAGCAGCTGCTGAGACTCGTCGGAGGTGCGGGGAAGAGGCTGTGCAGCAGTGCTGCGGGGGTCTGCGGTGACCATGCGGATGAAGCTACTTCCACTTACGTCGCGGGTCAAGCAAAAGTTCTGAACCGATTCGAAGGCGGTTCGGGTGATCGCCCAGTCGCCCGGAGGGCTTCCTGCTACCGCGTCAGGGCAGGGATCCGCGGGATTACGCGACATCTGACGGCGGCTGTTGAGACATTCCGTCTGTGATAGAGCGCTCTCCGAACCCTATGAACGTGCTCATGTCCGTGCAGCCCGGGCGCGTCGCCCCGGAGGCGGTCTCGCCGAGCGCGGTAGCGCCCGCGCCCCGACCCGTGGCAGGGTCGTACGGCCGACGAAAGGACGACGATGTCGAACGACCGAGCCCTGCGCGTCGCGATGGTGGGGACCGCCTTCATGGGCCGCACCCACTCGCACGCCTGGCGCACCGCCTCCCGCTTCTTCCCCCTCCCCCTCCGCCCCGAGCTCGCCGTGCTCGTGGGGAGCAACCCCGACTCGACCGCGGAGCGCGCCGAGCGGCTGGGCTGGAGCGAGGCCTCCACCGACTGGCGGGCCGTCATCGCCCGCGACGACATCGACCTCGTCGACATCTGCACCCCCGGCGACACCCACGCCGAGATCGCCATCGCGGCCCTCGAGGCCGGCAAGCACGTGCTGTGCGAGAAGCCCCTCGCCAACTCCGTCGAGGAGGCGGAGCGGATGGTCGCCGCGGCCGCCGCTTCCGGGAAGGTGGCGATGTGCGGCTTCAGCTACCGCCGCACCCCGGCCCTCGCCCTCGCCAAGCGCTTCATCGAGGAGGGCCGCCTCGGCGACATCCGCCACGTGCGCGCCCAGTACCTGCAGGACTGGCTGTCCGACTCCGAGGCGCCGCTGACCTGGCGCCTGCAGAAGGAGCGCGCCGGCTCGGGCGCCCTCGGCGACATCGGCGCGCACAGCATCGACACCGCCCAGTGGCTGACCGGCCGCGGCATCACCTCGGTCTCGGCGACGCTGCGCACCTTCACCACCGAGCGCCCCGTGCTCAGCGAGCAGATCGGCCTCGGCGGCCGTGCCGGTGCCGACGCCCCGCGCGGCGCCGTGACCGTCGACGACGCCGCGGCCTTCACCGCCGCCTTCGAGGGCGGCGCCCTGGGCGTCTTCGAGGCGACCCGCGTCGCGACCGGCCGCCGCAACGCCAACCGGATCGAGGTGAACGGCGAGCTCGGCTCGATCGCGTTCGACTTCGAGCGGATGAACGAGCTCGAGTACTACGACGCCCGCGACCCCGAGGAGGCGCAGGGCTTCCGGCGCATCCAGGTCACCGAGCCGGCGCACCCGTACATGTCCGCCTGGTGGCCGACCGGGCACGGCATCGGCTACGAGCACCTCTTCACGCACCAGGTCGTCGATCTCGTCGAGGCGATCGCCGGCGGCACGGCGGTCACGCCCACCTTCGCCGACGCCCTCGACGTGCAGCGAGTCCTCGACGCGGTGGCCACCAGCGCCGGCGCGTCGTCCGTCTCCACGCCGGTCGCCCGCTGACCCGCCCGTCCCCTCCCCGCGAGATGCCGCTCCGGTACGCCTCCCCTGCGTGTCGCGTACCCGAGCGGCCTCTCGCGAAGGGGGACGGAGGGCTGGTGCGGGACGCGTTCGGCGCCGTGCGCCGATCCTGCGCCATAATGCGCCTATGAGCAAGAAGATTGACGCCGCGCATCGCGCGCTGGTAGACGCCCTCGACAAGCACGCCCGACTCGTCTCGGACAAGGAGTCGAAGCCGCGGAAGGTCGAACGGGCGGGAGCCGAGCTCCGCGCCGCGACGAAGGCGTACGCCGCGCTCGTGTCCGCGCGCACCGGCGCCGCGAGCCCCTTCGCCGACCTGGCCGACCCCCGCCTGGACAAGCCGACCATCGCGTCGCTCCGGGCCGAGCGCGACGCGATCGCGAAGCGGATCGCCAAGCACGAGGCGTCGGCGGGCGAGGACGGCGCGCTCGCGAGCTGAGCGGCCGCCATGGCGCGCTCAGGCTCTGAGCAGCAGCCCCAGCGCTCTCGAGAGCTCGTGCGCGCGGCACGGCGAGATCCCGCGCTGAGCGGCCGCCACGGCGCGCTCAGGCGGTGAGCGCGCGCCTCCGCTGCCTCCGAGTCGCCGTGTTACGCGCGGGTTCCGCGCGGGTCCGGCCGCCTTCGTAAGGTGATCCCCGGGATCCGCGCAGTCGCGGCGCCGAGCGACCGGAGGCCGGTCGCAGCGCCGGCGGTGACCAGCACCGCCCGGTCGGCGCCGAGTGCCCGGATCCTCTCCACGGAAGGATCCCCACAGCCATGACCCTGCGCACCCGACTCCTCGCGACCTCCGCGATCGCCGCCTCCGCCGCCCTCCTCCTCGCCGGCTGCTCCGGCGCGGGCGGCGGCGACGACACCGTCCGCATCGGCGTGGTCGGCGCGAGCGACCCCTACTGGGCCACCTACGAGAAGGCCGCCGCCGACGCCGGGATCGACGTCGAGATCGTCGACTTCAGCGACTACAACCAGCCCAACCCCGCCCTCACCGAGGGCGAGATCGACCTCAACCAGTTCCAGCACATCGCCTACCTGGCGCAGTACAACACCTCGGCCGACGCCGACCTCGTGCCGATCGGCGCGACCGCGATCTACCCGCTCGGCCTCTACTCCTCGAAGTACGACGACGTCGCGGACATCCCCGCCGGCTCCACCGTCGCGATCCCCAACGACGAGACGAATCAGGCGCGCGCGCTGCTGGTGCTGCAGTCGGCCGGGCTCGTCGAGCTGAAGGACGGCGGCGGAGTGCTCTCGAACGTCGACGACGTCGAGTCCTCCTCGAAGGTGGAGGTCACCGCGCTGGAGGCCTCCCTCACCCCGACGTCGCTCCCGGACGTGGCCGCCGCGATCATCAACAACGACTTCATCGAGAACGCGGGCCTGAAGGCCTCGGACGCGATCGCCCAGGACGACCCGAGCGACCCCGCCTCCCTGCTCTACACGAACATCTTCGCCGCCCGGGCCGACGACGCCGAGAACGAGACCTACACGAAGCTCGTCTCGATCTACCAGGACAGCCAGGACGTGCTCGACGGCGTCTCGGAGCAGTCCGGCGGCACCGCGGTCTTCCTGAAGACGCCCGCCTCCGAGCTGGAGACCTCGCTCGAGTCCGCCGAGACCGACATCTCCGCCGCCTCCTGACTCCGGCACCCGCGGCACCGCGCCGGTCGGATCCTCCGCTCGCGGAGCTACCCACCGGCGCGGTCCCGCGCCTCCCCCGCAACAGAAAGGGCGCCCTGTGCCGCTCATCCGCATGACCGACGTGCGCAAGGTCTACCCCGGCGCAGGGCGCGGCGCCGCCCCGACCGCGGCCGTCGACGGCGTGAGCCTCGAGATCGACGCGGGCGACGTCTACGGAGTGATCGGCTACTCCGGCGCCGGCAAGAGCACGCTCGCGCGCCTCGTCAACGCCCTCGAGCCCGCGACCAGCGGCAGCATCGAGATCGACGGCCGCGAGACCGTGGGCCTGCCCGAGCGCGAGCTGCGCCGGCTGCGCCTGGGCATCGGGATGATCTTCCAGCAGTTCAACCTGTTCGGCTCGAAGACCGTGGGGCAGAACGTCGCCTACCCGCTGCAGGTCGCGGGCGTCCCGCGCAGGGAGCAGCGCGCCCGCGTCGACGAGATGCTCCGCTTCGTCGGCCTGAGCGACAAGGCGCGCAGCCACCCGGAGCAGCTCTCGGGCGGGCAGAAGCAGCGCGTCGGCATCGCCCGCGCCCTCGCCGCCTCCCCGCGCATCCTGCTGGCCGACGAGGCCACCAGCGCGCTCGACCCGGACACCACCGGCGAGGTGCTCGCCCTCCTCCGCCGCATCAACGAGGAGCTGGGCGTCACCATCGTCGTGATCACCCACGAGATGGACGTGGTCCAGCAGCTCGCGACGAAGGTCGCGGTGATGGAGTCGGGCCGGATCGTGGAGCGCGGGCCCGTCTTCGACGTGTTCTCGGCCCCGCGCGAGCCGGTCACCCGCCGCTTCGTCTCCACGGTCGTCCGCTCGGTGCCCTCGCCCGCGGAGGCGGCCGTGCTGCGTACGCGCCACCGCGGCCGGCTGGTCACGCTCTCGTTCTCGGACGACTCCGCCTCCCAGGGCGACGTCTTCGCCGAGGTCGCGGCCGCCGGCGTGCCGCTCGAGCTCGTCTACGGCGGCATCACCGACGTCCGCGGGCGGGCCTTCGGCCACCTCACGGTCGCCCTCGACGCGCCGGACGGCGTCGTCGATTCCCTCCTCGCCCGCCTCGGCGGACGCGTCGCCCTCACGGAGGTGCCCCGATGAACGAGCTGATCCCGCTCCTGCCCAAGCTCGTCCAGGCGACCGGCGAGACGCTCTACATCGTCGCGCTGAGCCTCCTCTTCGGCGGGCTCGGCGGACTGCTGATCGGGCTGGGCCTGGCGCTGACCCGCGGCGGCGCCCTCTACGCGAACCGGGTGGTCCACGGACTGCTCAACGTGATCGTGAACGTGTTCCGGCCGATCCCGTTCATCATCTTCATCGCCGCGGCCCAGCCGCTGGCCCGGCTGGTGGTCGGCTCCGGCATCGGCACGGACGCGATCGTCTTCACCCTCTCGCTCGGCGCCGCCTTCGGCATCGGGCGGATCGTGGAGCAGAACCTGCTGACCGTGCAGCCCGGCGTGATCGAGGCGGCGCGGTCGGTCGGAGCGAGCCGGTTCCGGATCGTCCGCACGGTGCTGCTGCCGGAGGCGCTCGGTCCGCTGATCCTCGGCTACACGTTCGTGTTCGTCGCCGTGATCGACATGTCGGCGGTCGCCGGATACATCGGCGCCGGCGGGCTCGGCAACTTCGCGATCCAGTACGGCTACCGGCAGTTCGAGCCGGTCGTCACCTGGGCCGCGGTGCTCGTGATCATCGTGATCGTGCAGCTGGTGCAGCTGCTCGGCAACGTGCTGGCCCGGCGCGTCCTGCGCCGCTGAGCCCCCCCCCCCCCGCACGAACGCGAGACGCCACTCCGGTTCGCGACACGCAAGGGTCGCTGTACCGGAGTGGCGTCTCGTGGAGGGACGTCCGCAGAGGCGGGAGCCGTCAGTAGCGCGGCTTGCGCTCCGGGCGCTCGCTCGAGCGGCTCGGGCCGCTGGGGCGTGCGCCGCGGTCGGCGCCGGCGCGGCTCGGACGGCGGTCCGGCTTCAGCTCGATCAGCTGCCCGCTGATGCGGGTGTCGGCGAGGCGGTCGAGCACGTCCTGGGGCAGGTCGGCCGGCAGCTCCACGATCGAGAAGTCCGGGCGGATGTCGATGTGCCCGAAGTCGCCCCGGTTGAGGCCGCCCTCGTTCGCGAGCGCGCCCACGATCTGGCGGGGCTCGACGCGCTGGCGGCGGCCGACCTCGATCCGGTACGAGGCGAGGTTGCTGTTCGCCGGGCGCTGACGGCGCTCGGGACGCTCGCCCCGGTCGCCGCCGCGGTCGAAGCGGTCGCCGCGCTCGGGGCGGTCGCCCCGGTCGGGCCGGGAGTCGCGGTCCTCGCGCTCGCGACGGGCGAAGCGGGGGTCGTCGGGCGAGAGCAGCAGCGGCTCCTCGCCCTGCGCGACGATGGCCAGCGCGGCGGCGACGTCCGACTCGACCACGTCGTGGTGCTCGACGTAGTGGCCGATGATGTCGCGGAAGCGCTGCAGGCGCTCGGTGTCGGCGAGCGCCGCGGTGATCGCGTCGTCGAATCGCGAGAGGCGGGTGACGTTGACGTCCTCGACGCTCGGCATCCGCATCTCGGTCAGCGGCTGGCGGGTGGCCTTCTCGATGGCGGCGAGGAGGCGGCGCTCGCGCGGCGTGACGAAGCTGATCGCCGCTCCGCTGCGCCCCGCGCGACCGGTGCGGCCGATGCGGTGGACGTACGACTCGGTGTCGATCGGGATGTCGTAGTTGACGACGTGGCTGATGCGCTCGACGTCGAGGCCGCGGGCGGCGACGTCGGTCGCGACGAGGATGTCGAGCTTGCCGGACTTCAGCTGCTCGACCGTGCGCTCGCGCTGGGCCTGGGCCACGTCTCCGCTGATCGCCGCCGCGGTGTAGCCGCGAGCGCGCAGCTTCTCGGCCAGCGTCTCCGTCTCGCTCTTCGTGCGGACGAACACGATCATGCCCTCGAAGTTCTCGACCTCGAGGATGCGGGTGAGGGCGTCGACCTTCTGCGGGTACGACACCATCAGGTAGCGCTGCGTGGTGTTGACGGAGGTCGTGGTCTTGTTCTTGACCGTGATCTCCTCCGGCTCCTTCAGGTACTTGCCCGAGATGCGGCGGATCTGCGCGGGCATCGTGGCCGAGAACAGCGCGATCTGCTTCTCGACGGGGGTGTCGGCGAGGATCGTCTCGACGTCCTCCGCGAAGCCCATCTTGAGCATCTCGTCGGCCTCGTCGAGAACCAGGAACTTCAGCTGCGAGAGGTCGAGGGTGCCCTTCTCGAGGTGGTCCATGATGCGGCCGGGCGTGCCGACGACGACGTGGACGCCGCGGCGGAGCGCGGAGAGCTGGGTGCCGTAGCCCTGGCCGCCGTAGACGGGGAGGACGTGGACGCCGCGGAGGCCGGACGCGTAGCGCTCGAACGCCTCGCAGACCTGCAGCGCGAGCTCGCGGGTCGGGGCCAGCACGAGGGCCTGCGGCGTCTTCTGCGAGACGTCGAGGCGCGAGAGGATCGGCAGCGCGAACGCCGCGGTCTTGCCGGTGCCGGTCTGGGCGACGCCGAGGACGTCGCGGCCGGAGAGGAGGGACGGGATCGTCGCGGCCTGGATGGCCGAGGGCGTCTCGTAGCCGACCTCCTTGAGGGCCTTGAGGACCGGGTCGGAGAGACCGAGGTCGGAGAAGGTGAGCGTGGGGGCGCTCTCGGAAGCGGTGTCGGCTTCGGGGGCGGAATCGGGGGTATCGGTGGACGCCATGGTGCAACGGTAGTGCTCCGGCGGCGCCGCCGTCCGAGGGAACCCCGAACGCTCGGGCGATCCCGACCCTCCGGAGGCGCCTCGAGCGCCCGTCACGGGGTGAAGTCGAGCAGCACCTTGCTCGAGCGCGAGGCGTCGCGGGCGAGCTCGAAGGCCTCGAGCGCGCGCTCCAGCGGCACCACCTGCGTGACCACCGGCGCCACCGCGAGGCTTCCGTCGGCGAGCGCCGCCAGCACCTCGTCGATCTCGTCGACGAAGCGGAAGGAGCCGATCAGGCGCAGCTCCCGGGTGATCGCGAGCGAGATCAGGGCCGGCTGCTCGCCCGAGGGGAGGAGTCCCACCATCACGACGGTGCCGCCGCGGGCGGCGCCCCGGACGGCCGAGGCGAGGCCGCGCGGGCTGCCCGAGGACTCGAAGACGACGTCGGCCGCGACCTCGGCGATCGCGTCGGCGTCGGTCGCGCGGATCGTCCGGGTCGCGCCGACCGCGCGGGCGATCGCGAGGGGCTCCTCGGCCAGGTCGACCGCGACGATCTCGGCCGCCCCCGCCCGCTTCAGCACGGCGACGATCAGCGCTCCGATCGGGCCGCTGCCGATCACCAGCGCGCGCCGTCCCGACACCTCCCCCGCGCGGGACACCGCGTGCCAGGCGACGCCCGCCGGCTCCGCGAGCGCCGCCTCCCGGAGCCCGAGACCGGCGGGCAGCTCGCGGAGCATGCGCGCCGGCAGCACCGCGTGGCGGGCGAACGCGCCCTGGGTGTGCGGCATCCGCGCGGCGCTGCCCAGGTAGGTGCCCTCGGTCGCGAGGTTCGGGCGCCCGTCTGGCCACTCGCCGCGCGCGGTCGCGGGGTGCACGGCGACGGCCGCGCCGACCGGGGGTCCGGAGCCGTCCGCCGCTGCCTCGACGACCGTGCCGACCACCTCGTGGCCGAGCGTCAGCGGCTCGCGGAGGATCGACTCGCCCGCGGCGCCGTGCGTCCAGTAGTGCAGATCGGAGCCGCAGATCCCGCCGTACGCGACGGCGACGAGGGCCTCGCCGGGGCCGCGCGGCGCGAGCGGCGCGTCCTCGACGCGGAGGTCGCCGGCGGCGTGGACGACGACGCGGGTGGTGGAGGCGGGGACGAGCGCGGTCATGCGGGTTCCGTTCGGTGGGTCGAGGGGTGGCTCAGACGACGACGGTCATGCCGCCGTCGATGAAGACGACCTGCCCGTTGACGTAGTCCGAGCCGTCGGAGGCGAGCCAGACGGCAGGGCCGATCAGGTCTTCGACGCGGCCCCAGCGCGCGGCGGGCGTGCGGCCGAGGATCCAGCTGTCGAACGCCTCGTCGTCGACGAGGCCCTGCGTCATCTCGGTGTGGATGTAGCCCGGCGCGATCGCGTTGACCTGGATGCCGTGCTGCGCCCACTCCGCCGTCATCGCGCGGGTGAGGTTGCGGATCCCGCCCTTCGAGGCGGTGTAGGGCGCGATCGTCGGCCGCGCGAGATCGGCCTGCACCGAGGCGACGTTGACGATCTTCCCGGCGCCGCGCGGGATCATCCGCTTCGCCGCCGCCCGGCCGACCACGAAGGCGCTGGTGAGGTTCGTGCGCAGCACCCGCTCCCAGTCGGCGACCTCGAGCTCGAGCAGGGGCACGCGGTGCTGGACGCCGGCGTTGTTGACCAGGATGCGCAGCGGGCCCACCGCCTCCTCGATCCACGCGACGCCCGCCTCGGCGGCCGCGTCATCGGTGACGTCGAAGGCGCGGGCGTGGATCCGCGGGCGGTCGTCGGTGCCGGCGAACCGCTCCGCGAGCTCGGCTCGGGCGGCCTCGAGGCGCTCGGGGTCGAGGCCGTTCAGGACGACGGTGGCGCCCGCCTCGGCGAGGCCGGTGGCGACGGCGCGGCCGATGCCGCGGCTGGATCCGGTGACGAGCGCCACGCGGTCGGTCAGGTCGAAGAGCACGGTTCCTCCAGAGGGTCGGAGCGGATGTCAGGGCTGCGGAGGCGCCGCGCGCGGAGGGCCCGCGACAGTGCGGCTCGCGAGCGCGCCGATCCCGTCGAGGGCGATCAGCACCTCCTGGCCGGGCCCGACCTCGACGGCCGTGCCGGGCGAGCCGGTGAGGACGACGTCTCCCGGGTGGAGCGTGAGGTGGGAGGTGAGGTGCACCAGGATCTCGGCGGCGCGCCAGCCGAGGCGGTCGGTCGAGGAGACGGCCCGCACCTCCCCGTCGACGCTCACCGTGATGCCGACCGCGTCGACGTCGACTCCGGTCTCGATCCACGGTCCGAGCGGCGTCCAGCCGTCGCCGTTCTTGCCCTGGAGGAAGAGGCCGTCGGCGGCGATCATCCCGGGAGCGGTGACGTCGTTCGCGACCGTCGCTCCGAGCACGTGCGCGAGCGCGTCCTCGGGAGTGAGGTGCCGCGCGGTGCGGCCGATGACCAGGGCGAGCTCGCCCTCGACGACCACCGGGCCGATGCCCTCGTCGAGGACGATCGGATCGCCGGGCCCGGCCAGCGTGTGCGCGGTCTTGTGGAAGGCCTGCGGCGGCAGCAGCCGGTCGGCCGCGGAGCCGTTGTGCGCCATGCCGAGGATGACGCGGGGCTCCACCGGGGCCAGCAGCTGCGCGCCCTCGACGGGCCAGCGGCGGCCCGTCTCGACCGGCTCCGCGGCGAAGGCGTCCTCGATCTCGCGCCACTCCCCCGCGACCTGGAGGACGACGGCCGGTCCGTCCTCGGCCCGGATTCGCGCGAGGCGCATCAGCGGACGCCCCTCGGCTCGACGCCGCTCGTGCTGGTGCTGCTGGTCGCCACGGTGCCTCGCTCACTCCGGCCCGCGGAGGCGGGATGGGCCGAGCGTAACAGCCCAGTGAACGGCATTCAACAGAATGGACAGCGAGGCGTCAGGCGGGTGCTCCGGCGACGAGGGGCGGGCGGCCGAGCGCCGCGGCGGCCTCGCGGAGGGCCGCGACGACCTCCTCCTGATCGTCGGCGATCGGCCGGACCAGCGAGACGCCGACCGCGACCGAGAGATCGGAGCGGGTGGCGGCCGGGACCGCGACGGCGACGCCCAGGACGCTGGGGTGCAGCTCGCCGTCGTCGATCGCGTAGCCGCGCACGCGCGCCGCGGCGACCTTGCGGAGCAGCTCGCGGGTCGAGGACGTGGACCGGTCGGTGAAGACGACGATGTCGCGGTCGTCGGCGAAGCGCTCGGCGATCTCGCTGTCGTCGAGCTCGGCCAGGAGCGCCGTTCCGACGGCCGTGGCGGAGGCGGGGTACCGGTCGCCGACGCTCGCGGAGAGCGCGAACCGCTCCCGCCCCTCGTGCACCGCCAGGTAGAGGACCCGCGTGCCGTCGAGCAGCGCGATCTGCACCAGCTGACGCGAGAGCACCGGCGACTCCTCGCAGAGCCGGTAGAACTCGCGCACCGGGTCGAAGCCGGCGAGGTAGTGGCTGCCGAGCTCGACGGTGCGCCGACCGAGGAGGAAGCCGGAGCCGACGCGGCGGATGAGCCGGCCCTCCTCGAGTGCGGCGCAGAGGTTCGAGGTCGACGACTTGGCGATCCCGAGCTCGCGGGCGATGTCCGTCAGCGTGCGCGGGCCGCCCGCGTCGGCCAGGAGGTCGAGGATCCGCATGGCGCGCGACACGGCGGGGGCGCCCGAGCCCCTGTCGGAGTCGACCGTCGTCGGGGGCGCATCGGGGCGGGCCATGGCGTCCTCTTCCGGGGGCGGGGTCAGTAGAACTCCACCGTATCGACTCGGTTGATCAGGGGCTCCCCGTCGAGGAAGCGGGTGGCGTTGCGCGCGAAGAGCTCGGCGATCAGGCGGTCCTCCGCGACGTTCAGCGCCGCGGTGTGGGGGCTGATCAGGACGCTCGGGTGGCTCCAGAGCGGGCTGCTCTGCTCGAGCGGCTCCTCCGCCACCACGTCAAGCGCGGCGAAGCCGACGCGGCCGTCGTCGAGCGCGGCGAGCAGCGCCTCCTCGTCGACGACCGTCCCGCGCCCGACGCTGACGAACGAGGCGCCGGGGCGCAGTGCGGCGAAGAACTCGGAGCCGACCAGCTTCTCGGTGGCGGCGGTGCCGGGGAGCGTGACGACGACCCCGTCGATCCGGCCCGCCACCTCCGCGATCGCGTCGGGGGCGACGATCTCGTCGACGTGCTCCACCTCGGTCTCGTGGCGGCTCGTGCCGATCACGCGGGCGCCGAGCTGCTGGAGCTTGCGGGCGGTTGCGCGCCCGATCGTGCCGAGCCCCACGATCAGGACCGTCTGCTCCGAGATCAGCCCCATCGTCCACCGGCCGCCCCAGACGCGCTCGCACTGGAGGGATTGGAGGCGCGGGAGGGACTTGGCGCCGGCCAGGAGTCCGAAGACCCCGAACTCGGCGAGCGGCTCGGAGTGGACTCCCGCGGAGGTCGAGAACGCGATGCGCTCGAGCTGCGCGTCGTCGAGCCCCGCGGCCCGCACCTGCGCGCCTCCGCCCGCGGGCATCGTCTGCACCCAGCGGAGGCGCGGATTCGCGGCCGCCGTGCGCGCGAGCGCGGCGGGGGTCTCGTCCGGCACGCCGTAGAGCACGTCCGCGGAGTCGACGAGCTCGTCGAAGGCGCGCTGCTGCTCCGGGGTGCGCCGGAAGGAGGGGTCTCCGCCGTGGTCGCCGGGGTGGCGCATCGGAGGGAGGAGGCTCTGGTCGGCGACGACGTCGAGGCGCGGCTCGAGCTCGACGATGCGGGCGATCAGCTCGGAGCTGAGCGGCGAGGCGATGACGACGCGGAGGCGATCGGTCACGGGTGTCCCTTCGCGGGACGGTGCGGGAGACTCTCCCCCGGATCGGCCCGCGCCCACCCTACTTCACTCCTGTGAACCCTGTTCGATATGCTGGGCGCATGCCGGACACCACGACCGCCGCCCTCCCCCCCGCGCGCACCGGCTTCGTCGGGCTCGGGAGCATGGGCGCCCCGATGGCCCGGCGCCTCGTCGCCGCCGGCGTCCCGCTCGGGATCACCGCGCGCCCCGCGTCCGCCGACCGCGCCCGCCGCGCCGTCCCCGGGGCGCAGTGGCACGACTCCGCCCGCTCGCTCGCCGCCGCCTCGGAGGTGCTGATCGTGATGGTGCCGGACCTGCCGCAGCTCGAGGAGGTGCTCGAAGGAGAGGAGGGAGTGCTCGCCGCGGGGTCGGACCTCGTGCTCGTCGTCTGCTCCAGCGTGTCCGCCTCCGGCCTGCGCGAGCTGGCGGGGCGCCACCCGCGGCTCCGCCTCGTCGACGCCCCGGTCAGCGGCGGCACCGAGGGCGCCGAGGCGGGGACCCTCTCGATCATGGTCGGCGGGGCGGAGGAGGACGTCGCCCGGGCGCTGCCCGTGCTGTCCGCCTGCGGGACCGCCGTCCGCCTCGGGCCGCTCGGCGCCGGCGAGGTGGCGAAGGCCTGCAACCAGCTCGTCGTCGCCGCGACCATGACCGCGATCGCGGAGGCCGCCGTCATCGCCGAGCGCTCCGGCCTCGACCTCGACACGCTGCTCGCCCTACTGCAGGGCGGCTACGCGGGCAGCCGCGTGCTCGAGACCAAGCGCGCCGCCCTGGTCGCCCGCGACTACACGCCGACCGGCGTCGCCTCCTTCATGGACAAGGATCTGCGGGCCGCGGCCGACGAGGCGGAGGCGACGGGCACCTCCGCTCCGCTGCTCGGCACGCTCCGCACCGTGTTCCGCGACCTGGTCGACGCCGGCCTCGGCGACGAGGACCTCGCGGTGGTGCACCGCTTCGTCGCCGAGCGCTGAGGCGGGGAGCGTTCGCGAGGAGGCCGGGCGGAGACGCTCCGCTGCGCGCCGAGACGCCGGCGAGGGGCGGTGTCTCGGCGGAGAGGCGCCGCGCGAGAGCAGCCTCCGCGCGTCGGCGCAAGGGCCCCCGCTCCGGGCGTCCCCGACCTAGCGTCGGTGGAACGGCATCATCGAGCGAAGGAGCACGACATGGCATCAGGAGTCGCAACGGTCTGGGTCCCCGTCACGGACATGGAGCGGGCGGTCGCGTTCTACCGCGACACGCTCGGCCTCGAGGTCAAGGACACCTCGGACGACTGGTCGGAGCTGGACGCCGGCGGGCTGATGATCGGCCTGAACGCCCGCGAGTCGGCCACGGTCGCGGAGCAGGGCGGGGCGGTCATCTCGTTCCAGCCCGAGGGCTCGATCGAGGACGAGCTGGAGCGCCTCACGGCGCGGGGCGCGTCGATCGAGGGCGAGATCAGCGACCACGAGTGGGGCCGCATCCTCCCCTTCAAGGACTCGGAGGGCAACGACCTCCAGTTCTACTCGCCGCCGCAGAGCTGAACGGAGGGCCGCCGTCGAGGCGGCCGCGACGAGCGGCGGGCGGGCCGGAGCCGGAGGGCTGCGGTCCGCCCGCCGCTGTGCGTCGCGCGGGCAGTCGTTCCCCGCGCAGGTGCGTCGCCCGGCCGGTCCGGTCCTCGGATCGTCTCTCCGCCGTATGTGAAGCCCCACTTACAGCCCTTCTCCGCACCTGGGGTCTTAGGATCAGCTGTCCGCCGCATCTGCGGACTCCTGATCCGGAGGTCCCCGTGCGTCGTCGACTGCTCCCCCTCGTCCCGGCCGCTGCCGCGCTCCTCCTGCTCGCGGGCTGCTCCGCTCCGTCGACCCCCGCCGGCGATGCGGCCACCGGCGGCGCGACGTCCTCGGCCGGCGGCTCCATCACGGTCTTCGCCGCCGCCTCGCTGAAGGGCGCGTTCACCGAGCTCGCCACGGGGTTCGAGGCCGCCGAGCCCGGAGCCGAGGTCGAGCTCTCCTTCGCCGGCTCCTCCGATCTCGCGACGCAGATCGTCAACGGCGCCCCGGCCGACGTCTTCGCCTCCGCCGACGAGCGCACGATGTCCACCGTCGCCGAGGCCGGGCTCGTCGACGGGGACCCGGTCGACATCGCCACGAACACGCTCGAGATCGCCGTGCCCCCCGGCAACCCGGCGCAGGTCGCCTCGCTCGCCGACCTCGCCCGGCCCGGGACCGCCACCGTCGTCTGCGCGCCGCAGGTGCCGTGCGGAGCAGCGGCCGCCGCGGTCGAGCAGGCCGCCGGGGTCGACATCTCCCCCGTGAGCGAGGAGTCGTCGGTCACCGACGTGCTCGGCAAGGTGTCCTCGGGCGAGGCGGACGCCGGGCTCGTCTACGCGACCGACGTCCGCGGGGCTGCGGGCTCGGTCACCGGCATCCCCTTCGCCGAGGCCTCGGAGGCGGTGAACACGTACCCGATCGCGGCGCTGACCGGAGCGGGCGACCCGGCCACGGCGGCGGCCTTCGTCGCGTACGTCGCCTCCGACGCCGGACGCGCGGCGCTCGCGGCGGCCGGGTTCGGAGCGCCGTGAGAGGCGTCGCGGCGTCGGAGGAGGCCTGCAGGGCGGTCGGCGGGTCGGTCATAGGAGGGTCGTAGGACGGTCATCGGAGGCGCAGAGCCCCGGCGGCCAGGGTTGCTCGCGACGGACACCACGATCGACGAGGAGCACGACCATGACCCGCATCCCGGAGCCCCGCAGCACGCCCGACGGACCGGCCTACGAGGGCCGCCGCCTCGACCGCCCCGAGGAGGAGGTGGTCGACCAGGGCCTCCCGTTCGACGTGGGGACCCTCTTCTCACGGCGCGGCGTGCTGACGCTGGTCGGCGCGGGGGCGGCGACCCTCGGGCTCGCGGCGTGCGCCACCGGAGGATCGGGATCCGCCTCCTCCGCCGCCGCGACCGCCGCCGCGACTCCCACCGCGACCGCCACGGCCGGGACCGCCACCGCGGTCGCCGGCGAGATCCCCGACGAGACCGCCGGCCCCTACCCGGGCGACGGCTCGAACGGGGTCGACGTCCTCGAGCGCTCCGGGATCGTCCGCAGCGACCTGCGGACCAGCGTCGGCGGCGGCGCGACGGCCGACGGGGTCCCCCTGGCGCTCACTCTGACGATCCTCGACGCGGCGAACGGGGGCGTGCCGTTCGCCGGAGCCGCCGTGTACGTCTGGCACTGCGACGCGCACGGGGACTACTCGATGTACTCCAGCGGCGTCGAGGACGAGACGTACCTCCGCGGCGTGCAGGTCGCCGACGCGTCGGGCGTCGTCTCCTTCGCCTCGATCGTCCCGGCCTGCTACTCCGGCCGCTGGCCGCACATCCACTTCGAGGTGTACCCGGGAGTGGACTCGATCACCGACGCGTCGAACGCGATCGCGACCTCGCAGGTCGCCCTGCAGGAGGAGGCGTGCACCGCTGTCTACGCCCTCGACGCGTACGCGGGCTCGGCCGCGAACCTCGCCCGGGTCGGCCTGGACACCGACTCCGTCTTCGGCGACGACGACGGAGCCCTGCAGCTCGCGACGATGTCCGGCAGCCCGGCGTCCGGCTACTCCGCGGCACTCACGGCGAGCGTCGACACCCGCACCGCGCCGACCGCGGGCGCCGCGCCCCGCAGCCGCTGAACCCCCGTCCTCCTCCGCGAGACGCCGCTCCGGTCCGCGACACGCCGACGGCGGCGTACCGGAGCGGCCTCTCGCGAGAGGGGAACGGGCGTCAGCGCAGGAGGCGGCGGGCGACGGCCACGGCGCCGAGGGCGGCGAGGACCCAGGGGCCGCCGACGAGCAGCGGGTCGAGGATCTGGTGGCGCACGTCGGTCCGGCCGCGGCGCGAGGCGATCGGGTGCGCGTGCACCTCGGCGAGCACGCCGGTCTCGGTGATCGGATCGTCCGGCCGTGTCGTGAGCAGCGAGCGGAGGTGCGCCCCGGTCGACTCCACCCGGTCGCCCAGCACGAGCAGCAGCCAGTGCGCGTGGCGCCCCTCGCTGAACCGGTCGTAGGCGTAGCGGCGGATCGCGCCCGAGAGGCCGTGGAGGGGCTGCGCCGTGCCGAAGACGGCGGGCAGCTCGAGGTGCTCGATGCTCTTCTCGCGACGGCCGTGCGTCCGCATCCTCTCCGGGCGCTCCCAGTGCGCGCCCGAGACGAGGTCGCTGCGCTCGCGGGGGAAGGCGGGCCGGTCGGCGGGGTCGAGGTCGGCGCCCCAGCCCGGGATGCGGGCGCGCAACTCCTCGGCGGTCGGCACGCGGACGGGGCGGTCGGCGGTGTACGGCACGGGATCCTCCTACGGGACGACGACGGTCTTGATGCAGCCGTCGAGCTTGGACGAGAACAGGTGGTACCCCTCGGCGATGTGCTCGAGCGGGATGCGGTGCGTGATCAGGTCGCTGGGCGTGATGTGCCCGGCCCGGATGTGCTCGAACAGGCGCGGCCACTGCCGGGTGACGGGGGCCTGGTTCATCCGCAGGGTGAGGCCTTTGTTGACGGCGTCGCCGAACTTGACGGCGCTCGCGAGCGGACCGTAGGCGCCCATCACCGAGACGGTGCCGCCCTTGCGGACGCCGTCGATCGCCCAGTTGAGCGCGATCGGCGAGCCGCCCTGCAGCTTGAGCTTGGCGCCGGTGACGTGCTGGAGGAGGTTCCCGTCGGCCTCCGCCCCGACCGCGTCGATCACGACGTCGGCGCCGAGACCGCCGGTGGTCTTCTTGAGGGTGACGACGAGGTCGTCCTCCTCGGTGTAGTCGATCGTCTCCGCGAAGGCGAACTCGCGGGCCTTGGCGAGCCGGTAGTCGATCTGGTCGACGACGATGACGCGGCCGGCGCCCATCAGCCAGGCGGACCGCGCGGCGGCCAGGCCGACCGGTCCGGCTCCGAGCACCACGACCGTGTCGCCCTCGACGATGTCGCCGAGCTGCGCCCCGAAGTAGCCGGTCGAGAAGGCGTCGGTGAGCATCAGGGCGTCCTCGTGCGGCAGCCACTCGGGGATCCTCGTCGGGCCCACGTCGGCGAACGGGACGCGCACGTACTCCGCCTGCCCGCCGTCGTAGCCGCCCGCCGAGTGCGAGTAGCCGTAGATGCCGCCGATCGCGGTGGCGTTCGGATTCACGTTGTGGCAGTTGGAGTAGAGGCCGCGGGAGCAGAACCAGCAGGAGCCGCAGTAGATGGTGAAGGGGACCATCACCGTGTCGCCGACGCTGAGGTTCTGCACCGACGAGCCGACCTCGTCGACCACGCCGATGAACTCGTGGCCGAAGGTGTGGCCGATCCGGGTGTCCGGGAGCAGCCCGTGGTAGAGGTGCAGATCGGATCCGCAGATCGCCGCCATCGTCACCCGGACGATCGCGTCGTTCGGGTGCTCGATCCTCGGCCGGTCCTTCTCCTCCACGCGGACCTTGTAGGGGCCCCGGTAGACCATCGCGCGCATGCCGCCTCCTGTGTCGTCGTCCCTTCAGCGTGCGTCGTGCTCCTGCCGGTCCTCCAGGGGGTTGCGCGCGGGGCCCGGGACCCCCAGAGCCCGTTCCTCCGCGTTCCGCTCCTCCCTCTCCGCGAGATGCCACCCGGATGCGCGGCACGCCGCAGGAGGCGTACCGCAGCGGCATCTCGTGGGGAGGAGACGGACACGGCACGGGCTCAGCCGCGGACGTAGGATCGACTCCATGCCGCAGATACGGATCAGGGACGCCGCCGCCGCGCTCGGCGTGAGCGACGACACGCTGCGGCGCTGGATCGAGAACGGGACGCTCGAGAGCGCGAAGGACGCGTCCGGGAGACGCGTCGTCGACGGCCTCGAGGTCGCCCGGCTCGCCCGCGCGAACGCCGTGCTGCCGGAGGATCCGTCCCCGGTCGCGCGCTCGGCCCGCAACCGCTTCGTCGGGATCGTCACCGGCATCGTGATGGACACCGTGATGGCGCAGGTCGAGCTGCAGTGCGGTCCGCACCGCGTGGTCTCGCTGATGAGCAGCGAAGCGGTCCGCGAGCTCGGGCTCGAGCCCGGGTCTCCCGCGGTGGCGGTGGTCAAGGCGACCACGGTCATCGTCGAGACGCCGCTCGCCCGCGGCTGATGCGCACCGGGTCCGGCCTGCCGCGCTGGGTCGTGGCCGTCGCCGCGCTCGGCGCCCTGCTGGTGCTGCTCCCGCTCGCCGCGATCCTCGCCCGCGTCGACTGGCCGCAGTTCCTGCCGCTGATCACCTCCGACTCCTCCGTCGCCGCGCTCCTGCTGAGCCTGCGCACCTCCGCCGTCGCGACCCTGCTGTGCCTGCTGCTCGGCACCCCGATGGCCCTCGTGCTCGCCCGCACGGCCTTCCCCGGCCAGCGCCTGCTCCGCTCGCTGGTGCTGCTGCCGCTGGTGCTGCCGCCGGTGGTCGGCGGGCTGGCGCTGCTCTTCACCTTCGGTCGGATGGGCCTGCTCGGCGGCGCACTGGAGGCCCTCGGCGTCCGCATCGCGTTCTCGACCACCGCCGTCGTGATCGCGCAGACCTTCGTGGCCCTGCCGTTCCTGGTGCTGACGCTCGAGGGCGCGCTGCGCAGCGCCGGCGCGCGGTACGAGTCGGTCGCCGCGACACTCGGCGCCTCCCCCGGTACGGTGCTCCGGCGGATCACGCTGCCGCTGATCCTGCCGGGCCTCGCCTCGGGCGCGATCCTCTCGTTCGCGCGGGCGCTCGGCGAGTTCGGGGCGACGCTGACCTTCGCCGGCAGCCTCGAGGGCACGACGCGCACCCTCCCGCTCGAGATCTACCTGCAGCGGGAGAGCGATCCGGACGCGGCGGTCGCCCTCGCGCTGGTGCTCGTGGTGGTCGCGGTGCTCGTGATCGGTCTCGCGCACGGCCGCTCAGCCCGGGGGGTGCCGCGGTGAGCCTGCTGCTGGAGGCGCGGCTCGCGGCGCGCGGGATCGACGTGCGGATCGACGTGGCCGAGGGCGAGACGATCGCGCTGCTCGGGCCCAACGGCGCGGGCAAGTCGACCGTGCTCGAGCTGATCGCCGGCCTCGTCCGTGCCGACTCCGGGCGGGCGACCGCCGGCGGCGCGCTGCTCTTCGACGACCGCCGCTGGACTCCTCCGCACCGCCGCCCCGTCGCCCTGCTGGCGCAGGACCCGCTGCTGTTCCCGCACCTCAGCGTGCGCGAGAACGCGGCGTTCGGTCCGCGCAGCGCCGGCGCCGGACGGGCGCGGTCCCGCGAGCGGGCCGAGCGCGAGCTGGCCGCCGCGGGCGTGGCCGACCTGGCCGACCGGCGCCCGGGGAGCCTCTCCGGCGGCCAGGCTCAGCGGGTCGCCCTCGCCCGGGCCCTCGCGACCGACCCGCGCCTCCTGCTGCTCGACGAGCCGCTGGCCGCGGTCGACGCCCGGACCGCCCCCGTCCTCCGCCGGATGCTCCGCGAGGTGCTCGCCGACCGCTCGGCGATCGTGGTCACCCACGACGTGCTCGACGCCTGGACCCTCGCCGACCGGGTTCTGGTGCTGCACGGCGGCCGGGTGGTCGAGGAGGGGCCGACCGCCCGCGTCCTCACGCGCCCGCGCACCGCATTCACCGCCGAGCTCGCCGGGCTCGAGCTGCTCGAGGGCGTCCGCACCGCGACGGGTCTGCGCACCGCCGACGGGCACGAGCTGTCCGGAGTCGCGGCCGAGCCGGTCGCGGTCGGCGCCGCGGTGCTCGCCGCGGTCCGCCCCTCCGCCGTCTCCGTCGGAGAGGGAGGCCTCCGCGCCGTGATCACCGATGTGGAGCAGCGGGGAGACGCGGTGCGGGTGCGCAGCGCGCTCCTGACCGCCGACGTCCCGGCGGCCGACGCGGCGCGCCTCGACCTCGCGCCCGGACGCGAGGCAGGCTTCACCGTCGCTCCGGAGGATCTGCTGGTCTACCCGGCGTGAGGGGCCGGCACGAGGAGACGGCTCGCCATCCGGCGTGAATCCGCCCCTCGGACCGCCCTGTGCTCGACGCGAGGGACGGCGCGAGCGCCCGTCCCGTTACTCCGCCCCGCCGCCGTCCGCGTCGGACAGCGGGAGCCGCGCCCTCAGCCGCGCCCCCGCCAGCACGGGCGAGTCCGAGAGCTCCAACGAGCCCCCGTAGACCGCGAGCTGCCGCTCCAGCCGCGCCAGGCCCGAGCGCGTCGACCCCTCGACGAGTCCGCGGCCGTCGTCGTCGAGGGTGAGCACCACGACGCCCGCCTCCTCGTCGCCGCGCACCCGCAGCGAGGAGGCGCCGCCGTGCTTCAGCGCGTTGGTGACCGCCTCCTCCAGGAACCGGACCAGGAGCATCCGCTGGTCGAGCGGCGGCTCGGCGCCCTCGGCGGCGAGCGCCGGGATGCGGCCGAGGTCGAGGTCGACGGCGATCTCGGGAGGGAGGCGCGCGACGAGGTCGCGGACGGCGGGGACCAGGCCGTGGTCGATCTCGACCGGGTAGAGGGCGTGGCCGACCGCGCGCACCTCGTCCTCGCGGAGCCGGTCGAGCCGGGCGGCGATGGCGAGCAGCCGCTCCGAGGCCGCCTCGTCGGATGTCCTCGCGACCGCGTGCAGCTCGGCGGTCAGCACCACGAGTCCGTTCTGGAGGCCGCCGTGCAGGCTCTGCGCGACGTCGCGCCGCACCCGCAGCTCCTCCCGCTGCAGGGCCTGCACCGCCTCGAGCGCTTGCACGGAGGCCCGGGCGTGCTCCCGCTCCTTCTCGCGCACGCGCCGTGCCGCGCGCACGAGCAGGTAGCCGTAGGCGGTGATCAGCGCGATCACCGTGGATCCGACGACCAGCTCGACCGCGAGAGCGGGGAGGGCCGAGAGCGGGTAGACGCCGGTCAGCACCTGGAGGCAGCAGCGGACCAGGCCCATCCCCACGGCGATGACCGCCGTCCGGGCCACCCGGCCGCCGCCGGTCGAGCGCTCGGGACGCAGCACCGCGACCAGGGCGATCGCGAGCCCGATCGTCGACACGTTGACCAGGACGCGCGTCGTCACGTCGAGCAGCGGCCCCGGATCGACGCCCCGCAGCGTCCGCGACAGCATCCCGAGCGCGAAAACGGCCTGGAGCGCGGCCAGCAGCGAGAGGACGCCGCCCAGGAGGGCCATCGCTCCGAGGACGATGCGGTTGTCCTCGCGCGCGTCGCGCGGGCCGGCGCTCATCCGGTGTGCTCGAGGAAGAGGAGCGTCGCGTCGACCCGCGGGTTGCGCTCGCCGTCCGAGCGGACGCCGAGGGACGCGTAGACGGCGTTGACGTGGTTGTCGACCGAGCGGACCGCGATGCCGAGGCGCTCGCCGATCGCGGCGTTGGTCAGCCCCGATGCGAGACCCGAGAGCACCTCGTACTGGCGCGGGCTCAGCGCGGCGACCGGGGAGTCTCGGCGGGCCGCGCGGGCGGCGACCAGCGCCGGATCGAGCACGGTGCGGCCGTCCGCCGTCGCGCGGACGGAGGCGAGCAGGGCGGGGGCGGAGAGGGAGGAGGTCTTCGAGAGGTAGCTCCAGCCGCGGGCCTCGGCGCGGTCGAGGCGGAGGAAGCGGTGCATCGCGTCGACGGCCGAGAGCAGGACGATGCCCAGCTCGGGCGCGGTGGACCGCAGCCGGCGCCCGAGCTCGATGCCGTCCCCGTCGCCGAGCTCGATGTCGAGGATCGCCACGTCGAGCTCCGCGGGCCGCAGCACCGACCGCGCCTCCGTGGCGGATCCGGCCTCCACGACGCTCCGCACGCCCGGCACCGCGCGCAGCAGCGAGGACAGCATGTGCCGGTAGAGGGGCTGGTCGTCGACGACGGCCAGCCCCTCTACCGGCACATGCTGTCCTCGCTGCTG